>CAZVZP010000318.1:0-1511 GCA_964631625.1 uncultured Hyphomicrobiales bacterium | reverse complement strand
CCAGGCGATGTACCACTTCCTCTCGGGCTACACCGCCAAGGTCGCGGGCACCGAGAAGGGCTTGGGCACCGAGCCGCAAGCCACGTTTTCGACGTGCTTCGGCGCGCCCTTCATGCCGCGCCACCCTTCGGTCTACGCGCGCATGCTGCGCGAGAAGATCAGCGCCCATGGCGCCGAGTGCTGGCTCGTCAACACCGGTTGGAGCGGCGGCGCCTACGGCGTGGGGAGCCGCATGAAGATCGCCTACACCCGCGCGCTCTTGAAGGCCGCGCTCGACGGCTCGCTCGCCAAGATTGCGATGCGCGGCGACAACCTCTTCGGCCTCCTGGTGCCGCAGAGCTGCCCCGGGGTTCCCAACGAAGTGCTGAATGCGCGCGGCACCTGGGCGGACAAGAGCGCCTACGATAAGACGGCGCGCGACCTGGTGGGCCGCTTCCATCAGAATTTCCGACAGTTCGAGGCCTACGTGGGGGAGGACGTGAAGGGCGCGGCGCCGAAGGCGGCGTAAGCGAGGCGCGCCGCGCGCAGGGCGCGGCCGGAAGGTTTTCGGGTCGGCGCGGCGCAAGGGAAACGTGCCGCGCCGTTGTCCAGGGGAGGGCTTAAGGTGGAGGAGCGCAAGCCGGATTCGGCGGTCCGCGTCAAGGTGCCGGGCGGCGAGGTCGCGACCTACAGCTTCGGCGCGGGCGACGAGGTTTTGCTGTGCCTGCACGGGGGCCCCGGGCTTTCCTGCGACTACGTGCGCGATTCCCATTCGAGGCTGGCCGAGCACGGCTACCGGGTCATCTCCTACGACCAGCTGGGCTGCGGCGCCTCCGATCGGCCCAAGGACACCTCGCTCTACAACGTCGAGCGCTACGTCGAGGAATGCGAAGCGGTGCGCTCCGCGCTCAAGCTCAAGCGCGTGCATCTCCTGGGCCAGTCCTGGGGCACCTGGCTCGGCCAGGCCTATTGCCTGAAATACCTCGACAACGTGAAGACCTTCATCGTCGCCAACGGCTCGGCCGACATCCCGCACACCTTCGCCGAGATGAAGCGGCTTCGCGGCGCGCTCGGCTCGGAGACGGTCGAGATGATGCAGCGCCACGAGGCGGCCGGCACCACGAACCATCCGGAGTACCTGGCCGCGGTCACCATCCTCTACTACCGGCACCTGTGCCGCTGCCAGCAATGGCCCAAGCCTTTGCAGCGCTCGCTCGAGGCGATCAACATGGACGTCTACGGCACCATGTGGGGGCCGAACGAGTTCTGCTGCACAGGCACGCTCAAGGACGTGAGCTGGCTTAAGGAGCTCCACCGCATCACGGTGCCCTGCCTCGTGCTTTCCGGCATGCACGACGAGCTGACGCCCGAGGGCGCGCGGATGATGCACGATCGGCTGCCCAACTCGACCATCGTCGTGTTCCCCAACTCCTCGCACACGCCGTTCTTCGAGGAGCCCGAGGCCTACTTCCCGGTCCTCCTCGACTTCCTCGACTCGCACCGAGGCTAGAACGTTATTTGGCGAAGTGGAA
>CAZVZP010000317.1:0-1546 GCA_964631625.1 uncultured Hyphomicrobiales bacterium | reverse complement strand
CGGCGGCCGCGAACGCCGCCTCGAACTCCGCCGCGAGCGCCCCGGGCCGGTCCGCGTAACGGGGTGAGAAATGAAACGGGATCGCGCGTTTCGCGCCCGCGCGCCGGGCGATCTCGCCCGCCTGTCTTGCGGTCAGGTGAAAGCGTCGAGCCGCGAGCGCCGCATCTTCCTCGAGAAACACGGCCTCGATGAAGAGGAGGTCGGCCGCGGATGCGAGAGCGGCGAGCCGCCGTGCGTTCGCCTCCGTGAAGACGAGATCAACCGCATACGCGATCTTCTGTCCGGAGCCCACCGAGAGCACGCTCGCGCAGAGCTCGCCCAGAGGAAGCGCGACCTCGCCCCCGCCCGCCTTCTCGGTCCGGGTGCAGTGGATCGGCGTGTCGGGAGCGAGGCCTTGCCGAGCCGCGGACTTGAGCGCGCCGAGCCAGGGTCCCACCGCGAGCCCGTGCGCCTCGAGCGCGCTCTTGAACACGTTGACGTGGCTCGCCTCCTCGAGCGCGAAGGCGAGCGAGGGCGTATCGTGATCGAGCGGGCTCGCGCGCACGACAAAACCATCCTCCGCGAGCAACGCCCCGTCCGGAAAGGCGCTCTCGCCTGCGTCCTCGCGCGCGAACGCCTCGCGGGAGCGGAAGCGCGCCGCACGGCCCGACCCTTGACCGCCGTACTCGAAGACCTGAAGCACGAAGTCGCCGGGGTAGTCTCGGATGCGGTTCCAGGTATAAGCCGCGAGCTTGTGCTCGACGCGCTCGATGAAGCCGGGCGGCCCGAACAGCGCCAGCCGTTTGTCCCGGCCGAGCGAGAGGCGCAGCAGCCGGTCGAAGCCCGAGAAGTGATCCATGTGGGCGTGGCTCACGAAGACCTGGGTTAGGCGCAGAATCTTGCGCGTCGGGAGCACGGCGATGTCGCCCAGATCGAAGAGCAGGGCCCGCCGCTCGAACAAAAAATCGAGATAGAGCCCTGGGTCGCCGAAGGGGTCGTTGACGAGGGCCGAATGAAATCGCGGCTTCATGGCACAAGAGAACCGCCCAGCGAACCGGCTCGCCCGCAAGCCCAAAGCTCATTAGCATAAGAGCGTGCGGCGGCCTTACCGAAGGGTCCCAGCATGGCCGCAAGCCTCCCCTCCGGCAAGCCAAGGGCTTCCCTCATGTCACGTCCCTCGCAGGGTGCAGCCGAGCCACTCCTGATCGACGGCGCGCACGGCGAGGGCGGCGGCCAGTTGGTGCGCAGCGCGCTCGCACTCGCGGCGGCGTCGGGCCGCAGCATCCGGCTCCTCAACGTCCGGGCGAAACGGCGCAACCCCGGTCTCGCCGCGCAGCACGTCACCGTGGCGCGCGCGCTGGCCACGCTCTGCGCCGCCAGCCTTTCCGGCGATCGCATCGGCTCGGCCAGCCTCGAGTTCGCGCCGCGGCGCCCGGTTCAGGCCGGAGCCTACGCCTTCGATGCGGCCGCCGCGCGCGAAGGCGGCAGCGCGGGCGCCGTCACGCTGATCCTACAGGCCCTGCTCGTGCCGCTGGCGCTGGCCTCGGGCTCATCGCAACTCGTGATC
>CAZVZP010000316.1:230-1552 GCA_964631625.1 uncultured Hyphomicrobiales bacterium | reverse complement strand
GCGGGGCCAGTTCACGAACCGGCTCATCCAGCCGTTCGAGAAGTACATCGCGCCCCAGGACGAGAGCCAGCGCTCGACGATCCGCCGCAAACTGATCCAGGCCGGCTACCTGGGAGGCTCGGCGGTGACGCGCTATTACGCGCTGCGCGCGGTTCTGGCACTTCTGCTGCCGGGTGCGTTCTTGGCCGCGCTGCCCTTCGCCTCGCGCGAGATCAGCGTCCAAACGATCGTGCTCATCGGGCTCGGGCTCGGGCTTTTCGGTCTCTATGCGCCACGGCTGTGGGTGACCAACCGCATCCAGCGCCGCCAGACGCTTGCACGCGAAGGCTTCCCCGACGCGCTCGATCTGCTTCTGGTCTGCGTCGAGGCAGGCCTGGGCTTGAACGCCGCCCTGCAGCGGGTTGCCCAAGAGCTCGGCAACTCCCACCCGCTGCTCTCCAACCAGTTCCTTCTCGTGGGCCTCGAACTCCAGGCGGGCAAGACCCGCGAGGAGGCGCTGCGCAACTTGGCCGAACGGATCGGCATCGAAGAGGTTCGCTCGCTCTCGACCCTGCTGATTCAATCCGAGCGCTTCGGCACGAGCATCGGTCAGGCGCTGCGGGTCCATGCCGCCGAGATGCGGGCCAAGCGCATGCTGCGGGCGGAAGAAAAAGCACACATGCTGCCTGTGAAAATGGCCTTTCCGCTTGTCGGTTTCATCCTTCCCTGCTTAGTTATCGTGATCATGACGCCCGCAATCATCCGGATTTCGCGTACGCTGCTGCCGACTCTCGGGGGCGGCTGACGGGGGGGCCGGCGGTTGCCGTAGGGGCAAAAGGGGGGCTCGATATGGCTCGCAACGCTCGTCTGGCAGTAACTTCGGCACTCATGGCCTCGGCGGTCGTGGCCGGCTGCATGGGGACCACCCTCCCCGAGGTCCGTCCCATCGGCGGCGAGGACGCGGCCGGCGTGGACGCTCTGGGCGCCTTTGCGCAGGGCAAGACTTATCTCAAGGAGGGCCAGTACGGGCTTGCCGTGCAGGCCCTGCGCCAGTCGGTCCGGCAGGAGCCGACGAGCGTCGAGCGCCTCAATGCGCTTGCCGTCGCGTATGACAAGCTGGGTCGCGCGGATCTTTCCAAACGCTACTTCAGCGAGGCGCTGGCCCTTGCGCCGGGCTCTGTCCAGACCCTCAACAACCTCGGCTATTTCTACGCCCAGCAGGGCGACTACCGGGTTGCGCAGTCGTTCCTCGAGCGCGCCGCCCAGGGTGCGGAGAGTCGGCCCACGGTGCTCGCGAACTTAGCCATGGTCGAGGAGCGCGCCGAGGCCGCGCGCGAGATGGC
>CAZVZP010000316.1:0-220 GCA_964631625.1 uncultured Hyphomicrobiales bacterium | reverse complement strand
CCGGCCAAGACGGTCGCGCTCGCCCAGGCGACGGTGGAGCCGGAGCTCTGGATCGAGCGCACGGGCCTCACCACCCAGCGGCTCCTGTTCAAGGAAGAGTCCTACGCTTTGCTTGCGCCGGCCGAGGAGCCCTTGGCGATGTCGGTGATCGAGGTGAGCTACATCGAGCCGGTTCCGGCCCCGCCCATCGATCTTCAATATCTCGAGCCGATCGCAGCGC
>CAZVZP010000315.1:1339-1573 GCA_964631625.1 uncultured Hyphomicrobiales bacterium | reverse complement strand
AGGTCGTGGCCAATCTCACGCCGGCACCGGGCAAGACCGCAGCCCACGTGGAGTTCACGCGCGATGGCCGCTTCGCCCTGGTCAGCGTCATGGAGAGGGACGGCGCCGTGGTGGTTTACGACGCGGAGACGCTCGAGGAGATCAAGCGGATTTCGATGGTCAAGCCGTCCGGCAAGTACAACGTCTACAACAAGATCGCGCTCTCGGAAGGCACGAGTCATTAGCCCATGGCTC
>CAZVZP010000315.1:0-1329 GCA_964631625.1 uncultured Hyphomicrobiales bacterium | reverse complement strand
GCTCCGTGGAGGGATGCGGGCATTCTTCTCGTCGGGCACGGCGCAGCCGGTACGCCGGCCGCGCGGGACTCGGTTCTTGCGCACATCGAGCGCATCCGGGCGCTCGGCTTGTTTGCCGAGGCGCAGGCGGCATTCCTCAAGGACGAGCCGCCGCTCGAGGGCGCTCTCGAGCGCTTCATGAGCGCGCGCGTCTTCGTCGTGCCTCATTTCATGAGCGCAGGCGACTTGAGTCGAATGCTCACCCCCGAGCGGCTCGGCCTCAGCGGCCCGATCGCCCGTTCGGCGAACCGCATCACGATCTTCTGCGAGCCGCCGGGCATCGATCCCGAGCTCGCCGATTTGATCCGTGAGCGGGCCTCGGCCGTGTGCGCGGAACGCGGCATCGAGCCGGCGCAGGCCCGTCTCCTGCTCGTGGGCCACGGCTCGACGAAGGATACGGCCTCGGCCGATAATCTGCGTCGGCACGCCGAGCGGCTGCGTCGCCAGGGCGGCTTCCTCGAGGTCGCCGCTGCCTTCCTCGAGGAGGCGCCGCGGCTCGGCGAGGTCGTGGGGCGGCGACAGCCCTCGCCCTCGATCGTCATGGGCCTGTTCGCGGCCGAGGGCCTCCATGCGGGCCGCGATGTGCGCCGCCTCCTTGCGGAGCGAGATCCTCCGGGCAACAGGCTCGTCTATGCGGGCGCGATCGGCGCCGATCCTGGATTCCTCCGCTTTATCCTGCGTGCGGTGGAGAACGCAGAGCGCGGCGCCCGCCGCGAGGGGGCGCCGTAGGGTTCGCCGTCAGGGGCTCTCAGGCAGCCTCGGCGCCGAACTTGGCCCGCGGGCGGCGCTGCCACATATCCCAGGCCAGCGCTTGCGCACTGTCGAAATCCGCGGCCCGACCCAGCAGCTTGAGCGCAATGGCAGTCGTCCCCGTCACGGCGGCGAGCGGGGCGGGATCATCGAGCGTGCCGCGCCACAGCGCCGCGATGCGCGCCGCGTTAAGCTTCTCGCTCCGCCAGTTGAACGCCGGCCCATCCAAGAGGACGGGCCAAATTTCTTCGTGGCGCGAGCCCTCGTGCAGCACCTCGACCTCGCAGGGCTTGTAGGGGTTGCGCTGAACCTCGCCGCCCACACCCTTGAACACCGCCGCGTGGGGTTGGCCGAGCAGGCCGGCGGTTGCAGCGTGGGGCTCCCGGTAGGTCGGATGGAACACGCCCTGCAGCTGATACGGCGCTCGGAAGGGGTTGAGCTCGCGCGCGAGCGAGTTGACCGGCGAGCGCAGGCCCAGGAGGCCGCGCAGGCCGAAGAGCGCGGCGAGCGGCGGGCAAGAGTCCTCGAGCGCCAGGTAGG
>CAZVZP010000314.1:0-1613 GCA_964631625.1 uncultured Hyphomicrobiales bacterium | reverse complement strand
GCAAGGTCTTGGCGGGCATGGTGATCCACCCGCTCGACCAGGCGCGCCGGGCGCTCGCGCACCTGCGCGGATTCGCGGCGGCGATGCCCGACGAGCTCACGGCCACGGCCGTGCTCCTAACCTCGCCCGACGGCGCGCCGGTGCTCGCCATCGCCGTCTGCTACAACGGCCCCCTCGAAGCGGGCGAGCGGGCGCTCAAAGAGCTTCGCGCCTTCGGCCCGCCGGTCGCCGATACCATTGCGCCCATGGATTACTTGGCCCTTCAGTCGATGATCGAGGCGGCCTTTCCGTTCGGCTGGCAGAACTATTGGAAGTCGGACGCGCTGGCCGACTTGAGCGAGGGCGCGATCGAGGCGCTGGTCGGCGGCTTCGCCACGGTCCCGGCACCCTCGATCGTCGTCGGCATCGAGCATACGGCGGGCGCGGCCGGGCGCGTCGCCCCCGATGCCACGGCGTTTCCCCACCGCAGCGCGCGCTACATCGTGCTCACTCTCGGCATCTGGCCCAAGGCGCAAGACAACCAGGCGAACACCGAATGGGTGCGGGGCTACTGGCGCGGCCTCAAGCCGTTCTCTTCGGGCGGCGTCTATGTCAATTACCTCGCCGAGGCGGCGGACGAAGGCCCCGATCGCGTCAAGGCGGCCTACGGACCCTCGACTTACGCGCGCCTGGTTAAGCTCAAGAACAAATACGACCCCGGCAACCTCTTCCGCCTCAATCAGAACGTTCGGCCGAGCGTCTAAGCCACGGGGAGAGCCCTCGCCGCAGAAGGCGAACGCCACCCGCGCCCGGCCATTTAGCGCGGCGCCGCAAGGCTAGCCCCCAGGGGCTCGTGTCCACGCGGCTTGCGCACACCGTCCCATTGCGCCACCGAGCCGGACAGGCTCAGGCGCCGAACAGACCGTATTTCGGCCCGGATGAAACTTGGGGCTCGGGTCAGAGACGCCACGAGTTGAGAAAATTGGCGCGCCCGAAGGGAGTCGAACCCCTAACCCCCAGATCCGTAGTCTGGTGCTCTATCCAATTGAGCTACGGGCGCAGCGCGGACCGCCGGCTCGGCCGCGAGCGCGGCGGTGGCGCGCTGGACACTACTGCATCTCGCCGCGGCCAAGCAAGCGCACGGGCCGCGCGGGCGCCATGCGAGGCGGAAGCGACCTTCGGCCTCGGCCGAGCCCGCGGGCGAACCGGCTTGTGGCGCCTATGCCCTTTGGCTAAACTCGACAAGCAGTGAGGAAGACCAGCAAGACTTCATTTTTCCCGCCGGTCCGGCATCTCGGGCGCTTGCTGGGGCCTTTGCGACGCGGGGGGTCGGGGGCCATGGCACGCAGAATCACATCGGCGGCGGCGGTCGCGGCCGTTGCGCTCGTGTTGAGCGGCTGCTCCACAGTCGAGGATATCTTTCCGGGATTGAGCGGCGCGGAGGAGCCCGTCTATGCCGAGCCGATCGCGCCCAGTCCGAGCGAAGCCGCGGGCACGCCCACGCTCTACCCCGAGCCCGCCCCCATGACCGCGGCCCCGCTCTCCGCCGCTCCCGCCGAGAGCGCCGCCTACGGCCAGTTCACGGGCACGCTGGTCGGCCAGAAGGCGCAAGGCATTCGCGCCGAGCTCGCCCA
>CAZVZP010000313.1:0-1636 GCA_964631625.1 uncultured Hyphomicrobiales bacterium | reverse complement strand
CGGCGGTTGTCACCACTTCGAGCGCGTCAGTCGAGCCCTCAAGCGCACTGCGCGCAAGCGGCATCGCGAGCGCGGGCGACCCGCGCGCCCAGCAATAGCCGACCCAGCCCGCTAGCGAGTCCGGCCACACCGCCCACCGGTAGCCAGGCGCGACCACCCCGCACGCGGCGCAACACTTCTGCGAATCGGCCTCGGCGAGCTCGGCCGAGCTGAGCAGGATCGCGTCGCCGTGGCGCACGGATTCGTCTAGCGGGATCTCGCGCAGACCCCCGTATCGCTCGCGCAGGCGTTGCGAGTACGTGGCGAGCTCCCAGCGCGCCGCAAGCTCGGGATGCATCACCGGCAGCTTGTGCCCCGCGAGCCATTTTTCGGCACGGATGCCAGGCAGCTTGCAGTGGTACTTGCCCACCTCGAGCACGGCCTTGCCAGGCTCGATCGTCTGAATCGCCACGAACGGCCGCAACGTCGAGCTACAATGCGCGCTCGCCCGACCCATGACTTCTGACACCCAGCCAGGCGCGATCGATGTTGGGCCGAGCACGAGCGCGTGCGCGTGGACGTGACCCGATCCGGCAATCTCAATTGTGAGCATCGCACCGGCACCGGGGATGTGCTTCCACGCGCGCCACAACTTGCGGAACCCGGCTTGCAGCGCACGGATCCTAGCGCGGAGCACTTGCCAGCAGTGATCGGCGTCCGAGCTCGGATCCCTGCGCAACGTGAACGTGATGTGCTTCCAGGCTCGCGGCGCGCCGAGCTTAACCGTCAAACGCTCCTGCGCGAGCTCGAGCGCGCGGCCTAGCCACTCGCGCACGCCCGCGGCGCGAGCTCGAGCGCACACGGGACAGGTGCGGCACTCGCACTTCGCGTCGTAGCTGCCGATCACGCCGGAGCCTGCGCGGTAGTCGCCGCACGCTTCGCACTGGCGCACGCGCACAGCCATGCCGCAACGGCTCAAGCGCACGGCGCGTTTTTTCATCGCGCGCCGGATCTTGCCGGGCGGCAGGCTCGCGCCGAGATCAAAAAGCGCGTGTGAAACTGACGAACGAAACGCACGATAGGTCTGGCGGCGCTCGGGGAACGCGGGCGCCTTGTCCGAGCTCGCGCAAGCTCGCTCGAGCTCGGCATCGGCCGCGGCGCTGTCGTAGACCGAGCCCCGCGGCGCCACGAGCTCGGCCGAGAACTCAAGCGGCTCGAGGTAGAGCTCGGCCGCGCGAGCCCCGCCGAGCTCGCCGCCGTCGTGTGGTAGTGCCTCCAGGCTAGAGAGCATCCAAGCGAGCGCGGACGGGATCGGCCTCCCGATCGCCACAGTGACCGGCGATCCCTCCGCGCCCGCTTGCAGGCGCCCAGCCCTACGGCCGAGCCCGCCACCCTACAGGCGGCGAGCTCGGCCCGGCAAGTTGCTAAGTTCCGCTCTCGAGGTCGAGCTCGGTTTGTGTCAGTCGTTGCCGCGTCTTAGCGAGCCTGCGCAGAATTGCGTTGACATGTGCGGGATCCTTTTCGATCAGAACCGCGCGCCGGCCGAGCTCGAGCGCCACCTCGCCGAGCACACCGCTGCCCGCGAACGGGTCCACGATGCGATCCCCCGGATCGGTGAAGTCCTCGATCCAGCGACGCAAGAGCGCGCGCGGCTTCT
>CAZVZP010000312.1:0-1655 GCA_964631625.1 uncultured Hyphomicrobiales bacterium | reverse complement strand
TTTATTTCTTCCCCCTCCCCTCGCGGGAGGGGGTAGGGGGAGGGGGTGCCTCCACTTAATCCAATTGCGCCACTAGACGCCGGACGCGCCGACATCCCCGAATCGATTATTGGCCGGGCAGCGGGGTGGGCGCATCGCTCAAACTTCGCAGCAGCGCGATGAGGTCGGCACGATCGGCCTCGTTCTTGAGGCCGCGGAAGTTCATCTTCGTGCCCGGCGCATAGGCCTTGGGATCGCTCAGATACTCATTGAGACGCTCGAAGCTCCACTCGCCGCCGAGGCCCTTAAGCGCGTCCGAGTAAGCGAAGCCTTCGGCGCTCGCCACCGGGCGACCCACGATGCCCCACAGCGTGGGTCCGCCTCCGCCCTTGTGTGCGCCGCCCTTCTCGAAGCTGTGGCAGGTGGCGCATTTCTTGCCGACCTTCTGGCCCGCCTCCGGTGACGCCGCGGCCAAGAGAGCCGCCAGGCCCGCAGCCGGCACCGCCGCGCCCTCCGGGGCCGCCGCGCCTTCCGGGGCCACCGCTGCCACGGCCATTCCTTCCGGAAGAGGGGCCTCTGCCGTGCCGGGCTCGGCCGCTTCGGGCGGCGCGCTCGGGCTTGGCTCCAGCGGCATCTCGGCCTCGGCGGAGGCCGCCTCGTGCGCCACCCCTTCCCCCCCGTGCTCGACCACGCCATAGAGGTGATTGGTGAGCACGCGCGCGCCGATCACGACGAGCGCGGTGAACAGAAGGGCCCCCGCGATCTTGTTGAATTCGAATCCGGACATGCGCTGTTCGGAGGACGGCTCGAGAAAATCGCGGGGGAGATTAGACGCTTCCCTCGACCCTGTCCAACCCCTATAAGAGCGGCACGATGCCTGCGTGCATTGGCCTTCGATCGCGCACGCGGAAAGACGGTTCGCGCCGAAGGCGCCACGCCGCCGGCAGCGTTCGAGGGAGAGGCCGTTGAGCGCGCCCCTCAATCCGCTCACGATCATTCCGGCCCGGCGGCGCGCGACGCGACTGCCCGACAAGCCGCTTCTGCCGATCGCCGGCATTCCGATGATCGTGCACGTCTACCGGCGCGCGCTGGCGGCCGGCCTCGGACCCGTCGTGGTCGCCTGCGCCGAGCCCGAGATCGCGGAGATCATCGAGCGGGCAGGCGGGCGCGCGGTGCTCACGCGCCCCGATCACCCTTCGGGCTCGGACCGCATCCACGAGGCCGTGACCCGGATCGACCCGAGCCGAGCCCACGACGCCGTGATCAACGTCCAGGGCGATCTGCCGACGCTCGATCCCGCGCTGCCCCGCTACGCGCTCGACCTGTTGGATGACCCGGAGGTCGCGATCGGCACGCTCGCGGCCACAATCACCGATGCGGCTGAGCGCAACGACCCCAACGTGGTCAAGGCCGTGGTCTCGCTCAAGAGCGGAGAGCGGCGGGGCCGCGCGCTCTATTTCACCCGCGCCACGGCCCCCTCGGGCGAAGGGCCGCTCCTCCATCACATCGGGCTTTACGCCTTCCGCCGCGATGCGCTCGAGCGCTTCGTCCGCTTGCCCCCGGGTCCGCTCGAAGAGCGCGAGCGCCTCGAGCAGCTGCGCGCGCTCGAGGCCGGCATGCGCATCGACGTGGCGCTCGTTGACACCGTTCCCTTGGGTGTCGATACTCCCGCGGAC
>CAZVZP010000311.1:0-1666 GCA_964631625.1 uncultured Hyphomicrobiales bacterium | reverse complement strand
GAGCCGGCGGCCGTCGCTGTGCCGTACCCCCCCGCAACGCTCAGCGTCTGGTCTCCGACTTCGTCCCATCGCAACGCTCAGGCGGTGGCGATCGGTTCGCCCGCGCCCAAGAGCACGCCCCATCCGCAGGCGGCCGCACTGGCACGCGGGCCGGGCCTGCACGACCTCGTCATCGAGGTTTCGAACGGCGCCGGGCGCACCAAGATGGCGGCGCGCATGCGCGATTATCTCGAGGTCACCGGCGTTCCGGTCGATCGCCTGACCAACGCGGATCACTACGCCTACACGGCGAGCGTCGTCTTGTATCACCCGGGCCACGAGCGGGCGGCCGAAGCCTTGGCCGCCGCCCTGCCCGTTCGGGTCGAGCTTAAGCTCGACGAGAGCGGCTGGTCCGACCTGCGCCTGCTCCTGGGCGGCGACATGCTCGACTTCGACCACGAACTCATCGCGAGGGCCGACGGCCTCAGCGCATGAGGCGGAGCCGGGCGTCTTCCCTTCTCGGATCGCTCTTCGCTCTGCTGTTGGCCGTGCTGACCGTCGGCTGTGCCGGTACCGGCGAATCGGAGGGCACGGCCGAATCGCTTGACGAGGTGTTGCAGGAGGAGCGCCGCGGCTCGATCGACGTCCCGGCCGCCCTCGGCGAAGTGCAGATCGCGGTCGATGAGCGGCGCTACGTCGAGGCCACGCAGATCCTGGCCCGCGTCCTGAGGGCCAACCCGGAAGAAGCCGAGGCGCTCTACCTCTTGGGCGAGGTCAACCTCGTCCGGGGACAGTTCGCGAACGCGCTCAATCTGTTCAAGCGGGTCGAAGGGGAGCCGGGCTTACGCGCCCGGGCCCTGCAGGGTATCGGCATCAGCCAGCTTCGGCTCGAGGCCATGGACGAAGCGTATCGCGCGCTCGAGGCGGCGACGACCGCCGATCCGTCGCTGGTTAGGGCCTGGAATGCGCTCGGCATCTATCACGATTCGCAGGGCAACTGGTCGAAGGCCGAGGAGGCTTACGGCCGGGCGCTCGAGCTCGCGCCCAAGGATGCGGACGTGCGTAACAACCGCGGCTATTCGTTGCTCGCTCAAGGCCGCTTTTCGGAGGCGGAACGCGAGTTCGAGCAGGCGATCGCGCTCGATCCGGAGGCGGCGGTGGCCCGGACGAACCTGCGCCTGACGATGGCCTGGCAGGGCCGCTATCGCGAGGCCGCGTTCGGCCTCGCAGCGCAGGAGCGCGCGGCCATGCTCAACAACATCGGCTACATCGCCATGATGCGCGGCGACTTCGCCGAGGCCGAGGCCTACCTCGCCCAGTCGATGGAGACCAGCGCAAGCTTCTACGAGCCGGCCTCGAAGAACCTCGAGCTGCTCGAGCACATGCGCGCGGGCGCCGAGGCAGGCGCGACGCCGTGAGGGCCTCGCTCAAACGCCCGCGATCCCGCGTCGCCTTGCCACTGAGAGCGAACCTCGGGAAGCGATGAGCCGCCGGGTGCTCGAGCGATCTCTGGCGGAGTCAAATCACGCGAGATTGCCTTGAGCCAACCGCTGGATCCCCCGCCCCAACCCTCCCCCGCAAGGGGGGAGAATAAATGGTGTGGCCTCTTGCTTCCCTTGATACGCCCCGCGCGGGGCTACGGCATTCACACATCTCAACCGACCACTGCGATGGAAGAGAAAAAATG
>CAZVZP010000310.1:0-1691 GCA_964631625.1 uncultured Hyphomicrobiales bacterium | reverse complement strand
CGTCGAGGCCGGCTACTGCTATCACTGCCATACCGGGCGCTGCCCGGTCGGCGTGACGACCCAGGACCCGGTGCTGCGCAAGCGGCTCGATCCCGACGAGGCCGCCGAGCGCGTGTACAACTTCCTGCACACGCTCACCATCGAATGCCAGATGCTGGCGCGCGCCTGCGGCAAGACCAACGTGCATTCGCTCGAGCCCGAGGATTTGGCGGCGCTCACCATGGAGGCCTCGGCGCTCTGCATGGTGCCGCT
The DNA here is from genome assembly GCA_964631625.1 of uncultured Hyphomicrobiales bacterium. GTDB lineage: Bacteria > Pseudomonadota > Alphaproteobacteria > UBA828 > JAPUJA01 > CAZVZP01. The sequence goes on along the minus strand of CAZVZP010000310.1, from coordinate 1,439 downwards.
CGCGGGTTCGCAGCACACGGTCGGCCGGCCCGACATGAAGCGTTACTAGGAGGCGAGCATGGCGAAGACCAAGAGCAAGAACGCCTCACGGGCCGCCCCCGCCGGGAAGAAGCGGCGCGGCAAGGAGCTCGATTACTTCCTCACCCACAGCGGGCTCGACAGCGCGCGGGAGAAGGAGATCGGCCAGCACATCGGCTACCGCTACGACGTCAACCTCGTGCCCGACTACAGCCGGCTCACCCCCTTCCTCGAGAAATACATGGAGACCATGGGCTGGAGCGACCTCAACTGGCTCGAGGACGTGCACATGGGCTACGAGGAGGGCCGTCCCGCCGTGTTCGATCGCAATGCCAACGGCTGGGTGACCGTGCCCCGGGACATGAAGCTCCCGGACAATCAGCAGGACCGCGACATGCTGGCGCGCGAGCTCTTGATCAAGTTCCAGATGTCCAAGCGCCACCCGCTGGTGGACCTCTACAAGGCCTACCGGAAGTTCGAGTAGCGCGCCGTTTCACGAGGCGCCGGGCGCCTCTTTGGGGGCGCCGGGTTTTTTGGTGTGTATTGCGCTAGAGCAGCATCCGGTCAGTTGGAATCGCTTTCAGCGATCCAACGACCGGATAAAGCTGCTCTATCGTCTTTAAATCTAGAGCAATTTCATCCACTCAGATTGAACCGTCCGGTTCAATCTGAGTGGATATTGCTCTAGTGGTGCTCAGTCGAGCACCGCGTCCTCAAGCCCGCGAGCCGCCGATGCCTTCGCCCAATCGGGCTCGAAGGCCAGAATGCGCACGTGGGGCGGCAACTGCGGGTTGAACAGAAAGTTGTGCCAGTAGGTGGCCTGAAAGGCGGCCTCGCGCGGGCGGAGCTCGACCACGGCGCAAGGAAGCCGGTAACGCTGGCCGAACTGCTCGAAGTGGAGCATGCACCGCCCGAGCTCGAGCAGCGCCGCCGCGAGGGCCGAGTCCGGGGTAAACAACGCCGTCGGCGCGTCGCTGAAGTTCTGCGGATATTGGTAGTGGGCGGCGCACAGAACCTGGAGCGCCTCGGCGTAGCGCGATCGCGGGTCTTCCGTCTTGCGCGCGATATGGCGGAACAGCTTGATCGTCTCGTCGGGCTCCGACTCGACGAGCACGGTCGTGATCGCCCGCGCGAGCTCGCGCCCGTCAAGCGCCGTAGCCTTGGGCCTCATGCCCTCGCTCGGCCGCCCGCCCTGCTCGCGCACCGCGAGCTGACGGATGCGGCACTGCCAACCCAAAAAATGTTCGCGCAAGCCCTCGCTCATCGGGCCCTTCGGCCCCCTCGTTTGCCACCGCGATACCGCACCATCGCACAAATGGCGCTAATGACATGAGCCGCCCAACGTCGCACCCTGCCGCTCCATGAGACTAGCGGTCTCGTTTCAACACATGAGTCCCCGATGACCCTCATCCTTCGAGACG
>CAZVZP010000309.1:0-1760 GCA_964631625.1 uncultured Hyphomicrobiales bacterium | reverse complement strand
TGGCCGCCCGAGAGCTTGACCCCGCGCTCGCCGATCGTGGTGTCGTAGCCTTGCGGCAGATTGACGATGAAATCGTGCGCGGCGGCCGCGCGCGCCGCCGCCTCGATCGCCTCCGTCGAGGCCTCGAGCCGGCCGTAGGCGATGTTGGCCCGGATCGTGTCGTCGAACAGGAAGGGCTCCTGGCTCACGAGCGCGAGCGCCTCGCGGAGCGATTCGAGCGTCACCTCGCGCACGTCCTGCCCGTCGATCGAGACGCGACCTTGGGCCACGTCGTAGAAGCGCGGGATCAGGCTCAAGATCGTCGATTTGCCCGCGCCCGAGGGGCCGACGAGGGCGACCCGCTTGCCCGCGGCAATCTCGAACGAGACCTCGTGCAGCGCCGGCACCTCGTCGTAGGCGAAGGAGACACGATCGAAGCGGATCGCGCCCCCGGTGACGCCAAGCGGTCGGGCGTCGGTGCGGTCGCGGATTTCGGGCTCGCGGTCCATGAGGTCGAACACCCGCTGGGCCGCGGCCATGCCCTCCTGCAGGTTGGTGTTGAGGTTGGCCAGGTTCTTGGCCGGCCTGTAGGCGAGCAGGAGCGCGGTCACGAAGGCGGATAACTCGCCCGGCGTGGTCACCCCGGCGATTATCTGGTAGCCGCCGTAAAGGATGATCGCGGCGATGGCCAGGCCCCCCAACGTCTCCATGACGGGGCCCGTGAGCGAGCGCACGCGCGAGGCCTTGGCGATGATGCGGAACACGCGTTCGACGAGGGCGTCGGTGCGCGCCTGCTCGTAAAGCTCGCGGTTGTAGGCCTTGACGTGGCGGATGCCCGAGAACGCCTCCGAGAGGCGCGCCATATAGTGGCCGATCTCCTCGAGCTGGCCGCTGATGATCTTGCGCATGCGCCGGCCGATGCGCGCAATCGGAAAAACAGCGAGGGGGAACACCACGAAGGCGATGAGCGCCAGTCTCCAATCCGTATCGAACATGACGGCGACGAGAAACAGCAAGGTCAGCGCGTCCTTGGCGATGCCCGTGAGCACGCGCGAAACCGAGTCGCGCATCATGTTGACGTCGTTGATCAGGCGCGCGATGAGCCGGCCCGTCCCCGAAGCATGGAAGAACGCGAGATCGAGCCGCAGGAGACGGCCGAACAGCTTCTTCTGGAGGTCGGAAATGATGCGCTGCCCGACCCAGACCATGAGCACCGACTCGCCGTAGGTCGCGGCGCCCTTGATGAGCGTGACGACGAGCAGGGCCAAGGGTACGAGGAGTAGCAGCTCCCGGTCCTTGCGGATGAACACGCCATCGAACGCCGGCTCCATGAGGCGGGCCAAGAGCGCGGTCGAGCCCGCCGTGATCACCATGCAGCCGATGGCGAGCGCGAGCCGGCCAAGATGAGGACGGACGTGATCTTTGAGGAGGCGCGTGAGGAGGACGCGGGTCGACCGCTGTACGCCGCTCGGTGGATCGCTCGACAAAGCCTTGGACGACCAATGAAACTTGCGATTCAGTCGGACGCGACCATAGCACGGGGCGGGCGGCGGGGCCACTTGGGGCTGCGGCTTAGGTCTCTCCCCGCGTGGCGGCCGCAAGACGGGCGATGAGCGCCGCGTGCAAGCGCCCGTTGCTCGCCACCACGTGGGGCACGCGGGCGCTCCTCTGATTGAAGCAAAGCGCCGCGCCATCGGCGGCGCTCACCCGGCCGCCCGCCTCCTCGACCAGGAGGGCGCCCGCGGCCAAATCCCAGTCGTGCTTGGGCTACAGGCTGATGA
>CAZVZP010000308.1:0-1767 GCA_964631625.1 uncultured Hyphomicrobiales bacterium | reverse complement strand
CCTTGAGCGGAACCATATTAGGGCCGTCGGAAGGCGCGTTGTCCGGGTCCTGGTGCGTCTCCATGAAAAGGGCGGCGACGCCCACCGCGACGGCCGCGCGCGCGAGCACGGGCACGAACTCGCGCTGGCCTCCGCTCTTGCCGCCGAGGCCGCCCGGCTGCTGCACCGAGTGCGTTGCATCGAACACCACCGGGCAGCCCGTGGCCGCGAGCACGGGCAGCGCGCGCATGTCGGAGATGAGCGTGTTGTAGCCGAAGGAGACGCCGCGCTCGCAGACGAGCACGTTGCGGTTGCCCGCGGCATCCATCTTGGCCACCACGTTGGCCATGTCCCAGGGTGCCAGGAACTGGCCCTTCTTGATGTTGATCGCCCTGCCCGTCTGCGCCGCGGCCAGCAGCAGATCGGTCTGGCGGCAGAGGAAGGCCGGAATCTGGAGCACATCCACTGCTTGCGCGGCGCGCGCGCACTGCTCGGGCTCGTGCACGTCGGTGAGCACCGGGCAACCGCACTCCTCGCGCACATCGGCCAGGATCGGCAGACCCTCGTCGAGGCCGACCCCGCGCGCGCTCTTAATGCTCGTGCGGTTGGCCTTGTCGTAGGAACTCTTGTACACGAGGCCGATCTTGAGCTTGGCCGTGATCTCGACGAGCGCGTGCGCCATCTCGAGCGCGTGCGCGCGGCTCTCGATAACGCACGGACCGGCGATCAGCGCGAGCGGCAAGTCATTGCCGAACTCAACGGGCCCGACCTTGACGTGGCGCGGCTCGCTCACCGTGGACGACTCCTCGTTGTTGCCCTGTCACACCAGCCGCGACTGATCGACCGCGGCCCGGATGAACGACTTGAAGAGCGGATGCGGGTCGAAGGGGCGCGACTTGAACTCGGGATGGAACTGCACGCCGACGAACCACGGATGATCGACAAGCTCGGCGATCTCGGGCAGCGTGCCGTCGGGCGAGAGGCCGGAGAACATGAGCCCGGCGGCCTCGAGCGGCGGCACATAGCGAGGGTTGACCTCGTAGCGGTGCCGGTGGCGCTCGGCGATGCGCTCACGCCCGTAAATCGCGCGCGCGCGGCTGCCTTCGCGCAGCACGCAGTCGTAGACTCCAAGACGCATGGTGCCGCCCAGATTATCCCCCTGGCCGCGGCGCTCGATCCCGCCCTCGCGCACCCATTCGGTGAGCAGGCCCACGACCGGCTCCTCGCACGGACCGAACTCGGTGGAGTTCGCTCCCGCCAAGCCCGCCAAGTGGCGCGCCGCCTCGACCACCGCGAGCTGCATGCCGAAGCAGATGCCGAAGAACGGCAGCTTGCGCTCGCGTGCGTAGGTAACGGCCGCGATCTTGCCTTCGGCGCCGCGCCCGCCGAAGCCCCCGGGCACGAGGATGCCGTCGACCGTCTCGAGGCGGCTCGCGGCGTTCTCGGAGTCGAAGATCTCCGAGTCGATCCAGCGCATCTCCACGTGCACGTTGTTGGCGATCCCGCCGTGCGAGAGCGCCTCGGAGAGCGACTTGTAGGCGTCGGGGAGCGCGATGTACTTGCCCACGACGGCGATGCTCACCTGCCCCTCGGGCGAACGGATGCGTTGCACGATCTCGGTCCAAGCCGAGAGGTCCGCCGCCGGCGGATGGAGAATGTCGAAGCGCTTGAGCACTTGGCGGTCGAGGCCCTCCTCGTGGAGCGAGAGCGGCACCTGATAGATCGTATCGACGTCCACGGCGAACACGACCTGCTCCTCGCGCACGTTGCAGAACAGCGCGATCTTGC
>CAZVZP010000307.1:322-1776 GCA_964631625.1 uncultured Hyphomicrobiales bacterium | reverse complement strand
GGCCCGCGCGGCCTCCTGGAAGCTCGGCTTGAGCACGAGATCTTCCGGCGGGTAGCCGGTGATGACGAGCTCGGTAAAGATCACGAGATCGGCGCCGGCCTGCGCGGCCTCGCCACGGGCCGCGCGCAGCTTGGCGAGATTGCCCGCGATATCGCCGACCGTCGGGTTGAGCTGGGCCAGCGCGATGGCGAGGGTGTCGGTCATCGAAGGTTCAAGGCCCGCGCCGAGGCCGCGGACTCGCGCCAGGCGCTCAGGCGGCCCCCTTGCCGTTCGCGCCGTCGCTTCCGCGGCGCAACAGGAACTCGCGCCCGAGCTTGATGCGCGGCGTGCCGTCGTATTCGACGATGTCGGCGGTGGCATAGGTTTCCGGCCAGTTCTCGGGCAGGAACGAGCCCGTGCCGATGATGTCGATCGGCGCATCGACGCTCGCCATGACGCGGCACTTGGCGACGTCGAAACCGGAGGTTGCGACGATCTTCACCTTGGGAAAGTCCGCCGCATCGAGCGCATCGCGCAGATGGTAGATGGCGGCCGCGGAGACACCGGTGCCCACGAGCCAGTGCAACTCCGCGTCGGTGCGGTACTGGCGGATCGCCTCCGGCTTGTGCCGCTCGAGCACGCCGTAAGAGCGCGCGAGGTCGAGCCCCTCGACATAGCGGCCGCCGTGGGTGTCGAGCCTCAAGGACAGGCGGCCCTGCACCGCCAGGTCGGGGAAACGGCGGCACACCTCGATCGAGTCCTGAATCTCCCGGCCGAAGTAATCGACGAGCACGGTCAGGTCCTCGTCCGGAAAGGTCTCGCGGAACATCTCGGCCGCGCGCACCGTCGAGCCGGCATAGCCCACGAGCGCGTGCGGCATGGTGCCGAGGCCCCGCTGATTGCCGAAGTAGTGGGCCGTCGCGTCGGTCGCGTTGCCGACGAATCCCTTGGCGCCCTTCTCGCGCCGCGCGCGCTCGGAGCCCACGCTCGCCGCATAGGCCATCATCTCGGCCATCGGAGTGCCGGCGCAGTGGCGTGCGTCGAAGGCGATGAAGGCGACCTTGGGCAGCTCCACGCACATCTCGTAGGCGTTGCTCGCGGCGACGCAGGGCGCGCCGATGAGCTGGAGGTAGAGGGTTTCGAGATCGACGAGCTGGTAGAACGAGCCCGAGAGGTACACGAGGGGCTCGCCCGCGCCGACCCAGGCCCCCTCCTCGAAGCGCACATCGATGTCGAAGGCGACGCCGCGCGCCTCGGCCACGGCCCTGAGCCACTCGACCATGATGCGCGGCGCAAAGCGCACGGGGCGGCGCATGAACACGGCGTAGGTCACGCGCATGTCGCCGAAGCGGCCAACGGTATCTTTCGTCTTGACGAAGTAGCGGTCGCTTAAGCGTTCGATGTCGCGCGCGTCGATATCCATTCGGGAAACCGCTCGTTCCGGTGGCGGGCGCGCGAGGATCGCCGCCCGGCAC
>CAZVZP010000307.1:0-312 GCA_964631625.1 uncultured Hyphomicrobiales bacterium | reverse complement strand
GCGTCGAGTCGCCGGTCGATGAGGCGGTTCAATGCCATCGCCGCCGTGCGCGCTGCGTTCGTTCTTCAAGGCCTCCGCGATCAGGAACGCAAGCTCGAGCGCCTGCGAGGCGTTGAGCCGGGGATCGCAGTGGGTGTGGTAGCGGTCGGCCAGCGATTCTTCCGTAATCGCCTGCGCCCCGCCCAGGCATTCGGTCACGTCCTGGCCGGTCATCTCGAAATGCACGCCGCCGGGATAGGTGCCCTCGGCCCGATGCACGGCGAAGAAGCCCTTCACCTCGGCGAGAATCCGGTCGAACTGCCGCGTCTTGTA
>CAZVZP010000306.1:0-1788 GCA_964631625.1 uncultured Hyphomicrobiales bacterium | reverse complement strand
GCCATGGGCCGCGCCTTAAGCCGTGCTGCGCATCGCCTTCTTTCTCCTGCTCGTGGCCGCGCTCGCCTTCGTCGCGGTCTGGGTTGCGGACAATCCGGGCCGCGTGACGCTGACCTGGGACAACTACCGCATCGAAAGCTCGGTTGCGGTGCTGGTCGGCGCGTCGGCCCTGCTCGTCGCGAGCGCCATGCTGCTTTATCGCCTGGGCCACTTGGTATGGCACGGGCCGCGCGATTTCGTGCGCGAGCGGGCGCGCCGGCGCGAGCGGCGCGGCTATCTCGCGTTGACCCAGGGGCTGGTCGCGGTCGCCGCCGGCGATGCCAAGGGCGCACGGCGCCTGGCCCGCCGGGCCAACTCGCTTCTAGGCGCGCCGCCGCTGACGCTCCTGCTCTCGGCCCAGGCCGCACAGCTCGAAGGCGACGAGGCGGGCGCGCACGCTTATTTCGAGGCCATGGCGGCGCGGTCCGAGACCGAGTTCTTAGGCTTGCGCGGGCTCATCGTCGAGGCCATGAAGGGGGGCAATGACGCGCTCGCGCTGACCCTCGCCGACCGCGCCCACGGGCTCAAGACGCGCACGCCCTGGCTCTTGGCCACGCTCGTCGATCTCAAGGCGCAGGCCGGCCAATGGCTCGATGCCGAGGCCTCGCTCAATGAGGCGGCAAAGAGCGGCGTGCTCGGCGCGGATGAGCTTAGGCGCAAGCGCGCCGTGTTGAGCTATGGCCGCGCCCGCGCGCTGGCCGAGCGCGGGCTTAAAGACGAAGCGCTCGCGGCTCTTAAGACCGCGGAGCGCGAGGCGCCGGGCTTGGTTCCGGCGGCGCTTCTGCACGCTCAACTCCTGCTCGATCGGGGCAAGGTCGAGGCCGCGCGCCACTTGGTCGAAGCGGCCTGGCAAACCTCGCCGCACCCGGCGCTGGGCGAGCTCTATCTCAAGGCCTTAAGCGCGGAGCCGCCGATCGAGCGCTTCCACGCCGCGCAGCGGCTCGCGGGCCAGGAGCCTCAGGACCTCGAAGGCAATCTCTTGCTCGCCCGCGCCATGATGGAGGCTCAGCTCTATGGCCTCGCGCGCTCGCGGCTCGATGCCGCGGAGAAGCTCAAGCCTTCGGCGCGCGTCTACCAGGCGCTGGCCGAGCTCGCGGAGCGCGAGACGGGCGACCGCGAGGCTGCCGGCCGCTTGCGCTTGCGCGCCGAGCAGGCGCCGCCCGATGCGCAATGGGTCTGCGCCCGGTGCAACGCCTCCTCGCCCGACTGGCTCATGCACTGCTATAACTGCAAGGCCTTCGATCGCATGGTCTGGCGCGAGCCCGCGCCGATGCCGCGCCTCGCGCACGCCGCGGCCGCACCGCCCGCGCTCGAGCGCGGCGCAGCGGGCGAAGGCGACAAGGCCGCCGGGGCCAAGCCCCGGCGCTCGCGCTGGGCCGCGTGGCTTGCGGGGCGCTCCGGCGCAGCGCCGGAGGCACGAAGCGGAACGGGGGATCGATCATGAGCATTACCTTGAGCGGGAAAGTGGCGATCGTCACCGGCGGCGGCCGGGGCATCGGCCAGGGCATCGTGCGCGTGTTCGCGGCCGAGGGTGCCAAGGTCGCAATTGTCTACCGGGGCAACAAGGACGCGGCGGACTCGCTGGTTAAGGAAATCGCCGAAGCGGAGGGAACGGCCCAGGCGATACAAGGTGATGTCGCCGACCCAGCCACGGGCCCGCGGTGTGTTGAAAAGATCCTCGGCGACTGGGGCCGGCTCGACATCCTGGTGAACAACGCCGGCGTGATCTGGGGTGCTCCGACGCTGGAG
>CAZVZP010000305.1:1511-1795 GCA_964631625.1 uncultured Hyphomicrobiales bacterium | reverse complement strand
GCCCTCGCCCGGGGCGAGCTGCAGTGCGTCGGCGCGACGACGCTCGATGAATACCGCAAACGGATCGAGAAGGATGCGGCGCTCGCCCGGCGCTTCCAGCCGGTGTTCGTCGGCGAGCCGAGCGTCGAAGACACGATCTCGATCTTAAGAGGCCTCAAGGAGAAATACGAGGTCCACCACGGCGTGCGCATCACCGATGCCTCGCTCGTGGCGGCGGCGACGCTCTCGAACCGTTACATCGCCGACCGCTTCCTCCCCGACAAGGCGATCGACCTCGTCGATGA
>CAZVZP010000305.1:675-1501 GCA_964631625.1 uncultured Hyphomicrobiales bacterium | reverse complement strand
CATCATCCAGCTCAAGATCGAGCGCGAGGCGCTCAAGAAGGAGAGCGATCCCGCTTCGCGCGAGCGCCTGAAGAAGATCGAGGAGGAGCTGGCCGATCTCGAAGCGAAGGCGGGCGAGCTGACCCGGCGTTGGCAGAGCGAGAAGGAGGCCTTGGTCTCGCACCAGAAGGTCAAGGAGCAACTCGAGAAGGCGCGCGCCGAGCTCGAGATCGCGCAGCGGGAGGGGCGGCTCGAACGGGCGGGCGAGCTCATGTACGGCGTGATCCCCGGCCTCGAGAAGCGCGTCCGCGAGGCCGAGGTGGGCTCCGCCAAGAGCATGCTGCGCGAGGAGGTGACCGAGGACGACATCGCCGCCGTGGTCTCGCGCTGGACCGGCATTCCGGTCGAGAAGATGCTCGCGGGCGAGCGGGAGAAGCTCATCAAGATGGAGCAGGGCCTCGGCCGTCGCGTGCTCGGCCAAGACGAGGCCGTCCGCGCGGTGAGCGAGGCGGTGCGGCGCGCGCGCGCGGGCCTGCAGGATCCCAACCGTCCGATCGGCTCGTTCCTGTTCCTGGGCCCCACCGGAGTCGGCAAGACCGAGCTGTGCAAGGCGCTCGCCGAGTTCCTGTTCGACGACGAGACCGCGATGGTGCGGATCGACATGTCCGAGTACATGGAGAAGCACGCCGTCGCACGCTTGATCGGCGCGCCGCCCGGCTACGTCGGCTACGAGGAAGGGGGCGCGCTCACCGAGGCGGTGCGCCGGCGGCCCTATCAGGTCGTGTTGTTCGACGAGGTCGAGAAGGCCCATTCGGACGTCTTCAACGTGCTCCTGCAGCTACTCGAC
>CAZVZP010000305.1:0-613 GCA_964631625.1 uncultured Hyphomicrobiales bacterium | reverse complement strand
GCCAGGGCCGCACCGTCGATTTCCGCAACGTCATCATCGTGCTGACCTCGAACCTGGGCTCCGAGATTCTGGCGGCTCAAGCCGAAGCCGAGCCGAGCCGTGCCGTGCGCGAAGAGGTGATGGCGGTGGTGCGGCGGACCTTCCGGCCCGAGTTCTTGAACCGGCTCGACGAGATCATCCTATTCAATCGGCTAGGCCGGGCCGAGATGAAGGGCATCGTCGAGATCCAGCTCCGGCGGCTCGACAAGCTCCTGGCCGAGCGCAAGATCCGCGTCGCCGTGGACGAGAAGGCGCGCGCCTGGCTCGCCGAGGCCGGCTACGATCCGGTCTACGGGGCGCGCCCGCTCAAGCGCGCGATCCAGCGCAACCTGCAGAACCCGCTGGCCGATCTCATCCTCGAGGGGCGCATAGCCGAGGGCGAGAGCGTGACGGTCTCGGCGGGAAAGAGCGCCCTGATCATCAACGGTGTCGAAATCAAGGCCGAAGCCGCCTGAGTGGCGGCCCGCGGCACGCTGCACAATGGATGGGGCTAGGCGGCCGTGGGCACCGCCGGCGCGCCTCTAGAGCAGGATGCGGTTAGGTTGAAGCGTATCCGGCATTGACGAGGCATCTC
>CAZVZP010000304.1:0-1840 GCA_964631625.1 uncultured Hyphomicrobiales bacterium | reverse complement strand
CTCGAAGGGTGAGGTCAGTCGCGGGTACCAAGTGTTCGATTCGCACCACTAGTCGAACCCCTTAGCACGGCTCCATGAGGCCCTCGCAGATCGCGCTCGCCGTCCTCGTGATGGCGCTCTGGGGCTTCAATTTCGTGCCCATCAAGGTGGTCGTGAGCGAAATTCCGCCGCTCTTCGTCGTGGCGCTGCGCTTCGCCATCGTCGGGCTCCTTCTCGCGCCCTTCGTCCGTTTGCCGCGCGGCAGCCTGCGGCGCACGCTCCTTGCCGCGTTCGTGATGGGCGTGTTGCACTTCTCGTTCACCTACTCGGGACTGCGCACCATCGATGCCACGGCTGCCGCCCTCGTCCTGCAACTCCAAGTGCCGTTCTCGGTCCTGCTCGGCGCCCTGCTGCTCAAGGAGCGCTTCGGTTGGCGCACCACGCTCGGCATCGCCATCGCGTTCTTGGGCGCGGTGTTGATCGCCGGGGAACCCGACATCGCGGCGGAGCCCTTAGGTCTCGTCCTGCTGCTGGGCTCGGCTCTCACCTGGGCCTACGGCAACGTCCTCATCAAGCGACTCGAGGACGTCTCGCCGCTCGCGCTCACCGCCTTGGTCTCGGGCCTCGCCGCGCCGCCGGTGTTCGCCCTCTCCTTCGCTCTCGAGCACGACCAGATCGCGAGCCTCGTGGCCGCGAGCGTCTGGGCGCACCTGTCGATCGTCTATATGATCGTGGCGGCCTCGATCATCAGCTACGGTATATGGTTCCACCTTTTGAATCGGTATCCGGTGTACCGCATCCTGGTCTCCATGCTGCTGACGCCGTTGTTCGCCGTGTTGAGCGCGGTGCCCATTCTGGGCGAGCGGATCGGATGGCTCGAAGGGATCGGCGGCGCGCTCACGGTCGCGGGCGTTGCGCTTGTCGTCTTGCGCCGCGCCAAGCGGCTCAAGGACGCGCAAGCGCCGATCGCCTGACCACCCCGTGGTGGTATTCGCGTTGATCGAGCGGCCATCGCCCAATTTCGACGAGCGGCCCCAGGGCCGCGCGCTCGACATCCTGCTCCTGCACTACACGGGCCTGCCGCGCGCCGCGGAGGCGCTGGCGCGCCTGTGCGACCCGGCCGCCAAGGTGAGCGCCCATTACCTGATCGACGAGGACGGCACGACCTACCGCCTCGTCGGCGAGGCCAAGCGGGCTTGGCACGCGGGTCAGGCCGCTTGGCGCGGGGAAGCCGACATCAACGGCGTCTCGATCGGCATCGAGCTCGTCAATCCCGGCCACGCCTACGGCTACCGGCCGTTTCCCCCGGCACAGATGGCGGGCCTCGTTGCGCTCGCGCGCGCGATCTTGGCGCGCCATCCGGTGCCACCGCGCAACGTGCTCGGCCACTCGGACGTCGCCTGCGCGCGCAAGGAGGACCCGGGCGAGCTGTTCGTCGAGCGCGCGCTCGCTCAAGAGGGCATCGGCTTGTGGCCCGACAAGCCGGTTGTGCGCGGCGAAACCGGCCTGGCTCTGAAAGCGGGCGCCGCCGGCGCGGCCGTGCGGAGCCTGCAGGAGGCCCTGAGCGAGTACGGTTACGAGGTGAGGGTGAGCGGCGTCTTCGACGAGGCGACCGCCGCGGTCGTGCGCGCCTTCCAGCGCCACTTCCGCCCCGAGCGCGTCGACGGCATCGCCGATCCCGAGACCTGTCAGCTCGCCTTCCAGCTCGCGGCGCTTGCCGGTTGACGAAGGCACCGTGAAGGCGCACCTAAGAAGAGGCGTCAGATGGTCGGATGGCCGCCGCCGCTGGGGTTCGCCTTGAGCGGCGGAGGAAAGTCCGGGCTCCACGGAAACACGGTGCCGGGTAACGCCCGGCGGGGGC
>CAZVZP010000303.1:0-1846 GCA_964631625.1 uncultured Hyphomicrobiales bacterium | reverse complement strand
CCGATATAGTTCGCGACAAGCTGCTGGAAGTGCCACGTCGCCTGCTCGAAGGCCGGCGAGAACAGCCCGGGGCCCACTTCCTTGGCGGCGAGGCCCGCCTGGCAGGCCGTCAAGAGGCTCACGTCCTGCTCGATGATCTCGCGGTTGTACGAGATCACGGCCTCGCGCGCGGCGTCGAACTGCGCATCGCTCGCGGCCTCGCCGATGAAGTAGAAGTCCTTTTGCCAGACGAGCGAGTCCGGCGAACGGATGATCAGGAGCGACGTCAGCACATGATCCGGCGCCGCAACCATGGTGAAATAGGGAAAGAGCAGCAGGTTGCGCGTGCCGAGCCGCCAGCGCTCGGGCAGACCCGGAAACGTCGAGAGCGGGCTTTTCCAGTCGTCGGGATAGCCCACCTCGATGACCGTTCCCAAGCAATGTCCATCGGCGACTGTCGCGTAGTCCTGGAATGGCCCGTAGTCGTTGTACTTGGGGTGCACCGTCGGGATGTGCAGCGCCTCGACGTAGTTTTCGACCAGGAGCTTCCAGTTCGCCTCGACCTCGAAGGACAGCCGCTTGCCGTGCCGCAGGAGGGAGAAATCGTAGTCCCGGTAATGTTCGGCGAACGACCCGAGATAGCTCGAGAGCGGTGGCGCCTTGCCGTCGAGATTGACGAAGATCCACTGATGCCAGGTCTCGCACCGGATCTCGACGAGCCCGAACTCCTCCTTGTTCCGGCCTGAGAGCGACATTTGCCCGAAGCCGTCGAAGTGCGGGGCCGAGAGCAGCCGTCCATCGAGGCCATAGGTCCACGCATGATACGGGCAGCGGATGTTGGAACGACGGCGGCACGGCTTGCCGATCAGGCGGGTGCCCCGGTGGCGGCACGCATTGTAGAAGGCACGGACCGCGCCTTTATCGTCGCGCAACACGAGCACCGGCCGGCCTGCGAGCGACATCGGAAAGCCGTCGCCCGGATGGGGAACCTCGTGCAGGCCGCCGACCGGAAGCCAAAGTTTGGGAAAGAGGCGTTCGTTCTCAAGGCGCGCGAACGCTTCCTCCGTATAGACCGTGGCCGGAAGCGGCCGCGCCTCCTCGAGCGGACGGTTGAGGGCGCGGATCGCCTCCACGCCTAAGCCTGTCGAGTGAACGTCGTCCACGCCCTGCTCCACTCATTCTCCCCGCGCCCTGGTAGCGAAATCGACCGTATCGCTTTCGTGGCTCTCGGACAATGCCGGCCTCAGCGGATAATGTGCCCGCCGTCGATCACGAGCTCGGCTCCGGTCACGTATTTGGATTCGTCGGAGGCCAGATAGACGATCCCGTAGGCGATGTCGTCGGGCGTGCCCAGGCCGAGCGGGCACATCGCGGCGAACTCCGCACGCACCGGTTCGATGCTCGACAGCCCCCGGTGCGCCGCGACATCGCGCATCTCCTTCTCGATCATGGCGGTCGGAATGACCCCGGGGTGCACCGAGTTCACGCGAATGCCATAGCCGTGCTTTGCGCAATGCAGCGCCGCCGCCTTGGTGAAGTGCCGCACGGCGGCCTTCGACGCGCAATAGGCGGAGTTGAGGTCATCCGCCACCATGGCGTAGCTCGAAGAGATGTTGACGATGGAGCCCGATCGTTGCGACTTCATCGCCTGAACTCCGAGCTTGGTGCCGAGAAACACGCCTTCGGCGTTGACCCGGAAGATGCGACGCCAGTCCTCGAGCGTCGTGTCCTCGAGCGAGAGCGAGAAGCGCGACGAGCCGGTGAAGGATGGTCACGACCACGCCTGTGACGCGCTGCGGTACCTGATCGTGAGCCTGGAGCTGAGCGGCGCGCCGGTGACGCGGAAGAATTACCTCGTTTAGTTTAG
>CAZVZP010000302.1:0-1913 GCA_964631625.1 uncultured Hyphomicrobiales bacterium | reverse complement strand
GCACAACCTTGCCAAGGTTGGGGTCGAGGGTTCGAATCCCTTCGCCCGCTCCAGTATTTTCTCCATCCGCCGGCGGTCTCCTTTGGGGCGGGGCGTTGCCCCGCCGCGCTCCCGCTCCCTTGCCCCGTCATCGACTGGCACGACCCCGTGGGCCCAGCCCTGCCGGCACGAGGAAACCGGCGGAACTATCCGGGACGTTATGCCGTGTGCGCGAAGAGATACTTGCGCGTCTCGGGGTTCTCTTTGCGCCACATCACGTTGTCGAGGAAGTAGTGGTGGATGTTGATGAAGATCCAGAACATGAACATGAACATCGTCTGGCCGAAGACGGCGCGGTCGTAGGCGAGATAGGAGTCGAGCAGCTCGGGCGCGAGCGAGAAGCCGAGCGCGCCCAAGAGAACGCCGAGCACGGCGAAGCGGGCAAAGCGCACGAGTCCGACCGGCGGCAAGCCGAGGCCCGACGGCCCCGGGCGCTCGCGGGCGTCCGCGCGGTCGCCGTCCATGTTGAGCTGATAGCGCCAGACGACGGCCAAATACTGGAGCGAATGGAAGGCCGGCACGATGAGCACGGCGAGCGGATGAAAGCCGGCGAACAGCCAGACATAGAGCGTGGCGCCGTAGGCGATGAGGCCGTTGACCGGCAGCTTGCGGCCGGCGCGCGCGCGGCGGATCAGCACGGTGGCCACGAGCGCGCTGGTCAATGCCGTGACCGCTGCCGCGGCATAGATCGCGGGCATCGGCACGCCCAGCGTGTGGTAGCCGAGCCCGAGGTAATCGCGCTCGAGGTAGGCCCGCTCGCCCGCCCGATTGAACACGAGCCAGGAGAGCATCCAGCAGGCGTAGGAATTGACGAGCAGGCACTTCTTCTCGAACTCCGTGAAGAAGCGGCGCTTCAGCACCGAGTCGACGATGATCATGCCGTAGCCTTGCTTCGTGTAGTGCCAGCCGACGAAGAACAACATGGCATTGACGCCGGTGCCCAAGAGGACCGCATCGGCGCGCGCGACGCTGACGATGAAAAACAGAATCAACGCCGCGGGCACGAGGAGGCCGGCCACCAGATAACGCGCGCGCAGCAGCCGCGGGGTGTCCGCGCCCAACGCCTTGCGCCTGAAAGCGCGGTAGAAGATCTGGTACGAGTGCGCGAAATGCGGATAGTTGACGATGTAGGCGATCAGAAGAACGACGGCCAGGACGGCCGGCCGCGCGCCTTCGCTGGGGAGCAGCAGCGCCATCAGCGGCAGCACGATCAGCGAAGCACCGCCCAGGCACAGGAAATCGACGAACGGGTGCAGCAGATAAGCGCGCGCGCGGCGCTCGCTCGGCGCCGGCGCAGCCGCGGCGTGATCGATGCCGATGTCGCGCGTCGACATGGCCGTTGTCTTTACCCTGCCAAGACTAACCGATGCTTACGCCCGCAGGCGCCTATGAACGTGTGCGATGCGTTCTTCCAGGCCCCACGATACCACACCGGCGCTCAAGGCCGTTCCGTTTACCCGGCGTTAGCCATTCTGCCCTACGCCTTGTGCTCTGCGGAGGAGGCAAGCGGAGCTCGAGCATGACGGTGATGGCCTACGATCGCGTCAACCCGAGCCCGCGCTATAAGGAACTGCTCGCGCTCTACCGCACCATGCATCGCGAGGGCGATGCCGAGCACGCGCTCAAACCCGAACAGACCTTCGCCGGCCTCGCGTTGGCCACGCAGGTGGACGCGGTCAAGGCCATGATCGAGCGCTATGGCGCCGAGAGCCTTCTCGACTACGGCTGCGGCAAGGCCAGTCTCTATTTCGCCCGGCGCATCCAGTTTCCGAACGGGCGGGTGATCGAGGCGCTGCCGCGCTTCTGGGGCATCCGCACCTTTACCCTCTTCGATCCCGGCTACCCGCGCTTCGCCGAGCCTCCGGCCGGCTCCT
>CAZVZP010000301.1:0-1916 GCA_964631625.1 uncultured Hyphomicrobiales bacterium | reverse complement strand
TGCTGCCACCGGGCCTCAAAACGGCGCGAAACTGGAGTTCTCAAACGGACTCTTAGCTGGCGTCCCCTTGCTTCGGCTCGTGCTTGTGGGCGAACCTCGAGCGCGCCGACTCGACGCCCTTCGTGAGCTGCTGCCCGGCCGTTTCGAAGGCGGTCCTGATGTCGGTCCACGCGCTCTGCTGCGCCGAGCGGAGCTCGCTCAGGCGCTCGCCCGTCCGATCGCGCATCTGGCGCACCTGATCGAGGCTTTGGATGATCTGCTGGCGCGTGTCGGCACCGAACTCCATCGTCCGCCTCGACAGCCGCTCGATCTCCTCGGAGGCCTTCCTGAGGTTGACCTCGGCCCTTTCGAGGTAATCGGCCTTCTCGATCGAAGCCTCGTAGACCTCGTACAGCTTGACGGTGAGCCCGGCGTCTGCGGGCGCGATGTTGCGCTGCGTCAGAGCCCCTTCGAGCTTGCTGCGCAGGGGCGCCTCGCCCGCCTTGGCATCCTCTTCCGTCAGCCACAGGCTGAAGGCCCCGTATTCCCCGCTCGTCCCGTCGCCAAAGAAGGTAGCCGACTGGAAGCCCTTGAGAAATTTCATTGTTCCGGCGATCTCGTCGATTACTTGCTCGACCTCTTCGCGCTTGCGATGAGGCAACGTGATGCGTGCCAGCCTGGCGTACATGGCTTGAGTCCTCCCGAGTTCTCTCAACTCACAATCTGGAGATTAGCCGCCCTCGCTTCAATCCCGCCGCGACAAGATGGCACGTCGGGCTGGTGAACAGATCGCTCGGCTGCGGGGCTTCTCAAGGAGAAAGCCAAGCGCGCCGCACGAGCGCGGCGCCCGCACAGGGAACGGCAAAACCCGCGAGGAAGCGGGTCCTCTTCACACCAGCCTCCCGATCCGCAATCGCCCCCAAGGGGCGGCACCATCCTCATGATGAAGCACGTGTCCGGGGGAAACAAATCTGGTGCCGGCGCGCAGACTCGAACTGCGGACCTGCTGATTACGAATCAGCTGCTCTACCACTGAGCTACGCCGGCTCTACGTGCGCCCGATCCGGGCCGGGAGCCCCCGCCCCGCGCGCAAAAGACGCGCGGCGCAGAGGCGCGCGGCACGGTAGGCGGCGAAGCCTTAATCGTCAATGAAGCCCCACGGCTCGGCCCGCGGCCCGCATTAGCTCACGCCGTGACGACCCGCCGCCCCCGCGCGGCCATCCCGTGAGAGGCCTCTAGACCACCGGGCGCTCGAAGCTGTCGGGCGTTTCGGGCAGGGTCTGGCCGCCGTCGACGATCAAGGCCTGGCCGGTGACGAACTTGGCGTGGTCCGAGGCCAAGTACACCATGGCGTAGGCGATGTCCTCCGGCTCCCCGAGATCGCCCGCCGGAATCGCCGTCTTCATCTCGTCCACCGCCTCCTGGCCGTAGAGCTTGACCAGGCTCGGGATCAGAATGTTGCCGGGCGAGACCGCGTTGACCGTGATGCGGTACTTGGCGAGCGCGAGCGCCGCCGAGAGCGCGAAGGCATTCACGCCGCCCTTCGAGGTGCCGTAGTGCACGAGCCGCGCCTGGCCCACCCGCGTGCCCGTGATCGAGGAGGTGATGATGATGCGCCCGCCCCGCCTCTCTTTCATCGCGGGCACGACGGCCTGGGTCAGGAGGAAGCAGGACTTCAAGTTGGTGTCGAGCACGTCGTCCCAGCCCTCTTCGCTCATCTCCTCGAGCGCCACGTCGGGATAGATGCCGGCGTTGTGCACCAGGATGTCGAGCGCGCCGTAGCGCCGGACCGTCTCCTCGGCGAGCGCGCGGCAGCTCTTCGCGCTCTTGACGTCGGTCTGCACGAAGCTCGCTTCGCCGCCTGCGCGCTTGACCGCCTCGACCACCGCCTTGCCCTCCTCGACGCCGCGGCTCGCCACCACGACCTTGGCACCCTC
>CAZVZP010000300.1:0-1935 GCA_964631625.1 uncultured Hyphomicrobiales bacterium | reverse complement strand
ACGACCGGATAAAGCTGCTCGATCGTCTTTAAATCTAGAGCAATTTCATCCACTCAGATTGAACCGGACGGTTCAATCTGAGTGGATATTGCTCTAGGAGCCGTGCCCCCGACCGGTCAAATCCAACGAAGCGGGGCCGGCCGGCGCTTCAGCCCGCCAGCTCGCGGGCGCGCCGGCGCGCCGCGGCGACCGCACGGGCGATCAGGGCACGCAGGCCATCCTCGGCCATGAGGATCGCGAGCGCCGCTTCGGTCGTGCCGCCCGGGCTCGTGACGTTGCGCCGGAGTGCCTCGAGGCTCTCCTGCGACGCGCGCAACAGCTCGCTGCTGCCGATCACGGTCTCGCGAGCGAGCCGGAGCGCGAGCGCGGGCGGCAGGCCTTCGCGCACCCCCGCGTCGCGCAGGCACTCGAGGAAGTGGAAGACGTAAGCCGGGCCGCTGCCGGAGACGGCGGTCACCGCCTCGAGCAGCGCTTCGTCCTCGACCCATTCGACCGCCCCGACGCCGCGCAACAAGTCATCGCACAGCGCCTTCTGCGCGGCTGTGGTGCGCCCGTTGGCGCAGGCCACCGTGATGCCGCATCCGACCTCCGCCGGCGTGTTCGGCATGGCGCGCACGACCGCACAATCCGGACCCAGATGGCGCTCGATGAAGGCGATGGTGCGCCCGGCCGCGATCGAGAGCACGACCGCGCCCTGGGTAGCGATGTGCCGGTAGGCCGGCAGGAGATCGGCCATGCCCTGGGGCTTGACCGCGAAAATGACCGCCGCCGGCGCCCCCTCGCCCTCGAGCGCCGAAGGCTTGGGCCAGACGGCGACACCCAGGCCCTTCGCCCGCTCGCGCGCGGCGGGCTCCGTTTCGATCACGCCGATCGAGGACGAATCGATGCCGCGGGCGAGCCAGCCTTTGAGCAGCGCCCCGCCCATCTTGCCGGCGCCCACGAGGAGAAGGCGCCGCGCCATCGCGCGCTACGCCTCGCCCAGCGTGTCGACGAGGGCGAGCTCGATCGCCTCCTCCGGGCTCTTGCCGCCCCACACCACGTGCTGGAAGGCCGGATAGAAGCGTTCGGCCTCATTCAGTGCGAGGTCGACCATGTCCTGGATCTGGCTCGCCGAGAGACCGGGCGATTCGCGGAGCAGCGTCGCCTGGCGGAACACGGGCATGCCCTCCTCCGACCACACCTCGAAATGGCCGAACCACAGACGCTCGTTGATCAGGTTCACGAGATGGCAGATCGCCAGTCGCTTCAACGCCGGCACCTTCATGTCGAAGGCGCAGGAGAAAAGTAACGCGGTGACCTCCGCGCGCCAGGCGAACAGAAGCTGGTAGGCACACCAGCGGCCCGAAACCTCGACCGTGAGGCCGCCGTCCTCGTGGCGCTCGAACGGCCAGTCGTTGGCGGCGACCACCTGCTCGATCAAGTCGAGCGGGTTCTCGAGGTGCGGATCGATGCTCTGGGTGAGTGAGGCCATGCCCTGCTCCCTGATGGGGTCGAGCGCCGCGCCGCGTTCGCTCGGCGCGCGACGCGGCAAAGCCAGGGCATGGTATCAGCGCGCTCGAACTACCACAAGATGTGTCTCGAACGAAGCGGCATACAATATCTGTGGATATCTCGGAATCCAGTCAGTCCGCTCCGCGGCTGCGTCGGGGCTTTCTGGCTCGCTTCGCGCTAGCGCTCGTGCCGGAGGCCTCGAGCTTCGCCAGGCGCGCTTTCAGCGCCTCCTGTTCCGCCCGCGCCTTCTGCACCATGGCCTCGACCACCTCGAACTCCTCGCGGCCCACCAGATCGAGGCGCGCCAGGAGACCTCCGAGCCGGCCCTCGATCAGCGTGTCGATCTCGCGCCGCAAGCCCTGGGCCGCGCTGGCCGCGCCGGTCAGCATGCGGGCGAGATCGTCGAGCAGGGGGTTGCGTGTCTGCACAGGGAGCCTCTCCGTT
>CAZVZP010000299.1:0-1939 GCA_964631625.1 uncultured Hyphomicrobiales bacterium | reverse complement strand
ACTTCCGCCTCAGCGCCGCCCGTGTCCGAACGATTGGCAACCGCCTGGAGGTCTCTTTCGACGGCCTGAAGCTCGGCCTCTTCTTCGGTGCGCGCGACGTTGACGCGGATCTCGGCCACGACCTCGGGATGGAGCTTGAGCTTCACCGAATAGATGCCGAGCTCCTTGATGGTGTTATCGAGCTGCACCTGCTGGCGCGAGACCGGAGTGCCCGCCTCGCTCAAGAGCTGGGCCACGTCGCGCGCCGTCACCGAGCCGTAAAGCTGCAGGGCGTCGCTCGCCTGGCGGATCACAACCCAGGTGCTGCCCTGGATGGCGGCCGCGTGCTTCTCGGCCTCGGCTCGCTTCTCGGCATTCACGTTCTCGAGGGTCCCCCGTTCGTGCTGGAAGCGCTCGCGATTTTCCTTCGTCGCGCGCAACGCCTTCTTCTGGGGCAACAGGAAATTGCGGGCGTAGCCGTCCCGCACCTTCACGACCTCGCCCATCTGGCCGAGGCTCTCGACCCGCTCAAGCAGAATTACGTCCATCGCTCTGTCCCTTTGCGGCGGCCCCCGAGCCCGCAGCCCGCGCGCGCAGCCGAAGCCATCGTTCGAGCACGCCCAGGGCCGCGACCGCCGCGGCGGCGTAGATCACGAACAACATTATCCCATAGACGAGGATCAGCACAATTATGCCGCCGCCCGAAAGGCGCCGGGCGAACGCGTGCACCACGGTCAAGCCCAGGAATACGAACGCAACCGCAAGGGCGAGCGCGAGCGAGCGCCCGATCAGGCCAAGCTCCCCGGGGGCGAGGAGCGCCAGGAGCACGCAGCCCGCGAGCGCGTAGGTCAGCGCGGCAGGGAGCTCGAGACGCATCAGGTCGAGCGAGGGCCGGATCGCCTTGTTCAGACGCAGCAGCACCCCGTGGGCGAGGAGCATCGAGATCGCATTGCCGAGCACCAGGCTCGCCGGCATCCACTGCACCATCATCTCGGCCGTGGCGCGCGCGGCGTCTTGGGGCAGAGCGTCGGCCGGCGCGGCGTCCGGCGAGCCGAGCGCCTGATACGTCGCCTCGAACATCCCGGTCAGCGTCGCGAGCAGCCCCTCTCCGGTTGCGGCGAACAGACCATAACCCAGGAGAAACAGGCCCGACATGGTGGCCACGAGAACGGTGAGCAGCCGGCCCGCGGGATACCATTCGCGCGCGCCGTCCGCTCGCTCGCGGCTGAGCACGGCCTGGCGAACCATGAGCGCGGTGGGCCCAAGGATGAGCGCGGCGTACATGAGCGAGCCGTAGAAGTGCAGCGAGCCCGGGGCGAGGCCCACGAGCACGCTCGCCGCGACACCCGCCACGAGCGCGGCCCGAAGGCCCAGCGAGAGGCCGGCGAGATAGAGGGGCACCGGGGTGAAGGGGGCCACGATCGCGGCCAGCCCGAAATTCACGTTGACGGTGGCGAACAGCAGCGCGGAGACGATGCCCGCGAGAAACGGCAGCAGGTAAGCGCGGGTCATTGGCCGCTCGATGCGCGGCGCACGCCTACTGCTCGGCGAAGGGCAGGAGCGCGAGGAGGCGGGCGCGCTTGATCGCGCGGGCGAGCAGGCGCTGCTTCTTGGCCGACACCGCGGTGATCCGGCTCGGCATGATCTTGCCCCGCTCCGAAATGAAGCGTTGAAGGAGCTTGACGTCCTTGTAGTCCACCTTGGGCGCGTGGGGTCCGCTCAAGGGGCAGGACTTGCGTCGGCGGAAGAACGGCCGGCGCGGGAAGGACACATAGGGCAGGTTGCCGCCCCCGCTCTCGCGATCCCGTCTGGGGTAGCCCCGCTCCATCACGACGCCTCACCGCGCACATCCTCGGCCGGCGCGCCCTCGTCCTCCGTGCCCTCGCGCGCGCCGCCCTCACGTGGGCCGCCCTCACGTGGGCCGCCCTCACGTGGGCCGCCCTCACGTGGGCCGCCCTCA
>CAZVZP010000298.1:1592-1941 GCA_964631625.1 uncultured Hyphomicrobiales bacterium | reverse complement strand
GCGTAGAGGCGGGCCACCGTGCGCAGCGTCTCGGCGTCGATACCGCAGATCGGCGCCATGGCCTCGGGGGAATATTTCTTCACGTGCTCCCGGAGCGCCTCGAACCCTTCGGTGAAGGCCCGGACGTATTGCTCGTCGTACAGGCCTTCCTCGCAGATCACGTTCATGAGCGCGTTCAAGAGCGCCACGTCCGTGCCCGGCTTGAACTGGAGCATGTAGTCGGCGTGGCGCGAGAGTGCCGAGCCGCGCGGGTCCATGACGATGAGCGTCGCCCCATGTTGCCTTGCGTTCTTGATGAAGGTCGCGGCAACCGGATGATTGATCGTCGGATTGGCGCCGATCACGAGGA
>CAZVZP010000298.1:0-1582 GCA_964631625.1 uncultured Hyphomicrobiales bacterium | reverse complement strand
ATCACGTCCGAGTGCGCGCTCTCGTTGAAGGTCGCGGTCACGGCGGCGGAGCCGATCGTTTCGAGGAGTGCGGCGACCGAGGAGGCGTGGCACAGGCGCGTGCAGTGATCGACGTTGTTGACGCCGAAGCCCGTGCGCACGAGCTTCTGGAACAGATAGGCCTCCTCGTTCGTGCCCTTGGCCGAGCCGAAGCCCGCGAGCGCGGGGCCGCCGTCGCGCTCGAGGATGCGCTTGAAGCCCTGGGCCGCCGCATCGAGCGCCTCGCCCCAGGAGGCCTCGCGGAAATGGGTCAACGGGTTCGACGGATCGAGGTCGAGGTCGGCATGCTTGGCGGCGCCGTCTTTCCGGATCAGCGGCTTGGTGAGCCGGTGAGGATGCGTGATGTAGTCGAAGCCGAAGCGGCCCTTGACGCAGAGCCGCCCCCGGTTCGCCGGACCGTCGCGCCCCTCGACCCAGAGAAGCCGGTTGTCCTTGATCTTGTATGTGAGCTGGCAGCCGACACCGCAGTAGGGGCAGACCGAGTGAACCTCCCGCTCGGGTTCGATCTTGCCGACCTCGTGCGCGGGCATGAGCGCGCCCGTGGGGCACGACTGCACGCACTCGCCGCAGGCGACGCAGGTGCTCTCGCCCATGGGATCGTCGAAATCGAATACGATCTTGGCGCGCGCGCCGCGGCCCGCCATGCCGATCACGTCGTTGACCTGCACCTCGCGGCAGGCGCGCACGCAGCGCGTGCAATGAATGCAGGCATCGAGGTTGACCGCCATCGCCGGGTGCGAAAGGTCGACCGTCGGCGCGCGCCGCGCCGGGAAGCGCGATGTCAGCTGGCTCATCTCGTGCGCCCAGCGCCACAGCTCGGATCGGGGATCGTGCGAGTCCGCCTGCTTCGGCTGATCCGCGAGCAAGAGCTCCATGACCATCTTGCGTGCGTTCGTCGCCCGCTCGCTCGCGCTGCGCACGGCCATGCCGGGCGTCGGCTCGCGCACGCACGAGGCGGCGAGCACGCGCTCGCCCTCGATCTCGACCATGCACACCCGGCAGTTGCCGTCCGCCCGGTAGGTCGGCATCTCGGTGTAGCAGAGGTGGGGCAGCACCGTGCCGTGACGCTTCGCCGCCTGCCAGATGGTCTCGCCCGCCCGGGCCTCGACCTCCTGGCCGTCGAGGGTGAAGCGGATCGCATCGCTCATCGCGAAGACTCCTTGAGATCGTCCGGGAAATGCTTGAGCGCCATGAGCAGCGGGTTGGGCGCGGCCTGGCCCAGGCCGCAGATCGAGGCGTCCATCATCGCCGCCGACAGCTCCTCGAGCAGCGCCCCATCCCATACCGGTCGCTCCATGAGCTTCACGGCCTTCTCGGTGCCGACCCGGCAGGGCGTGCATTGGCCGCAGGATTCGTCCTCGAAGAAGCGCATCAGGTTGAGCACCACGTCGCGCATGTTGTCGCGGTCGGAGAGCACGATGATCGCCGCCGAGCCGATGAAGCAACCGTGCGGGTTGAGCGTGTCGAAGTCGAGCGGGATGTCGCCCAGGGAGGCGGGCAGGAGGCCGCCCGAGGCGCCGCCCGGCAGATAGCCCTTGAAGGA
>CAZVZP010000297.1:0-1953 GCA_964631625.1 uncultured Hyphomicrobiales bacterium | reverse complement strand
CCGCGGCGGGGCTCGCGCCGGGCGGGCCCCCCGCTCCACGCTCGTCTACATCTTCATCCAGTCGCCCGACCTCTCGAAGGCCTCGGCCGCACGGAGGATCGTGGGCTCCTCGAAATGCTTGCCCACGAGCATCATGCCCACCGGGAGCCCCTCCTTGCTCAGGCCGCAGGGCACGCTCATCGCCGGGTGCCCGGTCACGTCGAACGGCGCGGTGTTGCCGATCATCTCGAGGGCGCGGGCGACGTACTCCTCGCGCGCGCAATCGGGCTTGGGCAAGGGCGTGGCGCAGATCGGCAGCGTCGGCATGAGCAATAGATCGTAGTCGGTAAGCACGGCGTTGTAAGCGGCCTTGAGCTTGCGGCCGAGGTTCTGGCCCTTGGCGTAGTAGTGGCTGTGATAGTTCCGCTCGAGGAACTCGCCCAAGAGGATGCAGAGCTTGGTCGTCTCCGAGAAATCGTCGCCCCGGGTGCGCCAGCTGCGGGCGTAGGCGTCGGCCAGCGAGGTGATGTAATGCCCCGCCCAGTTCATGCCGAAGCCGTTGAGCTTGATCATCTGCATCATCAGGCCCTGAACGGCGATCAGATTCCAGATGTGCTGGCCGTCGAGATGCATCGGCGCGGACACCTCCTTGACCGTGGCCCCGGCATCCTTGAGCCGCTGGGCCGCCGCCTTGACCTTCTGATCGACCACGGCTTGGCTCTCGGGCCGGCCGAAGCCCTCCTTGACGACGGCGATCTTCAATCCCTTGGCGCCCTTGCCCAGCGCCTTCAGGTAGTCGTGGGTCTTGACGTTGATCTGACGCGGGTCGAGCCCGTCGGGCCCGGCGATCGCGGAGAGGAGCCGGGCCACGTTCTCGACCGAGTCGCACATGGGCCCGCAGTGGTCGAGCGTGAGCTCGATCGGAAAGATGCCGGTGTAGGGCACGAGGCCGTGGGTGGCCTTGAGGCCATAGACGCCGCAGTAGGCGGAGGGAATGCGGATCGAGCCGCCCTGATCTCCGCCGAGCGCCATTTTGATCTCGCCCGCCGCGACGAGCGCGGCGCTGCCGGCCGAGGAGCCCCCGGCCGAGTGGGTGGGCTTGCGGGGATTCCTGATCATGCCGAGCGCGCTCGTGTGCGAGCCGCCCGAGATACACAGGTCCTCGCACGCCGCCTTGCCCGCGATCGTGCCCCCGGCATCGAGGATGCGGGTGACCACGCTCGCATCCTGCTCGGGCACATAGCCCTCGAGGATGCGCGAGCCGTTCATCATCGGGATGCCGGCGAGACAGATGTTGTCCTTGAGCGCGACCTTCGTGCCCCCCAGCACGCCGCCCTTCTTGCCCTTGATCTCGCACTTCCAGTACCAGGCGTTGTATTTGTTCTCGGACGGCTCGGGGCGATAGCCCGCATTGCGAGGGTATTTGACCGGCAGCACGGGTTCGACCAGTTCGTCGCAGCGCGCATACGAGGGCAGCACGCCCGCGATCAGGCCCTGAAAGGAGCGCGCGTCGTCCTCGGACAACGTGATGCCGAAGTCGGCACCGATCTCGATCAGCTCACCGATCGTGGGTTTGCGAACGGTCGGTAGGATGGCCATGACTCATCTCCCCCTGTGATGAACCGGAACGCCGCCTCGTGGGGCGGGCCTCAGCCTCCGGCCATTCTGCGCCGCGGGCGCGGCGCTTTCAACAAGGGGCGTCAGGACGAAGCCGTAGCACCGGAACCGGCGGCGCGCTCTTTTCGCTCGCGGCGCCGACGCGCCATGAGCTCGTCGAGCTCCTCATCGCCCACGAGGCCCGAAGGGCGGAGCGCCATGAAGAGCACGATGATGGCGCCCAGGAAGAAGCCGGTTAAGCCAAACATCTCGGGCAGATCGAGGCCGAAGATCTCGGGCCCGTTCTCGAGATAGCGCATCAGCTCGAAGCCGATGGTGACCACGATCGAGCCGATGACCGCGCCCGAGACGCTGCGC
>CAZVZP010000296.1:0-1990 GCA_964631625.1 uncultured Hyphomicrobiales bacterium | reverse complement strand
GGCCGAAGGCGCGCGCGCCAAGGTGAGTTCGATCCACGTGAACGGCTGGTTTGGCGACTACGACAAGCTCGCCATGACCCGCCGTTGCCTTGCTGAATGTTTCGCTCTCGATATCGAAGCCTCGCGCGAGGACATCGTGTTCGTCGGGGATTCGCCCAACGACGCGCCGATGTTCGCGTTCTTTCCGCAGGCCGTGGGCGTGGCCAATCTGAGCGACTTCGCGGGCCGGCTCGCGGCGATGCCGGCGTGGATCACGAAGGCGCGGGCGGCCGAAGGCTTCGTCGAGCTGGCGCAAGCCTTGCTCGAGGCACGGCGATGACCCGTCTCATCAAGCGGGCGCGTCACGAACGCATCTTGGCCGAGCTGCGTGCCAACCCGACGCTCCGGGTCGCCCGACTGGCGCGCGATTTCGGGGTCTCGACCGAGACCATCCGGCGCGACCTCGACGAGCTCTCCAGCGAGGGCCGGGTCGATCGCACCTACGGAGGGGCGGCCCGGCCATCGGCCGCGTTCGAGGCGGCGGTGAGCGAACGGCTCAAGGAACGGGTGGCCGAGCGCGAGCGCATCGGTAAACGTGCCGCAGCCGACATCCGTGCCGGCGAGATGCTGATGATCGACGGCGGGTCGACGACCGTTTACTTCGCCCGGCGCCTCGCGGCGGAATGCGAGAACCTCGTGGTCATGACGAACAGTCTTGCCGTGGCCACGGCGCTCGCCCGCAATCCGGCACTGCGCGTCGTCCTGTGCCCGGGCGACTACGATCCTCACGAGGGCATCGTCACGGGGCCGGAGACCCTCGAGTTCTTAAGCCGCTTTGCCGCCGACAGGGCCGTGATCGGCGCCGGCGGGCTGACCCACGAAGGCCCGAGCGAGGTGCTCCCCGGCGCGGCCTGGGTCAAGCGGCGCATGCTCGAGCGCGCCCGGCGCGGCATCCTGTTGCTCGATGCGACCAAGCTCGGCGTACGGCGTCACGAGCGGGTGTGCCCGCTCGCTGCGCTCGACGATCTCTACACGGACCGCAGCCCAAGCGGCGAGCTCGCCCAGGCGCTTCATCGCGCAAAGGTCACCGTGCACGTGGCCTAGCCAGACCCCGCCACGCGTCGATCACTGCGCGAGAAAGCCGCCGTCGATCACGAGCTCCGACCCGGTCATGAAGCTCGAGTCATCGGAGGCAAGGTAGAGCACGCCGTAGGCGATGTCCTCGGGCCGGCCCACGCGCCCGAGCGGATGGAGCTTGCCCACGGCGGCGATAGCCTCCTCCACGTCGTCGCCATGGTCCACGAAATACTCTTCGACCATCTCGGTGCGGATATAGCCGGGATGGATCGAGTTGACCCGAACCCCGAACGGCGCGCCATGAAGCGCCGCCGCCTTGGTGAAATTACGGACCCCGCCCTTGCTCGTGCAGTACGCGACCTGGTCGGCCGAGCCGACGATACCCTCGATCGAGGAAAGATTAATGATCGACCCGCCGCCGCCCCGGCGCATCGCGGGCATCGCATGCTTGGTGCCGAGGAACACACCGTCGAGGTTGACGCGCATCAGCGCATGCCATTTCTCGAGGGTCTGATTCTCACAGTTGCCGACGATCCCAACCCCGGCGTTGTTCACGAGCACGTCGAGACGACCATAGCGCGCGAGTGTCGCCTCGAGGACGTGCTTCCACTCATCCTCGCGGCTCACGTCGTGGCGCAGGAACCGAGCGTCGCCCTCGCCACGGCGGATCGCCTCGGCCGTCGCCTCGCCCAATTCCGTGCGCAGATCGGTGAGGATGACGGCCGCCCCTTCGCGCGCGAGAACCATGGCGCTCGCTCGCCCGAGACCACGCGCCGCACCGGTAATGATCGCGACTTTTCCGGCAACCCTGCCCATGCCGTGCCCTTTCCTCGTGAGCGTTTGCACCGCCCTGCTAGTGGTCCGACTCTGACAGACCGGACCCGGTCTGTCAGCCCGGACCACTAGCCAACCAATTGAAATGTGGTGCGGATCA
>CAZVZP010000295.1:0-2010 GCA_964631625.1 uncultured Hyphomicrobiales bacterium | reverse complement strand
GGTTGGTAAGTGCTTGATGCTGAGTCGATTTCCGACATGTGTGAATCCCGTAGCCGCGCAAGGGGGGAGGCGGCTGTTTTCTTCAATCCACCTCCCCTCGCGGGAGGGGGCTGCTTTCTTTAGTTCCTCTCCCCTCGCGGGAGGGGGATAGGGGGAGGGGGCGGTTTCGACTCGAGCGGACTACGCTCTAAGGGCGCGAGAGGCGAGGCGGCGTGTGCGGCGGATCGCCCGCTGTTCGAGGCGGGGCACGAGGCCGCTCGGGCCGTGCGCACGGATGGCGGCGCTCGCGCGCTCGCTCGCGCGAGGCGACGGCGAGGTGCGGGCGTGATCGTGACCAGCCTCTATCTCGGCCTCCTGATCGGCGCCGCCTTGCACGACGTGCTGCGCTTTACGATTCCGAACTGGGTGCACGTCGCGCTCGCGGCTCTGTTCGCGGGCGCCGCGCTGGCCTATGCGCCCGCGGGCTTTCCCTGGGTCGAGCACCTGGGCGCAGGCGTTCTGCTCTTCGCCATCGGCGCCGCCCTCTTCTACTTCAACCTCATGGGCGGGGGCGATGCCAAGCTGATCGGCGCGGTGGGCCTGTGGGTCGGCTTCGATGGGCTCCTGCCCTTCGTGCTCATCATGGCGCTCGCGGGCGGCGCGCTCGCGCTCGTCGTGATGCTGCTCCGGCTCGTCGTGCGCAAGCTGTTGCCGCCGAAAGCTGAGGCCAAGAGCTGGCCTGAGCTCATCGCCCGGCGCAAGGACCTGCCCTATGGCGTCGCGATCGCGGCTGGCGCCATCGCGGTGCTCGGACGCACGCCGCTCTTAACGCCGCTGTTCTAGAGCGGCATCCGATCGAGTGGAAGCAGCCCCCTCCCCCTACCCCTCCCGCGAGGGGGGGAAGAATAAATGCAGCCCGCTCGCCCAACGGGAGGGGAAACAAAAAATGCAACCCCTCCCGAGCGCGGAGGAGGGACTAAACAAATAGCTCCCTCCCCTTTGCGCGGGCGGTCACGGCTTGGTGGCAAGAGGGAGATGGGGAGAGGGACGAAACAAATAGCTCCCTCCCCCCTTTGCGGGGGCGCATCAAGGGAAGCAAGAGGCCACACCGTTTATTCTCCCTCCCCCTCTGCGGGGGAGGGTTGGGGCGGGGGGACCATCGGCACGCTTAAGACAATCCCGCGTGATTCCACTCGATCGGATTCCGCTCTAGTACCCAGTATCGAAAATGCGCACCACGCAACCCGCCCTTCGAGACGCTCGCTTCGCTCGCTCCTCAGGGCGAGGTTTTCTTTTTTCGAAACAACGACCTCATCCTGAGGAGGCCCGTAGGGCCGTCTCGAAGGATGAGGTCGTCCACCGAGTCATCCACTTCTGAAACCGGGTACTAGCCCGCCCGCGGGCCGGCGCGGCCGGCCACGGCGCGGCCTTGCCAACGCGGCCCTGGCGAGGCGTGGCCCTGGCGAGGCCGCCCGTCTCGGCGCGGCCCGTCAGTTGACCAGGATCGGGGACTGCGGTCCGTTGCCCGACTTGGCGCCGCGCGGCCGCGCACCCGTGCGCTCCTCGTGGCGCTCGATCAGATGGCCGAGCTGCCCGAGCGAGGCGAGATGCGCATAGATGATCGGCAGCCAGCCCTTCTTGCGCCACTCGAGGAACTCGGCATCGGCGGTCTCGTTGAGCTTCTTCTCGTCGATCCCGAGCAGGTTCTGGAAGGCGTAGGATTTTCCGGCCGCCGTGCGCACGCGCGGCTTGATCGCGGTTAAGAGCTGGCGCTCCTCGAGCGCCTTGCACAGCGTCAGGGTCTGCATCTGGTTCTTCTCGAACTCGATCAGAAACTTGAGCACCTGGGCGACCTGCTCGGACGGCTTGCCCTTGGTGGCGAAGATCTTTTCGCCCTCGGTGTCGGAGAGGAGGTCGCTGTCCTCGTCGATGCACAGAGCGACGCTCTGCTTGCCGCCCGCCTGGGTCCGCGCGAACACGAACGGATAGCGGCGGATCGCGGCCGGCACGTAGCCGCCGCGCCAGCGGCCG
>CAZVZP010000294.1:0-2014 GCA_964631625.1 uncultured Hyphomicrobiales bacterium | reverse complement strand
GGGGAGCGTCGCCACATTGGTCACCTGCTCGAAGACCTTGTCGTCCATGTCGCGGATCAGGGCTTCGCTCGCGTAAATGATCGCGGGCACCCGCATCTTGCCGAAGGGCTCGATGCGCCATTCGACCGCGCTCAGGCGCGAGAAACGGGCGGGGTCCATCGCGTTCCCTTTAGACGTCCACCACGCACTGGGCGAGCCACGCGCCATCGGCCGCTTGCGCGACCTCAAGGGCGGTCAGGGTCGCACCCTTGGCTTCGGCTGCGGGCCGGTGGCGGGCTCGATCGATGTGCTCGCCCCACGCGGTGGCCGACAGACGATGGTCGCCGAGCGCGACTTCGAAGCGGCGGAACAGCATGTTGCGCGTCGCCATCTCGTAGATCAGCGCGTTGAGCCAGTCGACCAAGAGCAGCTCCTTATCCGGCGCCTCGCACGCGATCGCGACCGCCTCGCGCGGCTCGACTTTCGCAAGATCGGCGAGCGCCGCCGTGAGCGCGCACGCCGCCTGCTCGAAGGCGCTGGCACAGGTCGGGCCGATGCCGCGCACGCCCACGTCCGCGCCGTGCGGGAAATGCTCCCAGCGCGCCGTCGCTCGGGGGCGCTGCGCCCGATCCGAAGCCTCATCCGCCATGGCCCGAGCATGGTAGGATAATTTCAAGGCCAAGCGAGGAAGGAGACGCCCCGTGGCCTTCCAGCTCGACAGCAGCGCGTTCACCGATCAGGGACCGATCCCCCGACGCTACACCTGCGAGGGCGAGGATGTCTCGCCGCCGCTCGCCTGGCGGGGTGCGCCCGCCGGCGCCAAGAGCTTCGCCCTCGTCTGCGCGGACCCGGACGCGCCGCGCGGCACCTGGCACCACTGGGGAATTTACGACATTCGCGCCGGCGCCGGGGCGTTGCCGGAAGCGGTGCCCAAGGCGGCGGAGACCGCGGGCATGCGCCAGGTGCTCAACGATTTCGGCCGCACGGGCTATGGCGGGCCCTGCCCGCCGCCCGGTCACGGCCGCCATCACTATCACTTTCGTCTCTTCGCTCTCTCGGTCGAAACGCTCGCGCTCCCCTCTCGTGCCCGCTGCCCCGATCTCGAGAAGGCGGCGCGGCGCCATCAGCTGGCGGTGGCCGAAGTTGTCGGCACCTTCGAGCGCAGCTGAGCCCCGCTATTTTTTCGGCTCGGCGAATTCGCCGAGGCTGTGTTTGCCGATGAGGTGCACCGAGCTCGCCTGAGGCCCTTTTTCGCCGAGTTCGGGCGCAAAGCGCACCTCGCTGCCGATCTCGAGACGATCGAAGGCGTCGTTGAGCACGCTGTTGCGGTGCAGATAATACTCACGGCCGTCCGGCGTCTCGAGGAAGCCGTAGCCTTCCTCGCGGAACAGCTTGGTGATGCGCCCGTGCGGTGGCGTCTCGTGGCTCTTGACCTCCTGGTCGAGCTTCGCGCGGTATTCCTTGAGTTGCCGCTCGGCGGCCTTGAAGGCATCGCGGATCGCAACGTAGATATCCTGGTGGGCGAACATGTCGCCGGGTCGGCGATTGACCACGATGTTGTTGCCGGGCACGTCCACCTCGAGCCGGATCTGGTAGAGCTTGCCCTTGTGCTGGTGCCGATGGGGCGCCGAGACAACGACGCGGCAGCCCAAGATTGCCGGGTAGAACTCCGGCAGCCTTTGGGCGTGCTCCTCGATCGCGCTGCGAACGGCGTCCGAGGGCTCGATGTCCCGAAACGTGAGGTCGATGGGCAGGGCCATGCGGTGATCTCCCGAAATGATGATAAATTATGCGAGCCGCTTGGGGCGTGGGACTTGATCTGGCGCAGGTCTGCTCTCGTTCCTTGAGAGGCCGTGGCCCCGGGAAAATATCGTTCGCCGTTGGACCGCCGCTCTAAGGGAGGTCCTACCAATGGCCGAACCCGCAACCCCGAGACCCTGACCTTCGAGGCCGAAGTCGCGCAGCTGCTCGATATCGTCATCGACTAGAGCAATATCCACTCAGATTGAACCGTCCGGTTCAATCTGAGTGGATG
>CAZVZP010000293.1:0-2017 GCA_964631625.1 uncultured Hyphomicrobiales bacterium | reverse complement strand
TCATCCACTCAGATTGAACCGGACGGTTCAATCTGAGTGGATATTGCTCTAGTCGAATTCCTCGGGCGCGTAAGGATAGAGGCCGCGCCCGCCCGTGATCTCGTCGGCGAAGCCGAAGAGCGAGAGGTCGGTCATGCGCATGGGATAGAGGATGCCGTCGAGGTGATCGCACTCGTGCTGCAGCAGCATGGCGTGGAAGCCCCGCGCCTCGCGTTCGATCCGTTTGCCCTCGAGGTCGAGGTAGCGCACCGCGACGCACGTGTAGCGCGGCACCTTGCCGTAGAGGCCGGGCAGCGACAGGCAGCGCTCCCAGATCATGCGCTTCTCGATGGTGAGCGGCGCCAGCTCCGGGTTGATCATCGTGGTCCAGGGCACCGGCGCCTGCGTGGCGCCCTTGGGAATCCGGCTCGCGGGCACGGCGTAAATCACGACGCGCTTGCCGACCGCGATCTGCGGCGCCGCGAGCCCGGAGCCGCCGACCGCCTCGACGCTGTCGCGCATGTCCTGGACCAGCTCGGCGATGTTCTCGGCCGCGATGTCCTCGACCGTCGCGGCGACCTCGCGCAGCCGCTGATCGCCCATGCGCAGGATCGGCCGTATGGTCATCGGCGCGCCGCCGGAGCCTGGGCGGTGGCGCCGACGCGCGACGCCCCGTCGCGACTGCTGCGCATTCCTACCACCACAGCATCGGCGTCTTGGTCAGAATCTCGACGCCCTTCGCCGTGATGATCACGTTCTGCTCGAAGCCCGCAAGGCCCACCCCTTCGTGGACGAGGAAGGTTTCGGAGCTGCACGCCGTGTCCACCTCGAACACGTCGTCGGGCTCGGTGATTTCGTTGCCGATCCAGCTGTCCCAGAACATACCCTGGCGGTGGCCGTAGAGCGGCCACTGGGCGGCCGCGCCCTCGAGCTCGGCGCCGTGCTTCTTCATGAGCCGATCGCCGACCTTGGCGAGATCGCGCACCTTCACGCCCGGCTTCATGGCGTCGATGATGCCGTCGACCACGGCCGCCGCGCCCTCGACGAGCCGTTTCTGCGCGGGCGTCGGCTTCTTGCCGCATACGGTGGTGCGGCCCGGATCGAGGAAGTAGCCTTCCTTGATGGGGCCCATGAACCAGGCGCGCACGATGTCTCCCCGTTTTACCGGATCGGTGCTGTAACCCGTGATCGGGTAGCGCGACCAATACTTGATCCGGTCGCCGTGGGAGCAGCGGATGTAGGCGAGCGCGCCGCCGTGCTTCATGACCTCGGCCGCGCCCGCGGCAACCGCCTCGGCCTCGCTCCTGCCCGCGATCAGGTTTTCCATGACCAGGTTCATGCCCTTGGTCACGATCTCGCCGCCCTCGCGCAGGCAGTCGAGCTCGCGCGGGCTCTGCTTGCGCCGGCAGCGCAGCACGAGATCGTCGTTCGGCAGCCATTGAATCTTGGGTGTCATCTTGTAGAGCTGCTCGGCGTATTTGACGGGCAGCGTATCGGTGCCGACAAAGGCGACACGGCCCGCGATCTTGCGCGCGTTCAAGGCCTGCGCTACGCCCTTGATCGGGTCCATGTGCCATTGCACGCGCTCGGTGGGCAAGAGGTCCTCCGGGTAGCCGCCCTCGTCCATGTGCAGTTCGGGCGTCTGTCCTTGCTCAAGGATCACCGCGGAATAGGAGCGCGCCTGCCAGATCGGCGTGTCGTACTCGTGAGCCGAATGGCCGGAGTAGAAATTCGTGAGATAGAGCACGTCGCCCGCGCGGTCGTAGGACCCGGCAGAGCGGCCCCACACGACCGCCACATCGAAGCCGCGGCTCTTCATGAGCGCGTGCACCCGGCGCCAGCGCTCCTCGTATTCGTGTTTCGGAAAATACAGGCTGACCATGTTGCTCTCCCTTGGTGTATCGATTTTGGTGATCGACCCCGATCCCGCGCCGAGACTAGCCCAGCGCGGATCGAAATTGAACCGGCTCGCGGGTCCGAGGGCACTAGAGCAATATCCACTCAGATTGAACCGTCCGGTTCAATCTGAGTGGATGAA
>CAZVZP010000292.1:304-2057 GCA_964631625.1 uncultured Hyphomicrobiales bacterium | reverse complement strand
CTCGCCCGCCTGCGCAAGGGGCACGCCCGCAGCTGGCGGCGGCGCACCAGGCGCTTGCGCAACCGGCACGGCGACCGGCGAGGGCGGCTCGACTGCCGGAGGGGCCTCCCCCGAGGGGGTCTCGACCGCCGGCGCCTCCGTCACCTCCGGGGATAGAATCGTCGGCGCTTCGGGGGCTTCGCGCGTTCTGAACTCGTCCGCGATGTAGGGCCACACGCCGTAGGCCACGGCGCCGATCACGACGAAGAGGATGCCGATGCCGATCCAGGCGCGGCCGGCCCATCCGGGGCGTGCCGGCGTGGCCGGCTCTTCGGCACCGGTCGGACCCGGCGGCGGAGCTGCGGGCTGCCCGGCCGCAGGCGGGGGCTCGGGCCGCGTCTCTTCGGGCTTGGCCTCGGCCGCGCGGCGGGCACGACGCTTCTCGCCCGCGCTCACTTGGCTCCCTTTGTCCGCCATGGCGAAGAGGCTCCGGCTTCAGCCTGCGGCCTCACCGATCCGACGAATCAGCGATTCGAGGTCGGCGCGTTCCGCCACCAGAATGCGGCGCCAGCACAGCGCGGCAAGCCGTTGCGCCACCGCTTCGCTCAGCGCCAGCGCCGTGATTCCGCTCACCTGGGCCGAAAGTCCGGCGCCGTCCATCAGCCTAACAAAGGCCTCGGCCGTGCGGGGAGAGAAAAAACAGGCGATGTCAATACGCCGAGCCGCGATCTCGTGCGCGAGGTCGGGCGAAAGCGACCGGGCGGGCTGCGCCTCGTAAAGCACGAGGCTTTTCACCTCGAAGCCCTCCGCCTGGAGCGCCGCCGCGAGATCGCGGGCCGCCGCCGCGCCGCGCGCGTGCAACAGCGCGCCCCGCGAAGGCTCAAGGCGCGCGATGACGAGGGCCGCAAGATCGCGCGCGTCGCCTGCGGCCGAATCGACCTCGGCGAAGCCTGCGGCACGCGCGGCCTCGGCGGTGGAATCGCCGACCGCGTAAACCGGAAATCCCCGCTCGGCATAAGCCGAGGCGAATGCCTTAACCCCGTTCGTGCTCGTGAAGAGCAGCGCCTGAACGCCTGCGAAATCCTCATTGGGCGGAGAGCGCAGCGGATGGATTTCGAGCAAGGATTCGACCACCGGCTCGTGTCCCAAACGCTTCACTCGCTCGGCCAGCGCACGCGCCTCGCGCTCGGGCCGCGTGATGAGGATGCGCACGATCCCTCAAGCCTCCGTCTCGAAGAAAGCGGGCCCGGCGGCCTCACGCAGCGCCAGTCCGGCATCGGCCCCCATCAACGCCGCATCCTCCGGCGCGCCAATGCGGCGCGTGCGCCGGGCATCACTGCCGTCGGGCTTGACGAGCAAGGCATCAAGCGCCAGCCGCCCCTCGCCCGGATGGCGGGCGAGCGCCGCGATCGGCGTGCGGCAGCTGCCGCCGAGCGCGGCGAGCAGCGCGCGCTCACAGGTGAGCTCGCTCCACGCTTCGCCATCGTTGATCGGCTCGAGGTATTGGCGCGTGCGCCCATCGTCGGCCCGGCATTCGATGGCGATGGTGCCCTGGCCGGCGGCGGGCAGCATGGCCTCGACGGGCAGCACGGCGCCGCCCGCGCGCTCCAAGAAACCGAGACGCGAGAGCCCGGCGCGGGCCAAGAGCGTCGCATCGGCCGCTCCCTCGGCGAGCTTGCGCAGCCGCGTCTCGACGTTGCCGCGCAGCGGCACGATGACGAGGTCCGGCCGCGCCAGGAGGAGTTGCGCCGCGCGCCGCGGGGACGACGTGTCC
>CAZVZP010000292.1:0-294 GCA_964631625.1 uncultured Hyphomicrobiales bacterium | reverse complement strand
GCGCTCGCGGAGCTGCGCCTCGCGACGCAGGCTCGACGTGCCCACGCGCGCGCCCCGGGGCAACTCCCCGAGCGAGCGGGCGGAAGCCGCGATCAGCACATCGCGCGGATCTTCCCGCGGCAGCGTCGCGGCGAGGAGCAGCCCCGGCGGCAGCCAGGACTCCATGTCCTTCGCCGAGTGCACGGCGAGGTCGATGCGCCCATCGAGCAGTGCCTCCTCCAGCTCCTTCGTGAACAGCCCCTTGCCGCCGATCTCGTAGAGCGGCACGTCGGGCCTCTTATCGCCGGACGTCTC
>CAZVZP010000291.1:0-2079 GCA_964631625.1 uncultured Hyphomicrobiales bacterium | reverse complement strand
GTACTTCCACAACTGGACCGGCAACCGCGTCACCTGCCGCGACTGGTTCCAGCTCACGCTGAAGGAGGGCTTGACGATCTATCGCGACCAGGAATTCTCGGCGGACGTGAATTCCCGCGCGGTCAAGCGTATCGAGGACGTCCGGCGCCTGCGCGCGCTCCAATTCCCCGAGGACGCGGGGCCGACGGCGCACCCGATCCGGCCCGATACCTACATCGAGATCAACAACTTCTACACCGTGACCGTATACGAGAAGGGGGCCGAGGTGATCCGCATGATCGAGACCCTCGTCGGCCGCGAGGGTTTTCGCAAGGGCATGGATCTCTATTTCGCGCGCCACGACGGACAAGCGGTCGCCTGCGAGGACTTCGTGCGCGCCATGGAGGACGCCAACGGGGCGGATCTCACGCGGTTGCGCCGGTGGTACACGCAGGCGGGCACGCCCGAGGTCGAGGTGCACGCCCACTACGACCCGGCGGCGAGGGAGTACCGGCTCCGGCTGCGCCAATCCTGCCCGCCGACGCCCGATCAGCCCCAAAAAGAGGCCTTCTTCATCCCCGTGGCCGTGGGGCTCATGGATCGGCAGGGCCGCGAGCTGCCGCTCCAGCTCGCGGGCGAATCCGGGCCGGCCAACGAACCGACGCGTGTGCTGCCGCTCGCCGAAACCGAGCAGGAATTCCGCTTCACCGACGTGCCGAGCCCGCCCGTGCCCTCGATCCTGCGTGGCTTTTCGGCGCCCGTGAAGCTAAAGCTCGAGCGCTCGCCGGACGAGCTCGCCTTCCTCATGCGGCACGACGGCGACTCTTTCAATCGCTGGGAGGCGGGCCAGCAGTTCGCCGTCCAGGTGATCCTTAAGCTCGCGAAAGAGCGTGCGGCATGCACGCCGGGCGCGCTCGACCGCCGGTTCACGGAAGCGCTCGCGGCGATCCTCGCCGATGCCTCGCTCGACGGCTCGTTCGCGGCGGAAGCCCTCGCGCTGCCCTCCGAGGATTATCTCGGCGAGTGCGTCGAGGTGATCGACGTCGAGGGCATTCACGCCGCGCGCGAGTTCGCGCTCGCCGAGATCGGGCGTGCGCTCGAGCAGGAGCTGCTCAAGACCTACGAGGCCAACCGCGAGCGCGGGCCGTACCGGCTCGACGGCCCCTCGATCGGTCGCCGGCGTTTGAAGAACGCTTGCCTCGAGTACGTGATGGCCGCCGGCGGTGCGCGCGGGCGCGAGCTCTGCCGCCGCCAGTTCGACGAGGCGGACAACATGACCGATTCTCTCGGCTCGTTGCGCCTCCTGGTGGACAGCGAGGACCGGGCGGGCGAAGAGGCGCTCCGCCGCTTCTATGAGCGCTGGCGTGGCAACGCGCTCGTGATCGACAAGTGGTTCGCCGTGCAGGCCAGCTCGAAACGCAAGGATGCGCTCGATCGCATCGAAGCGCTCGCGCGTCACCCCGACTTCACCTTGCGCAACCCAAACCGCTTCCGCTCGCTCGTCGCCGCGTTCGCGTTCTCGAACCGCATCCACTTCCACGACGCCTCGGGTCGCGGCTACCGGTTTGTTGCCGACAAGATCCTCGAGCTCGATCCTTTGAACCCGCAGGTCGCCGCGCGCACGCTTGCGCCCCTGGGCCGCTGGCGCAAATTCGATGCGAAACGCCAGGAGCTCATGAAGGCCGAGCTGCGGCGGCTTGTCGCAACCCCAGGCCTCTCGAACGATGTTTACGAGATCGCCTCGAAAAGCCTCGCGTGATCAGGAGTTTTGCCTGCCGCAGGCTTGCGGCACTCGCCGTTCGCTTAAGCGTTTCTTGAAGCAGGGCGCGGCACTCTCCCCTTCGACCACCGACCGAGAGGGCGGTCGGGATGCCGTGCAGCGGCATGCCCGGCGATTAAGCCCGCATTCGCCGGATGACGCGGCAGATTTGCTGCGATTTGGCAGAGATTCAGATAGAATAATCAATAGCTTAATCTGGATCGCGCGAGGCCATTTTGGAGAACCCAACGGGTGAATCAGGCGATGGACCTCTCAGGCTCGATTTCGACCGCCGCCTGAAGCTTGAGTTCCATGGCTCGCGGATCACGTCCGATGCCGGA
>CAZVZP010000290.1:0-2082 GCA_964631625.1 uncultured Hyphomicrobiales bacterium | reverse complement strand
GACTTCGACGGCGACCAGATGGCGGTGCACGTGCCGCTCTCGCCGGAAGCCCAGCTCGAGGCGCGGGTGCTCATGATGTCGACGAACAACATCTTAAGCCCGGCCAACGGCAAGCCGATCATCGTGCCGACGCAGGACATCGTGCTGGGACTCTATTTCTTGACCTACGAGCGCGCCGGGGAACCGGGCGAGGGCCGCGCCTTCGTCGACATCGGCGAGATGCAGCGCGCGCTCGACGTCGGCGTCATCAGCCTCCACAGCACGATCGAATGCCGCTACCGCGGCGTCGATGCGGACGGGCGACCGGTCATCACCCGGGTCAAGACCACGCCGGGGCGCATGCTGGTCTCGGAGCTCTTGCCGCGCCATCCGGCGCTCCCCTTCGCCTTGATCAATCGGCTTATCACCAAGAAGGAGATCAGCGACATCATCGACGCGGTCTACCGTCACTGTGGCCAGAAGGAGACCGTGATCTTTGCCGACCGGATCATGAATCTGGGCTTTGGCTATGCCTGCCGGGCGGGCATCTCGTTCGGCAAGGACGACATGGTCGTGCCGCGCGAGAAGGAGAGCCTGGTCGAGCAGACCCGCGAGCTCGTGGGCCAGTACGAGCAGCAGTACGCCGACGGCCTCATCACCCAGGGCGAGAAGTACAACAAGGTGATCGACGCCTGGTCGCAGTGCACCGACAAGGTGGCCGACTGCATGATGCGCGCGATCGAGGCCTTCGCGGACGAAATCGACCCGGAGACGGGCAAGAAGCGCGACCTCAACTCCATCTACATGATGGCGCATTCGGGCGCCCGCGGTTCGGCCGCGCAGATGAAGCAGTTGGCCGGCATGCGTGGGCTCATGGCCAAGCCCTCGGGCGAGATCATCGAGACGCCGATCATCTCGAACTTCAAGGAGGGGTTGACGGTGCTCGAGTATTTCAACTCGACGCACGGGGCGCGCAAGGGCCTGGCCGACACCGCGCTCAAGACGGCGAACTCGGGCTATCTCACGCGCCGTCTCGTCGACGTGGCGCAGGATAGCATCGTCTCGGAAGAGGATTGCGGCACGCAGGCCGGTCTCACGACCAAGGCCGTGATCGAGGGCGGCGAGGTCATCGCGCCCCTGAGCGAGCGCATCCTGGGCCGCAACGCGGCCGTCGACGTGGTCGACACTTTGAACGACGTGGTCGTGGTGCTGGCGGGCGCCGAGATCGACGAGGAGGCGGTCGCACGTATCGAGCGGGCGGGAATCGAGACGGTCAAGATCCGCTCCCCGCTCACCTGCGAAGCGCGCGAGGGCGTCTGCGGCAAATGCTATGGCCGCGATCTCGCGCGGGGCACGCCGGTCAACATGGGCGAGGCGGTGGGCGTGATCGCGGCCCAGTCGATCGGCGAGCCGGGCACGCAGCTCACCATGCGCACCTTCCACATCGGCGGCACGGCCCAGCGCGGCACGGAGCAGTCGAGCATCGAGGCGGTGACGGAGTCGAAGGTCCGCGTGGTCAATCGCAACACGGTTACGGACAGCGCGGGCGTGCAGGTCGTGATGGGGCGCAACAGCGAAATCGTGCTCACCGATCTCGACGGCCGCGAACGGGCGCGGCACAAGCTGCCCTACGGCGCAAAGCTTCTCGCCCACGAGGGCGGTATCGTGGGCAAGGGGCAGAGGCTCGCCGAATGGGATCCGTACACGCTGCCCATCATCACGGAGACCGAGGGCGTGGCCAACTACGTTGACCTCGTCGAGGGCTTCTCGATGCGGGACATCGTGGACGAGACCACAGGCATTTCGAACAAGGTCGTGATCGATTGGCGCCAACAGCCGAAGGGGGCGGATCTGCGCCCGCGCGTGACGCTTCGCGACGACAACGGGGAGGTGGTGAATCTGCCCAACGGGCTCGAGGCGCGTTACTTCCTCTCGGTCGACGCCATTCTCTCGGTCGAGAACGGGCAGCGCGTGCATGCGGGCGACGTGCTCGCGCGCATCCCGCGCGAATCGACGAAGACCCGCGACATCACGGGCGGCCTGCCGCGCGTGGCCGAGCTGTTCGAGGCGCGCTCGCCCAAGGACGCGGGCATGCTGGCGGAA
>CAZVZP010000289.1:1063-2082 GCA_964631625.1 uncultured Hyphomicrobiales bacterium | reverse complement strand
CGCTTACCGCCTGCATGCGAAAGCTCCTCACCATCCTCAACGCCATGATCAGGGACCGCAAACCTTGGCAAAC
Organism: uncultured Hyphomicrobiales bacterium; assembly: GCA_964631625.1. Classification (GTDB taxonomy): domain Bacteria; phylum Pseudomonadota; class Alphaproteobacteria; order UBA828; family JAPUJA01; genus CAZVZP01. Next base: position 2,009 of record CAZVZP010000289.1, on the reverse strand, counting down.
CGCTTGACTTCAAAGACAGTCGCTCCCCTTGCGGGAGGGGGATAGGGGGAGGGGACCGTTTCCACTCGAGCGGATTCCGCTCTAGGCGAGGCCATCGACGGCGAAGACGACGGCCTCGGAGGCCTCAAGCCGGATCGCCTTGGCCGGCGCGTAGTCCGCCGAGCGGTACCAGCGGCGCGCCGCCTCGAGCGAGGGAAACTCGATCACCACGACGCGGGAGCCCTTGGGCGCCCCCTCGAAGGCTGCAAGCTCGCCTCCGGCCGCGAGCACTCGTGCCCCGTAGCGCTCGAGCACCGGGCGGCCCAGCGCCACATAGTCGGCGTAGCGCGCCTGATCCTTGACCTCGATCTCGGCGATCACATAGGCCGCCATCGCCCGATCCGACGCCGCTCTAGCGCCCCTCGGCGGTCGTGGGATCGATGATCGTCACGACCTCCGAGATGCGGTCGGCGCGGATGCCGCTCTTCTCGGCGTGCCGGCGGATCATCGCCTCATCGGGCGCGATATAGACGCAATACACCTTGTCGCCCGTGACGTAACTGTGCACCCATTGAATCTCGGGGCCCAGCTCGTTCAGCACGGAGCGCGACGTCTGCGCCGCCTTCCGCCACTTCTCCGGCGCGAAACTCCCCGCGCCCGGGATGTCCCGTTCGATGACGAATTTCGGCATGGCTCGCCCCTCGTCTAAACAGTGGTACCGATCGGCCTCATCTGCGCCGCGGCGAGGTTACGCCGCCTTGCGCCGGGCGCGAAAGGCCGCGAGCACCTGATCGCTCTTAACGCGCGCTCCGGTCTGCAGATACTCCATGGCATCGAGCGAGGCCTCGTGGCGCGCCTCGGTCGAGCCGCCGCAACAGTCCTCGACGACGCGCATGTAGTAGTCGCGCTGATGGCCGTCGACGTAGGTGTAGTGCACGCAGACGTCGGTGAGCTCGCCGGTCAGGAT
>CAZVZP010000289.1:0-1053 GCA_964631625.1 uncultured Hyphomicrobiales bacterium | reverse complement strand
TCGAGCCCGCGCAGAAGGATCTCGAGGTCGGTGCCGAAGAACGCCGAATAGCGCCGCTTCGGGATGAAGTAGTCGCCGGCCTTAGGCCGCAACTCCTCGACGAGGGCAGTCGCGGGATCGTCCTCGAGACAGTGCACCCCCTCGGTGCCGTCGAGCTCGCGCCCGAAGTCCACCTTGTCCGGCCGGTGGACCTCCTGAAAGAAGATCACCGGCACGCGGGATTCGCGCGCCGCCTCGACCAGGCGGACGATCCGGGCGAGGCGGATCTCGAACCCGGGCATGTTCGGGATGCCGGACCGCTCGACGGGAAGCCGGCCCGACTTCTGCATATCGATGACGAACAGCGCAGGCTTGCCGACGATCATCGGACGCATGGCGTTCCTCCTCGGGCGGCCCTGTGAGCTCTCGCCTTAAGCATAACGGAGCGGCCTTGCCCACGCCAGACGGCCCCGACGGCGCTCGACCGCGGTGCCGGCAACCCATGCGCGAGCCGCCGCGGCGTTAACCAAAGCGGGGCTTCGCGGCTGACTGCGTGCGTGCGCGCCCGCAAATGCGCTAAAATAAAAGAGGGAGGCCCCCATGTCGCGCTTTCGGCTCTGTGCCGCTCTCGCGCTCTTCGTCGCGCTGATCGCCGCACCGCTCGATCTGAGCGGCGCCCAAACCGACGCCTGCTCACCGACCCACACGGAGAACCTCTCCGGCGAACTCGTCGTCGCCGGGCCCACGCTGTCCGATCCCAATTTCTGGCACACCGTGGTGTTCATCGCCGAGCACAACGGCACGGGCGCCTTCGGCCTCGTCGTCAACCGCCCGGTCGGGCGGCTGCCGATCGCGACCCTGATCGAGGCCGCAGGAGTGCCCGAGCCGGACGTCGAGGGCGACGTCGGCGTGTACTACGGCGGGCCGGTCGAGAGCGAATTGGGTTTCGTGCTCCACTCGACCGACTACGCGGACGACACCACGGTCAAGGTGAACGAGCGCTTTGCCTTGAGCTCGGGCCTTGAGATCTTGCGCGCGCTCGCTAAAGCCGCGGGACCCAAGCGCAGCCTGTTC
>CAZVZP010000288.1:0-2083 GCA_964631625.1 uncultured Hyphomicrobiales bacterium | reverse complement strand
CGGCCACGTTGAACACGTGCATGGAGCCGCCCTTGCCTCTGCCGACGCCGGTTGCGCGGCCCGCGAGCTCGGCAAACACCACGCGCGGATTGGCGCCGGTGGCCAACATATGGCCGTGGCAGCGGTATCCGGTGACCATCGTGTCGCCCTTCTCGAGCGCATGCACGACGCCGGTCACCACCGCCTCCTGGCCGATGTAGAGGTGGCAGAACCCCGCGATCAATCCCATGCCGTAGAGCTGGCCCGCCTTCTCTTCGAAGCGACGGATCACCAGCATCTCGCGCAGATAGCCGCGCAGCTCCTCGGGCGACGCCAAAGCCTCCCCGGCCTCGGTCTTGCCCTTGGTGGCCTTGCGCGGCGCGGCGGTGGTCATCGGGGGCTATGCCCTAGGCGAGGCTTCGACTGATCTAGGGCAACCTAATGCCACAGCCCCATTGCCGACAAGTTAATAGAGTTAATGATTGTTAGCTTGCTAACAAAACTTAACGCCGACCCGTCAACCCGGAAAGCGGCGCCCCCGTTAGCAGCGGGGCGATCGCGGCAAGCCGCTTAAGCCGCGGCCGCAACCGCCGATCAGCGGGCCACCGGGGCGTCGTAAATCAAGACTTCGTCGGAACGACCCAAATTGAGCATGAAGCGCGATTGCTCATCCAAGAGGTCGGCGTCGAGCCCATCGGGCCTGAGCCGCGCGACCTTGCGCTCGAAGGCTTCGCGCTCGGCCTTCAAGCTCGCAAGCTCGGCTCGCGCCTCCTCGACCGCTTCGCTCTTCTGGATCCAGGAGAGCAGCCCCCGCTCCCCGTCGACCGCGTGGTAGCCGAAATAGGCGAGTGTCAGCGCACAGACGCAAGGGATGGCACTTTGCCGCGCCCACCTCGAGAGCTCTCGCCCAAGCCGCATGACGCGGAAGTGAATCACGAGCGAGTCATAGGCGTCAACACGATCGATGACAGAGCCGTGACACCGGCGCGTTCCGCTAGGGGCGTTGAGCGCGTAGAACGCTCCTTCCGGCGTAACGGGCCTTCCGACCCAGCTCCTCTTCGATGCGGATGAGCTGGTTGTATTTGGCGAGCCGGTCCGAGCGGGAGAGCGAGCCGGTCTTGATCTGGCCGCAGTTCGTGGCCACGGCGAGATCGGCGATGGTCGAATCCTCGGTCTCGCCGGAGCGGTGCGAGAACACCGCGGCGTAGCCCGACCCCTGGGCGAGCCTCACCGCCTCGAGCGTCTCCGTGAGCGTGCCGATCTGGTTGACCTTGATTAGAATGGCGTTGGCCAGCCCTTCGGCGATGCCTTTCTTAAGCCGCCTTGGGTTGGTCGCGAACAGGTCGTCGCCCACGAGCTGCACGCGCTGGCCCAGCGTGCGCGTCAGCGCCCGCCAGCCCTCGAAATCGTCCTCGGCCAGGCCGTCCTCGACGGAGACGATGGGGTAGCGGGCGATTAGATCTTCGTAGTAGCGGATCAGCCCCGCCGAATCGAAGCTCTTGCCCTCGCCTTCGAGCCGATAGTGGCCGTCGCGGTAGAATTCGCTCGAGGCGGCATCGAGCGCCAGCACCACGTCGTGGCCCGGCCGGTAGCCCGCCGCCTCGATCGCGCCCATAACGAAGCCCAGAGCCTCCTCGCTGCCCCTAAGATTCGGCGCGAAGCCGCCCTCATCGCCCACGTTGGTGTTGTGGCCGCCCGCCTTGAGCCCGGCTTTGAGCGCATGGAAGACCTCGGCGCCCATGCGCACGGCGTCCGCCATCGTGCCGGCCGAGACCGGCATGATCATGAACTCCTGAATGTCGATCCGATTGTCCGCGTGGGCGCCCCCATTGAGGATGTTCATGTGGGGCACGGGCAAGACGACAGCGCCCTCGCCGCCGAGCGAACGGTAGAGCGGCAGCCCCTCGTCCGCCGCGCGCGCCTTGGCCGCGGCGAGGCTCACGGCCAGCAACGCGTTGGCCCCGAGCTTCGACTTGTCGGCCGTGCCGTCGAGCTCGATCAGGCGCTGATCGAGAGCCACCTGCTCGGCAACATCGAAGCGAAAAAGAGCCTTCGCAATGACGCCGTTGACCGCCTCGACCGCACGCCGCACGCCCTTGCCGCC
>CAZVZP010000287.1:224-2125 GCA_964631625.1 uncultured Hyphomicrobiales bacterium | reverse complement strand
CGATCGAGGGGGTCCCGGCTCGTGGCGCAGGCCGACAAAGGATCAGCAGCGCGCATGCGGTTGAAGACGCCCGGCGGCGGGGGGGACGCCGCCTGGCTCCGCGACCTCATCGCAGGGGGGCTCATGGATGCGGAGCGTACGCGCTACGAGACCTGGGTCGAGCTGCGCGAGTACTGCCGCTGCGTCGCCGGAGCGGTCGGGCTCGCCTGCACCGCCGTGTACGGGCCGAGCGATCCGGATGCCGCGCTCGATCGGCTCCTCACGGACGTCATCCCCTACAACATTCTGCCCAACCATCCACGCCAGTTCGCCTGGATTCCGAATCCGAGCAACGTCGTGAGCGCGCTTGCCGATGCGCTGGCGGCGGGCTTGAGCCTCTGCCCCGCGCTGTGGCTCGAGGCGTCGGGCACGACCGTCTTGGAGCTCGTGACCGTCGATTGGCTGCGCGCGATGTGCGGTCTGCCGGAGGGTGCCGGGGGCTTGTTCGTGAGCGGCGGCACGGCGGCGAACCTGACCGCGCTCGCCGTCGCCCGCAACATCAAGCTGGCCGACGACATGACGGGCGCACGCATCTACTGCTCCGATCAGACGCACCGCTCGAATCACAAATGCCTGCGCGTCATGGGCTTCGCGCCCGACCAGGTCGTCGTTCTCGAAAGCGACGAGCGCCAGCGCCTTGTGCCCCTGGCGCTCGCCCGGGCCATTGCCGCCGATCGCCAGGCCGGACGGCGCCCGTTCTGCGTGATCGCCAACGCCGGCACCACGAGCACGGGCGCGGTCGATCCGCTGGATGCCCTGGCGCGCCTTTGCCGCACCGAGGACCTGTGGCTCCACGTGGACGGCGCCTACGGTGCGGCCGCCGCCTTGAGCCCGCGCGGCCGCGAGCGGCTCCAGGGGCTGGAAGAAGCGGATTCGGTCACGGTCGATCCGCACAAGTGGCTGTTTCAGCCGATCGAGCACGGCTGCGTGCTGGTGCGCGACTTCGACTGGTTGCGCCAAACCTTCGCCGATCGTCAGGATTACCTGCGCGACACTCAGAAAGGGGAGGATAGCCGCGGTCCGATCAATCCCGGCGATTACGGGCTGCAACTGACCCGCGCCTCGCGCGCGATCAAGCTCTGGCTCTCGGTCCAGGTGTTCGGGCTCGACGCCTTCGCGGCGGCGATCGAGCGGGGGTTCGAGAACGCCGAGCGCCTGGAGAGCTTGCTGCGGCGCTCGGGCGTCTTCGAGATCACGACGCCGGCCGAGTTCGCCATCGTCACCTTCCGCTACCGCGGTCGGCTGCCCGAGGCCCGGCTCGAAGCGGCCAACGAGGCCATCGTCCAGCGGGTGATCGAGGAGGGCTCGTTGATGATCTCCTCGACGCGGCTCAAGGACCGCACCGTGCTCCGGGCTTGCACCATCAACCCGCGCACGAGCGAGGCGGACCTCGAGCACGCCGCGGCGCTGCTCGGCCGCATCGGCGCCGAGGTCGAGCGCGATTGTGCGATGCACGGGGCGGCGCGATAGTATCGCCGCGCGGGCTCTGCCGCGCGCCTTCGATCAAGGACGGAGTTCGGATCGTTCCATGCACGAGCTCAGGATCGCGGAGAAGGAGATCGGCCAGTTCGAGCGCGATGGCTTCATCGTGTTCGAGAAGTTTCTCGAGGCCGACGAGGTCGAAGCCGTGCGCTCGCGCTTCGAGCCCCTGTTCCGCGGCGAGTGGGAGACCGGCCTGTGGCCGGACGAGATCAACTGGCAGGAGGGGCGCGACGACCCGAAGAGGCCCCGTCAGCTCTGCAACACCTGGAAGTCGGACTACACGATCGCCTCGATCGTGCTCCAGCCCAGGATCGGCGAGATCGCGGCGAAGCTCGCGCGTTGGCCGGGCACGCGGCTCCACCTCGACAACGTGCTATGGA
>CAZVZP010000287.1:0-214 GCA_964631625.1 uncultured Hyphomicrobiales bacterium | reverse complement strand
CCGCCCGGCGCCAAGGCGCTCACCATGCATCAAGACGGCAGCTACAACGACTACCTGGTGCCGAACAACATGACGAGCCTGTGGATGGCGCTCGACGACACCACGGCGAGGGCTGGAACGATCGAGTACGTGCGCGGCTCGCACAAGTGGCCGAAGGCGCCCAAGCCCAAGACGTTCTTGATCGACGATTACCGCGCCCTGCTGCACGAAGCCG
>CAZVZP010000286.1:0-2171 GCA_964631625.1 uncultured Hyphomicrobiales bacterium | reverse complement strand
GATCCTCAAAGCCATCGGGACAATTGCGGGAGGGAGAAACGTTTACGCTCGTGCGCGCGGACCATCGCGTTCTCCGGCCCCGACGAAGTGGTATGATTCCTGCCGCGTCGTCGAACTTTCGCACGGGTGATGCAAGCGAAGGTCACTAAGCAAATTCGATTGAGGACGTGACAATGGCGAAGATTGACACCCAAGTCGTCGAGCTCATTGGACGCAACCGCCTCGGCAGCGAATTGCTTCGGGCCGGACTTGAGGTGGCCGTTCCCGCACGTGATAGGGGTATTGACCTGATCGCTTACGCTGACTTGTCCGCGGATGTGAAGGAGTTTGTTGCTCGACCGATTCAGATGAAAGCGGCGGCTAAGAGCTCGTTTTCTATAAACAGAAAGTATGAGCGTCTCGCCAGCCTCATAATCGCGTATGTCTGGCATCTCGAGGATCCGAGCAAAGCTGTAACGTATGCCCTAACTTGGAAGGAAGCATTGGGGGTCGCGACGGAAATGGGCTACACACGCACGGATTCTTGGATGAAAAAGGATTCCTACGGGACGACGAAACCTGGCGTTCAACTGTGCAAGCTCCTCCAGCCCTTTGAAATGACGCCTGCGAAATGGCGTGCCAAGATCCTTGATAAATGAGGAATGGCGCGCCCGAGAGGATTCGAACCTCTGACCTTCGGCTCCGGAGGCCGACGCTCTATCCACTGAGCTACGGGCGCAGGCAACGGTCTCATCCGCCGCCCGGGGACTATGGCAGGGGCCGCCAAAGCCGTCAAAGCCTCCGGGATTGGGCGTCCGGCCGCGCGCTTCGGGTCAGCTCGCGGAACACGTCCTCGAGGTCGGACTCCTCGGTCGAGAGATCGGCGATCACGAGTCCGGCCGCGCGCACCGCCTCGAGCACCGCGTCGATGCGCAGCGTGCGCCGACGGTACGTGAGCGCTAAGCGCCGCGGTGTCTCGAGCGATAGCCCCAGGCCCTTAAGCGCGGCGGGGAGAGCCGCAAGATCGTCGCCGAGCGTGATCGAGAGGCGCTTGCGATCGATCCGTTCGACGAGCGCGCGCGTGGTGTCGCGCGCGATCAGCGCGCCATGATCGATGATGGCGATCTCCTCGCACAGCGCCTCCGCCTCTTCGAGATAATGGGTGGTCAAGAGGATCGTCGCACCCTCGGCGTTGAGCGAGCGCACGTGGGCCCAGAGCTGATCGCGCAGCTCGACATCGACCCCGGCCGTCGGCTCATCCAAAATCACGATCGGCGGGCTGTGCACCAGCGCCTTGGCGATGAGGAGGCGCCGGCGCATGCCGCCGGAGAGGCTGCGCGCGTTGGCCTCGGCCTGATCCAGGAGCCCCACCGCCTCAAGCACGGCCTCGGTGCGCCGCATCCGCCGAGGCACGCCGTAATAGCCGGCCTGGATGTCGAGTGCCTCGCGGGGCGTAAAGAACGGGTCGACGATGAGCTCCTGGGGCACCACGCCGATCGAGGCGCGCACGCCCCTCGGGTCCTGGTCGAGATCGACGCCCCAGACCACGACGCGGCCCTCTGTCTTGCGCGCGAGGCCGCCCAGGATGTTGATGAGGGTCGACTTGCCCGCGCCGTTGGGGCCCAGGAGCCCGAAGATGACGCCGCGGGGAATGGCGAGGTCGATACCCTTGAGGGCCTCAACGCTGCGGCCGTTGCGCTGCCGATAGACCTTGCGCAGGCCATAAATCTCGATTGCCTGCCGGGGCAGGCCCGATTCATCGACGGTTCCGGCCATGGCGGGTAAACCCTGATCGCTCGGGGTGCGCGGCGCGTGAGCTCGCCGATTGATTGCGGCGCGCCAATGGGTATCATCGCGGCGCACGCACGGTCAATCGCAGCCCCTTGAGCTAAGGCATGACGAAGATTCCCGAACCGCCCGAGACCGTGGTGGTGGACGAGCCGGTGGTCGCCTGCGACGGCAACGGCCCCTTGGGCCATCCCCGCGTCTTCTTGAGCCTCGAAGGCAAGAACGAGATCGACTGCCCCTATTGCGATCGCCGCTTCGCGCTCTCCGAGAAGGCGCGTCAAGGGGCGACGGCCCACTAGACCAATTTCTGGCGGAGTGCAATCAGGCAAGATTGCCTTGAGCCGACCGAAGGACCCCCACCCCAACCCTCCCCCGCATAGGCTACCGGATTCACACATGTCGGA
>CAZVZP010000285.1:0-2192 GCA_964631625.1 uncultured Hyphomicrobiales bacterium | reverse complement strand
GCAAGGTAGGTGCTGCCCGATCGTCCTGTCGTGCAAATCACGTAGAACTTCGTCGGCTTGACGCCGCAATCGAAGTCGTATTCGGCGGCGTTGTGGGGATGGGACGTGTGCATGGCTGTTTGGCGTCCTCCCGTTTCCCGCGGCACCCGGTTCCGGCGCTGGCTATCCTGCCAGTCTCACCGATGTTCGGCGGATCGGCGCATCGGGCTCGCGGCGGCTAGCGCATCGGGCCGGCGACGGCTAGCCCACCGGACGCTGCTGGGATTCCTCCTGGTAGCGCGCGACCCACTCGGCCTTGCGCGGGTCGGACTGGCGCTCGGCGGGCGGCGCTGTGAATGGCGGAATCCCGTGGCGTTGTTCGATCTCGAGAAATTGGAGTATCCGCTCGACCGTGCGGTCGGGGTCGGCGCAGAAGGCCTCGTAGCCCACCCGATACGGCGTCGCCCGCGCTTCTTCGAACCATCGCTGCCAGTGTGCGTTCTGGGCCTTGATCTCCCGCAGGCAGCGGGCGATCTGGCGGCGGTCATAAACGGGCTCCCGGACCGGCTCAAGCAGATGCGTCCATTGATCGGTCTGACGCGCGATGGCGAAGGAGACCGCCTGGGCGAGAACATCCTTGCGCTCGATGAAAAGGTAGCGCAGCGGCTGAAAGCGAGGGAACACGCCCGACAACCGCGACAGGAACAGGAATTGGCCCCAGTGCGCCTTGAATCCGAAGACGCCGTTCGCGCTCGTGCGATGACGGAAAAGGGCCTCGACGTATTCCTGAATGTTGCGCGCGTTCATGCGCTGCGCGAGCTGGAACATGATCGTGTAGTAGTTGAAGTACTCCTGCGGCGCGCCGCACAGGCCCGTCTGCCACAGCCGCGAGCTCAAGTAGTTGCTGCCCGAGCGTTCGGTCGAGCAGATGGCGTAGAATTTGTCCGGCTGCACCCCGCTGTCGAAGTCGTACTCGGCCAAGTTGAAGGGATGCGAGGTGATCATGGACGTCGCGGCCCGTGTCCGTCGGCTGGTGCTCCCGCTCCCTCACTCCGCCTTCTCGAAGCGCACGCCGCCCATCTTGGCGAGCCAGCCCAGCGTGCGCTGAACGGCCACACGCTCGGAGGGCTCGAAGGGCTTGACGAGCGCGCGCACGCTCTTGGGCCCCTCCTTATCGAGCCGCTCGATCAGCAGCGCGCAACTCTCCTCGCTGGCGAACAGGCCGGTGCCGAAGGAGGCGATGGCGAGCTTCGAGATCAGGCGGAACTGCTCGAGCCCGAAGCCCGAGGTTAAGGCGACGCGGTGCTCGGGGCCGATGACCTCGGTGGGATAGCTCGCGAACACGCGGAAGGGGTCGGCGCGCAAGGGATAAAGCGGCGCCCCCGCGCGGCGCGGCGCCAGCTCGTCTGCCGACTTGCGCAGCTCGGCAAGCTCGGCGAACAGCGCCTCGTAGGCGGCGATGATGACCGACCAGTCGAACACCTTGCGCGCCCGTGCGCGTCCCGCCTCGCCCAGCTTGCGGCGCAGCGCCTGATCGAGTGCGAGCCGCGTGTAGGCCTCGGCGGCGCGGTCCACGTCGGCCGCGGTGGCGAGGCTCGCTCGGCCCACGTAGCGGTCGTAGTTCTCGACGCCCAGGAAATGATCGCGGGCGAGCTCGCGGCCCAGGCCTGGGCCCGGCATGTAGGTGGGCACGAGGAAGCCCTCGATGCCGTCGCGCACCGTGTCGCGGTAGCCGTCCCAGTCGGTCGCCACCACCGGGAGCCCGGCGGCCATGGCCTCGATCGGGGTCAAGCCGAAGGTCTCCTGCACGTTGTCCGAGAGCGAGGTAAAGAGATCGGCGGCGAACCAGATGTGGCGGCGGATCTCGGGCTTGCGCCCATCGACCACGACGAGCTTAACCGAAGGGCACAGCGCCTTGGCGCCCTCGAGGAAGCCCTTGCGTACGATGTCGGCGCCGAACCAGCCGGCCAAGATCAGGTGGAGGCGCTTCTTGCTCTGCTGGGCCGCGCGCTCGAGCCCGAGATACATGGGCAGCGGGTTGGCCTTGGCGTGAAAGCTCAAGCGCCCGAGGAAGAGCGCGGCCACGTCGTCCTCGCCGATGCCGAGTTTCTGGCGCAGCTTGGCGCCCGCCTCGCGCTTCTCGGGCGTGGGCTCGAGCGCGTCGCAATCGACGCCCAAGGGGATCACGGGCAAGCGCACCGGAAAGCTGGGCC
>CAZVZP010000284.1:0-2194 GCA_964631625.1 uncultured Hyphomicrobiales bacterium | reverse complement strand
TCGGCAATTTTGACGCTCATCCGTGATTCCACTTCGCCAAATAGCGCGCTAGCGGGGCCGGCGCGCGACGACGAAGGCCTCGTCGTTGAACCACAGACCGTTGTGCTTGCGGAGCACGTCGCGCGTGGCGTCGAGATAGCGCCCGTCGTGCAGGGCTGCGTGCATCTTGGGATCCTCGATCTGCGCGACATAGACCGCGGCGTTCCACGCCGCGACCAGCGTCGAGATGTTCATCTCGCCCTCCAGCTCCGAGGGCATGACGAGGAGCTTGTAGCGGAACACCGCCTGGCGGTCGCTGTAAGGCAAATAGACGAGATCGGGGCAGGTCTCCTGCACTTGGGCCTGGATTTCGTCGCTCAACTCGTGCCGGCTGACCGTGAACAGCTCTTCATCGGGCCAAATCGCGCGCACGATCTCCTCGCCCGGATCCCGGCCGTGCGCCTGCACGGCGATCAGCCGCCCGCCCGGTGCGAGGCTGCGGCACAAGGGCGCCAGCACGCTGCGCACCTTGAGCGCCGCCGGCTGGCGCATCCGGTAGGGCTGCGAGGCGAGCACGAGATCGTATAAGGGCGCCTCGCCGTCCTTGCGCGGGATCGTACGGTCGAGCAGGAAGCGGTGGTCCGCGCGGTAAAGCACGAGCACCGCGGGCCGCGCGTAGTGGGGGTTTCCCGTCTTCGGGCTGCGCACGACCTCCCAGCAGTGCGCGAGCTTGGGCTCGAGCGCGCTGATCTGTTGCTGGAACTCGTAGGCCGTCTCGCCCGTAAGCGCGATCTCGTGCCACTCGAGCCGGGCGCGGTCCTCCGGCATCGCCGGCGAGAGCTGGGAGACCTCGCGGTAGTACATGTTCGTAAGCACGAGCACGCTTGCCGGGTGCTCCGCGAAGCGGTCGGGCATCTTCTCCAGCCCGAGCCTCAAGTTCTCGTAGCTGATCTCTTTCGCGATGATGCGGAAGGGGACGGTCGGGAACTCGCGGTGCATGTGGCTCATGACGCGCGCGAGCACCGAGGCGTCCCCCATCCCGGCGTCGAATAGGGTGAGCGCGGGAGGCGCCGGCCGCAGATTGGCAATCTCCATGCCGACGCGGTCGGCCACCGCGGTCTTCTCGCTGCAGGTGGTGACGAAGAAGAGGTACTTCTCGCGGTTGTCGAAGAAGCGGAAATGGTGTGGCGAGAGCTGCGGGTCCGCGCCCAGCGCGAGCCCGCCGAGCCCTCGGTTCCACCGGCCGGTTTCGACCGTCGGCCGCCGGCCTCCAGTCCGAGCCATCGCCTCGCCTCCGCCCGCCGCGCGACCGGCGCGGCCAAGAGATTACCACCACGGAGCGCAAGGGCCAGCGCGCCCTTGACGCTCCAAGCCACGCGATCTTTGCAGATCGTACGGGCGCGCGCTACCCTGCGCGCCCGAGACGCTCTGAGCGAGCTCATGACGACCGCCGCCCCTGAAGCCAAACACCGCAAGGACTACCGCCCGCCCGATTATCGCATCGAGAAGGCCGATCTCGCCTTCGAGCTCGGCGAGGAGACGACGCGCGTGCGCGCAAGCCTCGCCATGGCGCGGAATCACGAAGGCGAGCGTCCGCTCGTGCTCGACGGCGCGGATCTCGTGCTCAAGTCTCTTGTCCTCGACGCCAAGCCCCTTGCATCCTCGGACTACACGCTCGGCGCCGAATCGCTCACGATCCCACGCGTGTCCGAGCGTTTCGTGCTCGAGGTCGAAACCGAGATCCGCCCGCAGGACAACACCTCTCTCGAGGGGCTCTACAAGTCCTCCGGCAACTTCTGCACCCAATGCGAGGCCGAGGGCTTCCGCAAGATCATCTACTTCCTCGACCGGCCGGATGTGATGGCCCGCTACACCACGTCGATCGTAGCGGACAAGGCCCGGTACCCGGTACTGCTCTCCAACGGCAATCTGGTGGAGACGCGCGAGCTGTCGGGTGGGCGTCACTTGGCGCGCTGGGACGATCCGTTTCCCAAGCCCTCCTATCTGTTCGCGCTCGTGGCCGGAAACCTCGAGTGCTACGAGGACCGCTTCGTGACCGCCTCGGGCCGCACGGTCACGCTGCGCATCTACGTCGAGGCCGGCAACGTGCCCAAGTGCCGGCACGCGATGGAGTCGCTGAAAAAGGCCATGCGCTGGGACGAGGAGCGCTTCGGCCGCGAATACGACCTCGACATCTTCAACATCGTCGCCGTCT
>CAZVZP010000283.1:966-2289 GCA_964631625.1 uncultured Hyphomicrobiales bacterium | reverse complement strand
CGTCTCGAAGGGTGAGGTCAGTCGCGGGTACCAAGTGTTCGATTCGCACCACTAGAGCAATATCCACTCGGATTGAACCGTCCGGTTCAATCCGAGTGGATGAAATTGCTCTAGATTTAAAGACGATCGAGCAGCTTTATCCGGTCGTTGGATCGCTGAAAGCGATTCCGACCGACCGGATGCTGCTCTAGGCACGGACGATCTTCGTGCCCGTGCCCCGTTCCGTGAACACCTCGAGCAAGACCACGTGAGGCACCCGGCCGTCGAGGATGTGAGCCGCCTCGACTCCCTGATCGAGCGCGGCCAGACAGGTCTCGAGCTTCGGGATCATGCCGCCCGTGATCGCGCCCGATGAGAGCATCGAGCGGGCCGCCACGGCGCTCATTTCGCTCACGAGCGCACCCTTCTCGTCGAGCACGCCCGCCACATCGGTCAGGAGGATGAGCTTGCGCGCTTTCAGCGCCCCGGCGATGGCGCCGGCCGCGGTGTCGGCATTCACGTTGTAGGTCTGGCCGTCCGCGCCGACCCCGATGGGGGCCACGACCGGAATGATGTCCGAGCGCCCGAAGAGAAGGAGGATCTCCGGGTTGACCCGTTCGGGGTCGCCGACGAAGCCGAGATCCAGAATCTTCTCGATGTTTGATTCCGGGTCGAGCTTGGTGCGCGAGAGCTTGCGCACTTCGAGGAGGCGCGCATCCTTGCCGCAAATGCCGGCGGCCTTGCCGCCGGCGCGGTTGATCGCGTCGGCGATCTCCTTGTTGATCGAGCCGGCGAGGACCATCTCGACGATCTCGACCGTGGCCTGGTCGGTGATGCGCAGGCCGTCGACGAAGCTGCTCTTGATCTTGAGCCGTTCGAGCATCTGCCCGATCTGCGGGCCGCCGCCGTGCACGACCACGGGATGGATGCCGACCTGCTCGAGCAGGATCATGTCGCGTGCGAACTTGTCGGTGAGCGAGGCATCGCCCATGGCGTGGCCGCCGTATTTGATGACGAACGTGCTCCCGGCAAATTGGCGTATATAGGGCACGGCCTCGGAGATGGTCGCGGCCGTGCGCAACCAATGCTTCGTGTCGGCGATGTCCTTGGCGCTCGTCATGGCCGCTTCTTATAGTGCAATCGCGGAAGGGGCACCAGCCGCGCGCCGGCTTCCGGTCGCGCCAAGGCCATGAGCTCGAGCCGAAGCGCATCGAGGCCCGCGCCCGTGCGGGCGCTCGTTGCGGCGAGCGAGGGATGGGCGGCGGCGTGGCGGGCAAGCTCGGAGGCGAGACGCTGCGCGGCGGCGGCGAGCGCCGCGGCATCGAGGTGGTCCGTCTTGGTGAG
>CAZVZP010000283.1:0-956 GCA_964631625.1 uncultured Hyphomicrobiales bacterium | reverse complement strand
GCACGATTTGATAAGCGACGCCCGAGCGATCGAGCAACGCCATCACGTCTTGATCGGCCGGCTCGATGCCCCGGCGGGCATCCACGAGCAGAAACACACGGCGCAACGAGGCACGGTTCTTAAGGTAGGCGCGGGTGAGAGCGGCGAAGGCGAGGGCCTGTTGCCGCGCGGTCGCAGCGTAGCCGAAGCCCGGCAGATCGACGAGCCGAAGCCGGCCGGTGAGTTCGTAGACGTTGAGGGTTTGCGTACGCCCGGGTGTGTGCGAGGTGCGTGCGAGACGGCGCCGTCCGGTGAGCGCGTTCAAGAGGCTCGATTTGCCGACGTTCGAGCGCCCGGCGAAGGCCACTTCGGGCAGCGCGTCGGCGGGCAGCTGGTCGAGCGAGCCGGCGGCCACGACCAGGCGGCAGGGCTGCGCGAACAGGCGCCGCGCCGCCGCAGCCGGGGGCTCAGCGTGGCCGGTGCTTGTGGGCCTTCTTGCGTCGGGCCGGGGAGGGCGTGCCATCGGCCTTGCGCTCCGGTTTCGGGCCTGCCGTGCCGACCCGCTTGTTCACGGCTGCGGCCGGCGCCCCGGGCGTTTCGGCCTTGCGGGCCCGGCCGAAGGGCAGCTTGAGGCGCAGGCCGCCTGAGGACGCGGGCACCGTTCCACCGGCCATCGAGACGCCCATGCGCCGCATGATGATCCACTGCTGGGCGATCGAGAGCAGGTTGTTCCAACTCCAGTAGATCACGAGCCCGGCCGGGAAGGGGGCCAGGATGAAGACGAAGACCAGGGGGAGGACCATCATGATCTTGGCCTGGATCGGATCGGGTGGGGTCGGGTTGAGCCGGAACTGGAGGAACATCGTGATGCCCATGAGCAGCGGCCAGGCGCCGATCATGAGGAAGGAAGGCAGATCGATGGGGATCAGGCCGAACAGATTGAACACCGAGTAGGGATCGGGCGCCGAGAGATCCTT
>CAZVZP010000282.1:2021-2364 GCA_964631625.1 uncultured Hyphomicrobiales bacterium | reverse complement strand
TGCCTCGTGGGCGCGCCCGGCGTGGGCAAGACCTCGCTCGGCCAGTCGATCGCGCGGGCGACCGGGCGCAACTTCGTGCGCATGTCGCTGGGCGGCGTGCGGGACGAGGCGGAGATCCGCGGCCACCGGCGTACCTACATCGGCTCGATGCCCGGCAAGATCGTGCAGGGCATGAAGAAGGCGAAGTCGTCGAACCCCCTGTTCCTCCTGGACGAGGTCGACAAGATGGGCACCGACTGGCGCGGCGATCCGGCATCTGATCGAGAACGACATCAAACCGAGCGACATCATGACGCCCGCAGCTTTCCAGAACGCCATCGCGTTGGTCGTCGCACTCGGCGGC
>CAZVZP010000282.1:0-2011 GCA_964631625.1 uncultured Hyphomicrobiales bacterium | reverse complement strand
CCCGGTCTTCATGCTCGACGAGATCGACAAGGTGGGCGCCGACTTCCGCGGCGACCCGGCCTCGGCGCTTCTCGAGGTGCTCGACCCCGAGCAGAACTCGACCTTCAACGACCATTACCTCGAGGTCGATTACGATTTGTCGGACGTCATGTTTGTCACCACGGCGAACACGTTGCGTATTCCGCCGGCGCTCATGGATCGCATGGAGATCATGCGCATCTCGGGCTACATCGAGGACGAGAAGGTGATGATCGCGCGCCGCCATCTCATCCCGAAGCAGGTCGAGGCGAACGGCCTCAAGAAGACCGAGTGGTCGATCACCGAGGATGCCCTGCGCGACCTGATCCGCTACTACACGCGCGAAGCGGGCGTGCGCAATCTCGAGCGTGAGCTCGCCAATCTCGCGCGCAAGGCGGTCAAGGACATCCTGTCCAAGGACTGGATCAAGTCGGTCCGGGTGACGCGTCGCAACCTCGGTAAGTATGCGGGCGTGCGCCGCTTCCGTTACGGCGAGATCGAACTCGAGGATCTGGTCGGCGTGGTCACCGGACTGGCCTGGACCGAGGTCGGCGGCGAACTGCTGCAGATCGAGGCCGTGACCGTGCCCGGCAAGGGCAAGGTGATCTACACGGGCAAGCTCGGCGAGGTCATGCAGGAGTCGATCCAGGCCGCGAAGAGCTATGTGCAGTCGCGTGCCGTGCAGTTCGGCATCAAACCCACGGTGTTCAGCCGCCGGGATATCCACATCCACGTGCCCGAGGGCGCGACGCCCAAGGACGGGCCCTCGGCCGGCGTCGCCATGGCGACGACGATCGTCTCGGTGCTGACCGGCGTGCCGGTGAGCCGCTCGGTGGCCATGACGGGCGAAATCACGCTCCGGGGCCGCATACTGCCGATCGGCGGCCTCAAGGAGAAGCTCTTGGCGGCGTTGCGCGGGGGCATCAAGACCGTGCTCATCCCCAAGGACAACGAGAAGGACCTGGCCGAGATTCCCGACAACGTGAAGCGGAATCTCAATATCGTTTCGATGGGCACCATGGACGAGGTGCTCAAGCACGCGCTCACCCGCGAGCTTACGCCCATCGAGTGGAGCGAGGCCGAGCTGGTCGAGCCCGTGCCCGCCGCGGCCGAGGGCGAGGAGGGCGAGGGCGTGATCAAGCACTAGAGGGGGCTGGGCTGGGCGTCGCATCGAGTCGGGCGATTCGCTAAGGAAAAGCGCCATTTTTGCCGGGACGGGGCGGCAGTATCGCCGCCCCGTCTTGCGTTAAACCCGCAGAAATCCTAGATTTTTTCGTTGCATCGGTGAATTTTCCCAGTGATCCCTTTACTTTGGCGGCGTTCGGGGCGAGTTTTTCCGCAGTTTCCACGCTCCAAGCCAAGGGGGTTCTCCAGTGAACAAGAACGAGCTGATCAAGGCAGTGGCGGACGATTGCACCCTGACGCGCGCAAGCGCCGAGGCCGCGGTCGATTCCGTGTTCGACAACATCTCATCGTCGTTGTCCAAGGGTGGCGAGGCCCGCCTGGTGGGCTTCGGCACCTTCAGTGTGGTCAAGCGCAAGGCGTCGGAGGGCCGCAACCCCCGCACCGGCGACCCCATCAAGATCCCGGCCTCCAAGCAGCCCAAGTTCAAGGCCGGAAAGGGGCTCAAAGACCAGGTCAACAAGCGCTAGCCCTGGCGCGCCGCGCGCGCAGGCGCAACCGTCTCTTAAGACATGGCCGGTCTTGCGCGTGCGAGGCCGGCTTCTCTTGTCTCGGGCTGTGGCTTTCGGCGTGGGCGCGCCGCGTTGCCGGATCGCCCGTCCGCGCTATCATGCCGGGCGGGCGATTAGCTCAGCGGTAGAGCGTCTCGTTTACACCGAGAAAGTCGGCGGTTCGAATCCGTCATCGCCCACCAGCCGCTGCGCCGGCACGGCCCGAATCGCCCGCGCGTCGCTGGCGAGCTTGCTTGACACTGCTTTCGCCGGTGCCGTAAATGGAGCCGCGAAACTATGGTTTTTTCTTGGCTTTTTCG
>CAZVZP010000281.1:0-2377 GCA_964631625.1 uncultured Hyphomicrobiales bacterium | reverse complement strand
AATCCGGCCGGCGTCGATCACCGGCAAATCCCTCGCGCGTTCGCACAGTTGGAAGGCATTGGTCGAGAAATCCTAGCATAACGAGTCTAATGCCACAGTGAATCGATCGAGGATTCTGAAGCCTCGGCCGGGGCCGGCGGCCCGAGGGCACGCCGAGTCGGGGCACCCCGGGGGCCGCGCCGGGGCTCGTTGGCGAGGCCCTGGAAACCTGCTATAGCGCAGGCCAATGCGCCGGTGGACGCCTTGCGCCCGCCACGGGTTTGGCTTCAGGTGACTCGTTTGTTCGTTCGTCTCGGCTTGGCCGCCGCTTTCGCGTGTGCCTTGGTTTTCGCTTCAGCCGCGCGCGCGGACGAGGATTTCGCGCGCTGGCTCGACGGGGTGCGCGACGAGGCGCTGGCGCGCGGCATCGCTCCCGAAACCTTGACGGCCGCCCTTAGCGGCATCGCGCCGATCGCGCGCGTGATCGAGCTCGACCGCGATCAGCCCGAGTTCACGCTGACCTTCGGCGAGTACATGGCGCGCATGGCCTCGCCCGAGCGCATTTCAGAGGCGCGGGCGCGGCTCGCCGATCACGGGCTCCTGCTCCGCGAGGTCGGCGCGAGGTACGGGGTCGCGCCCCGGTTCATCGTGGCGCTGTGGGGCATCGAGAGCAACTTTGGCGCGCACGTGGGCGGATTCCCGGTGATCGCGGCACTGGCGACGCTGGCCTACGACGGGCGCCGGGCGGAGTACTTTCGCCAGGAGCTTCTCGACGCCCTCGCGATCCTCGACGAGAAGCACATTACGCCCGAGTCCATGATCGGCTCCTGGGCCGGCGCCATGGGGCAGAGCCAGTTCATGCCCTCGAGCTTCCTGCGCTTCTCCGTCGATTACGACGGCGACGGGCGGCGCGACATCTGGCAGACACCCGCCGACGTCTTCGCCTCGACCGCCAACTACCTGGCCCAATCGGGCTGGAACCCCGGCCATACATGGGGGCGTCCCGTGCGCTTGGCCGCAGGCTTCGACATGATGACGGCCGGACTCGACGCCGCGCCAAGGCCGCTCACCGAGTGGCAGGCCCTCGGCGTACGCCGACTCGACGGCAGCGCCTTGCCGGTGGTCGAGCTCGACGCCTCGCTGCTCCTGCCGGACGGCGCCGCCGGTCCGGCGTTCCTGGTTTACGACAATTTTCACACGATTCTCACTTGGAACCGCTCGCAGTTCTTCGGGCTCGCCGTGGGTTTGCTTGCGGACGGCATAGGCGCTGATTAGGATCGGCGCGCTTCATCCTCCCTCGGGAAGGCGCTGCGTGATCTCTCGTCTTCGGTGGATAGCGTTTGCCTTCGGCGCTCTGGCCTGGCTTCTCGCGGGGTGTGCCGAGACCGAGCTCGCCGTGCACACGGCCAAGGTCCTCGAGGGCGAGGACGAGGAGGCGAGGGGCGGCTTCAAGATCGGCAAGCCTTACGAAGTCGACGGCGTCGTCTATCAGCCCCGCTACGATCCCTATTACGACGAGACCGGCATCGCCTCGTGGTACGGGGAGGAGTTCCACGGAGGGCGCACGGCCAACGGCGAGCGCTTCGACATGAACGCGATCACCGCCGCGCACAAGACCTTGCCGATGCCCAGCAATGTGCGCATCACCAATCTCGAGAACGGCCGTTCGCTCGTCGTGCGCGTGAACGACCGGGGGCCGTTCGTTCACGGCCGTATCATCGACTTGTCTCGGCGCACGGCGCAGCTTCTGGGCTTAACCCTCCGAGGCACCGCCATGGTCCGCGTTCAGATGCTCCCGATCAGCCAGCAGCCCGAAATCTTGATCGCCGGTCTGCGCCGCGAAGGCTATGCGCTGCCCAAGGAAGCCGAGGACCTCGGACTCGCCTACTCGGAACCGCTGCCCTCGGGCACGATCGCGGTCGCCGCATTGGGCGCCCCTGGCAGTGCGAACCCGGCCCAGCCCTCCTCGGACGGGGCCTTGATCGCAAGTGCCGCCGCCGCGGAGCTCATAGCGCCCGAAAGCGCCGCGCTCCCGAGCGCGCCCCGCATGTATGTCCAGGCCGGCGCCTTCGCCAATCCGGAGAACGCGGAGCGCGTACGCGCCCAGCTCGAATCGGCCGGACCCTCCGCGATCACCTCATTGATCGTCGACGGGCGAACGCTCTACCGCGTTCGCCTCGGGCCCTACACGGCGCTCGAGGCGGCGGACCAGGCGCTCGAAGCCGCCATCGACGAGGGCTACCCGGAGGCTCGTCTGATCGTGGATTGAGCGCCGGGCCGCGGGATCTGGCCGGCTCGATAGGCGGCCGCTATAGTTCACCGGCCGCGGCCCGAGGCTCTGATCGGCTAGTGGTGCGAATCGAACACTTGGTACCCGCGACTGACCTCACCCTTCGAG
>CAZVZP010000280.1:0-2395 GCA_964631625.1 uncultured Hyphomicrobiales bacterium | reverse complement strand
ACCTACCTTGCTTCCCTGCTCTGGCAAACGGGGGTCTGCGGCGCGCCGCAGGAGTACTTCAACTATAACACCATCATGTTCCAGCTCGCGCAGCGCATGGGCGCGCGCAACATCCAAGAATACGCCGAGGCGCTGTTCCGCCACCGCACGAGCCCCAACGGCGTGTTCGGAATGAAAACGCATTTGAACCAGTTCAACTTCTTTCACCGCTTCTCCGGCGTCTCTTCGTTGTTCCAGCCCTTGCACTACATTTACATCGAGCGCGAGGACCTGCTCGCTCAAGCCGTGTCGTATGCGATTGCACGTGAGACCAATCAGTGGATGCATTTGCTCGACGTGGTTAAGGAGCCCGTCTATGAGCGGCGTTTGATCACGCAGTCTCTTCGGTCGATCGAGGGCCAGAAGGCGAACTGGAGGCGCTTGTTCCGCGAGCTTCGCGTCGAACCCCATACGGTCACCTACGAGTCGCTGCTCAAGACGCCGGAGGCCGCCGTGAACGGCATCTTGCGGTTTCTCGGCATCGAGCGGCCGGATCAGACGCCCCCTGTCAAGTCGCCCCCGCTGGAACGCCAGTCCGATCCGCGCAAGGCCGAGTGGGTCGCGCGCTACCGGGAGGAAGCCCAGCAGCGACCCGTGGGCTAAAGCGAAATCCGCCGGCCGGAGATCGCGCGCGGTTGCCTTGAGCCTGCCGGTCGACCCCACCCCAACCCAACCTTACCCCGTGAGGGGGAAGGGAGCTCTTGGTTTCCCCCTCCCCGCGCGGGAGGGGGTAGGGGGAGGGGGTAACTTCGACTCAATCGAATTCCGCGCCAGCCGTCGCCGGCCCTGGGCGGCCTGAACCGCGTCACGGTTCCGCTCGGCGCGTCCTTCGCGCCTTCTTGAGTTCGCGGATCGGCAGCGCGAGGCGATGCAAGCCGCGGCGCTTCGCGGCCTCGCGCGCGGCCATCAGCGCCGCGCCGGTCTTGTCCGCCCCTGGCGGGGGCTCCTCGCCGAAGGCCCGGTAATCGCCGGCGAAGGCGGTGCGGTAGGCCATCGTCGGGCGGCCGGTGTGGGCGCGGGCGAGCTTGGCGGAGAGCACGAAGTGCCACATCACCCGGTCGTCGAGCGCGTGCAGATCGGGCGGGATGAGCGCCCAGCGCCAGGCCACGCGGAACGCCTTGCGCGTCAGGAACAGGCAGCTCGTATCGACGAAGGTCTCGCCGTCCGAGAACGGGCATAAGCCCATGAGCGTGCCATCGAGACGGTGGAAGTTGCGCGAGGCGGTGCACACGGCGGCGCCCGTCTTATCGTGGAGCTTGACGAGCGACTCGATGTGCTCGGGCGCATACCAGTTGTCCGCATCGAGATAGGCGATGGCGTCGAAGCCCTGGCCGATGGCCGAGACCGTGCCCACGGCGCGGGGCGTGTCGCCGAAATCCCCGTGGTTCTTCATGAGCACGATGTGCTGCGCTTCCCACCCGTCCACATAGGATTCGGGGGTCCCGTCGGCCACCAGGATGTGGGTCGAGGGGTGCGTCTGCGCGCGCACGCTCTCGTGGCACTGGGCGAGCCAGTCGCGATTGGCCCGGTAATAGGGCGTGATGACGGCGACCTTCACGCTCGTCCCTTCCCGGCGCGGCCGCTCATGCGATCCCTCGGCGATAGCGCTGCTCGATGCGATCTTGCGACACCGCTTCGACATCGTAGTCCATCATCGCGCTCAGGCGGAGGGTCACGGGATGATCGAAGATGCGCCGCCAATCGAGCGGCAGCTCCGTCTGCTTATGCCAGTCATCCACGCGCTCGCGCATCTGCGCGAGCGGCCCCTCGCGCGCCGGCAGATCGAGGAAGGAGACGAGCCGCGCGAAGGCGCCGCTCTCGGGATCGAACAGCTCCTCCATCGAGGTGCGCAGCCAGGGCACGCGCCCCGCGAACGCGCCGCACAGCTCGAAGGCATAGGCGTGAATCTCGGCCCAATGGAACAGGCACTTCTCGTAGGGCGTCATGCCCGCCCAGCGCTCGCGGTACTCCTTGAACCGGATGCCGGGATCGCTCGGATCGAGGAGGGCGTAGGCGGCGAAGCCGTCGCGCCGGGCCGCCTGGTAGTACTCGTGAGTCACCATCGAGCACGCGCTGTACACCGGGTGGCGCGTCAGATGCACGATCTTAAGGCGCTCACCCACCAGACGATAGAAGCGCGGAATCGCGGCGAAGGCGGGCCAGCCGGTCTCGATGTAGTCCTTCCCTCGGAGCGCCGCGTCCACGCGCCGAAGGTGCCGCTCCATCACCGGAAAGTTCGGCAGATCGCGCAGCCGGGCGCGGGAGCGCAGCAGGCTCTTCGGCCGGTACTGGAACTTGAGCGGCTCGTGGGTGACGAGCGCGCGGTCGCCGTAGTGCTCGGCCAGCGTTGTCGCCA
>CAZVZP010000279.1:1496-2400 GCA_964631625.1 uncultured Hyphomicrobiales bacterium | reverse complement strand
CGACACCGGCGGAGGCGCTGCGCCAGCTGAGCGAGGAGGCGGCCGCTCCGCCGGCGGTGCCCGCCCCGCTGACCCCGGCACAGAATACCGGGCAGGCGCAGCCCGCTCGGCGCGCGCCGCCTCGGGGCGCCGCGCCGTTTGCCGCCCTCGCGAGCCGCCCGGAGACCTCGGCGCCGTCCTCGCCCGGCCGCGCACAACCCCGTAGCTTGAGCGATTTGGCGGAGCTGGCCGCGGAGAAGCGCGAGATGAGGCTCTTCGCCGAGCTCAAGAACAAGGTGCACCTCGTGCGCTTCGAACCAGGGCTCATCGAGTTCCGGCCGGCCGAGGGCGTCACGCGCGAACTCGCCAACACATTACGCGAGAAGCTCATGGCATGGACCGGCGAGCGCTGGCAGGTCAAGATTTCACAGGAGGACGGCGCGCCCACGCTGAGCGAACAGGAGCACGCACGCGCGGAGGCACGCAAGGCACGCGCGCGCGAGACGGCGCCCGTGCGCGACGTGCTCGACGTCTTTCCCGACGCCGAGATTCGAGAGGTCCACGCCGGCGCCGCGCCGCGCACCGACGCCCATGAACGAGAGAGGAAACGATGAACAATCTCGGGCAGATGATGAAGCGGGCCCAGGAGATGCAGGCCAAGATGGCCGAACTGCAAGAGAAGATGCAGGTGCTCGAGGTCACGGGCAGCGCCGGCGGCGGCATGGTCAAGGTCACGCTCAACGGCAAGGGCGAGATGCGCGCGCTCGCGATCGATCCGGCGCTGTGCAAGGCGGACGAGGTCGAGGTGCTCGAGGACCTGGTGATCGCCGGCTTCACCGACGACAATCCGTTCGGAGCCGCATCCGACTATAGCGCAACCATAGACTGGGGCGACGGCGCGGTGACAGTCGCCTCGGCGACCGAG
>CAZVZP010000279.1:0-1486 GCA_964631625.1 uncultured Hyphomicrobiales bacterium | reverse complement strand
CGCCGGCTTCAACGACGCCAAGGGGAAGGTCGAAGCGCGGTTGCAGGAGGAGATGACCAAGATCACAGGCGGCCTGGCCCTCCCCGGCGGCTTGAAGCTGCCCTTCTGACGCGCGCCCATGGCCGGCCGCGAGATCGAGCAGCTGATCCAGATCTTGGCCAAGCTGCCGGGGCTCGGACCCCGCTCGGCACGGCGCGCGGCGCTCGATCTCCTGCAGAAGCGCGAGGCTCGGCTCGTGCCCCTGATCGGCGCGCTCGAGCGCGCCGCCGAACGGGTGAGTCTGTGCCGGGAGTGCGGCAATCTCGACAGCGAGAACCCGTGCGCCTTCTGCGCCGATCCGGCGCGCGACCGCAAGACGATCTGCGTTGTCGAGGAGGTCGCCGATTTGTGGGCGCTCGAGCGCTCGGGCGCCTACCGGGGCCTCTACCATGTGCTGGGGGGCGTGCTGTCGGCGCTCGATGGTATCGGGCCCACGGACCTCAACATCGGCGGGCTGCTCCGGCGGGTCGGCGCTCCCTCGCACGTCAAGGAAGTGATCCTCGCACTCGGTGCAACCGTCGATGGTCAAACCACGGCCCATTATCTGGCCGACCGGCTGGCCCCCTCGGGTGTCGCGGTGTCGCGGCTCGCCCAGGGCGTCCCCGTGGGGGGCGAGCTCGACTACCTCGACGAGGGGACCTTGAGCGCCGCGCTCAAGGCCCGGCAACTGGTCTAGTCCAGAGGTTCCTTTCGCCCCGGACTTCTGCTACACAGGAACGAGCATTTCCTTTCGCGGTCTTGGGAGAGAGGACCCGATTCATCATGCCACGCACCAAACAATTCGACGAAGACGTCGTGCTCGAGCGGGCCATGAACCTGTTCTGGTCGCGCGGCTTCGAAGCGACCTCGATGCAGGCGCTCGTCGATAACATGGGCATCAATCGAGGCAGCCTCTACGGCACCTTCGAGGACAAGCGCACGCTGTTCGAGCGCGCGCTCGAGCGCTACGACGGGGCATACCGGCGCGACCGCTTCGACCGCCTCGAGACGCGTTACCGCCCGCGCCGGGCGCTCGAGGTCTTTCTCGCCCAGGTGATCGACGAGTCGATCGAGGACGAGGAGCGGCGCGGCTGCTTCATCGTGAACACGGCGCTCGAGCTCGCCCCCCACGATCCCGAGATTGCGGCCTACGTCGAACAGGTGCGCAAGGAGATCGTCGATTCGCTCACGCGCATCATCCGCCGCGGCCAAGAGTCGGGTGAGATCCGCTCGAGCGAGGAGGCGCAGACGCTGGCGCGCACGCTTCTCACGGTCGCGTTCGGTCTCAGGGTGTGGGCGCGGATCGCGCCACGCCGCAAGGAGATGGAGCAGACGATGAGGGCCGCGCTCGCGCTCCTCGGCTAGCCCGAAATCCGGTACAGCGGAATCACGTAAAGGGTGTCTTGAGCTCGCCGCTTACCGCCTGCATGCGAAAGCTCCTCACCATCCTCAACGCCATGATCAGGGA
>CAZVZP010000278.1:0-2449 GCA_964631625.1 uncultured Hyphomicrobiales bacterium | reverse complement strand
AAGAAGATTGA
This sequence comes from uncultured Hyphomicrobiales bacterium, assembly GCA_964631625.1. GTDB lineage: Bacteria > Pseudomonadota > Alphaproteobacteria > UBA828 > JAPUJA01 > CAZVZP01. The sequence goes on along the minus strand of CAZVZP010000278.1, from coordinate 2,438 downwards.
GGAGTTCGAACATGAACGAGGAAAAGCGCGCCGCGGTCCAGCCCACAGGCAAACGAGCGGGCGAAACGGCGCCCCAGGATCAGGGCCCGATCGCCCCGACCTCGATCGCCGAGACGGGTCTCGAGCACGATCTTCTGCTCCAGCTCCTCCTCAAGACGGTGTACGTCACCGGCCGCGTCACGGTCTCCGCGCTCGCAGACAACCTCAAGCTCGCCCGCTCGATCGTGAGCCCCCTGCTCGAAGACGGCAAGGCCAAGAACCTGTTCGAGGTGCTCGGCACGACGGGCAGCAGTCCGCTCTCCGAATTGCGCTACAACCTGACCGGCAAGGGACGCGAGTGGGCGACCGAGGCGCTCGACCGCTCGCAATACGTCGGCCCCGCGCCGGTCACGCTCCCGCAGTACCGCGAGCGCGTCGAGAGCCAGCGCATCATGAACGAGCCGATCTATTCGGAGATCCTGCTCCAGCGCCTCTCCCACCTCGTGATCCCGGACGATCTGCTGGACCGCGTGGGCGCGGCGATCTTCTCGGGCCGCTCGATGCTGTTCTACGGACCGCCCGGCAACGGCAAGACGAGCATCGCCACCGCCTTCGGCGGCGTCTATCGGCAGACCGTTTATGTGCCCCATTGCATCGAGGTGGACGGCCAGATCATCAAGCTGTTCGACGCGACGATCCACAAGCCGATCGCATCTGCGCCGCCGGAGAGCGCTGGCGAGGAGGGCGTCGTGACCGGCGTGTTCCGCAGGCCCGAACCCGTGGATCCGCGCTGGCTTGCGTGCCGGCGCCCGGTCGTCGTCGTGGGCGGCGAGCTCACGCTCGATATGCTCGACCTCAACTTCAACCCGATCGCCAAGTTCTACGAGGCGCCCGTGCAGCTCAAGGCGACCAACGGGCTGTTCATCATCGACGACTTCGGCCGCCAGCTCGTCAGCCCGCAGGACCTCTTGAACCGCTGGATCGTGCCCATGGACCAGGGCGTCGATTACCTGACGCTGCACACGGGCAAGAAATTTCCCGTCTCCTTCGATGCGGTCGTGGCCTTTTCGACCAACATTCCGCCGAGCGATCTCGTCGATCCCGGCGCGCTGCGCCGCATCCATTCCAAGATCGAGGTCGGACCGCCGACCAAGGAGGACTTCCTGACGATCTTCGGCATGGTGTGCGAGGAGTTCGGCATCGAATTGCGGGACGAGGTGGTCGCCTTTCTGTTCGAGGAGGTCTACGGCCGGCGCAAGGTGCCGATCGGGCGCTACCATCCGCGCGCACTCACGCAGCTCGCGCAGGCGATCTGCGAGTATCGAAGGCGTCCATTTCGGCTCGACCTCGACGTGATCAGGCTCGCGGTCGAGAACATGCTCATCCACCACTAAAGCATCGTGCGCGACAAAATGTCGCACCGATTTGGCGGAAAAATGTTTCGCGTAAATTTCATGCAACTTGCGAGCGCTGCGCGATTCTGCTCACCGAAGAATGAAAATTAATTATGCAATATCTTGAAACAGAAAATCATTTGTATGCTCCCCGTGCATGTCGACTAAGGTTAAAATTGCATTTTCCTTTCAATAGCTTACGTTTGGGCGACGTTTGCAATTCGCAATCGATGGGACTATAGTGCGCACAACGTCCCCCATGCGAAACGTCGCATCTGGGTAAAAAAAGCGGGTCCTTGGCTGCGTGCGAAAATGCGCTGGCGGGAACCTGAAGAAGTCGAGGGGGCGAAGCGGATAAAGAGTGCCACAACGGATCACACCTGAAGGAGTTGGGACATGAAGAACTTCAAGCTTTTCCTCCGGGCCTTGGCCAAGGCCAAGGACGGTGCCACCGCGGTTGAGTACGGTCTCATGATCGCGCTCATTGCGGCGGTTATCGCGGGCACGGTCGCCGTGGTTGGCGATCGCGTTGATGCGGCCTTCGACGCGGTCGACGACGAGATGTCGGCGGCTGGCGTTCCGGCGGCTCCCGACTAAGCCTTAACGCGTAATCGGGAACGGAGTTTCCAAAAAGCGGCGCCCGGGGCAGTCCAGAGGGCTTCCCCGGGCGCTCTCTTTATGGGACATTTGTCGCTCGAGAAACCCCAGGGGCCACTCGGGAGGCACGATCATGCGGTGGGCCACGCTCGGGCATTCGTCACTCACAGCAGGGCGCAAGCACCGGCGGCAAACCTTGCGCCGCCTCTTGGGCGCGCGCGAGGGCGTGAGCGCCGTGGAATATGCCTTGCTCGCGGCCTTGATCGCGGCGGTGATCGTCGCCACCGTGGCCGTCCTCGGCGGCTTCACCCACGGCGCCATCGATAAAGCGGCGGACTGCTTCGACAACCCGGCCAGCTGCTAGCGGTCTCGTTTCAACACATGAGTCCCCGATGACCCTCATCCTTCGAGATGCTCGGCTCGCGCTCGCCCTCAGGATGAGGGCCGGTTTTGGGCCTCACCCTGAGG
>CAZVZP010000277.1:0-2502 GCA_964631625.1 uncultured Hyphomicrobiales bacterium | reverse complement strand
TCATTTTTTCTCTTCCATCGCAGTGGTCGGTTGAGATGTGTGAATGCCGTAGCCCTTGCGGGGAGGGTTGGGGTCGGGGTCCAGCGGCAGACTCACGGCAATCTCGCGTGATTCCACTCCGCCGGATTTCGGTCTAACTTCCGGCCATCGCCCATGGCCGCGCTGCGCCGAACGGGCCGACGCAAGGACCCTCGATGATCGCGCTTCTCCGCGGGATCGTTCCCGTCTTCATCGGCATCGTGCTCTTGGAATTGGGCCACGGGCTGATCACGACGCTCGTCGGCGTGCGCATGACGATCGAGCAATTCCCCGTCTCTCTCATCGGCGTGGTCGGCGCGGCGTTCTACACCGGCGGGGCGATCGGCTGCGTGGCGGCCGGCCGGCTGATCCGGCTCGTCGGCCATATCCGCGCCTTCGCCGGCTTCGCCGGGCTGTTCGCCTGCGCCACCCTCATGATGGCACTGATCGTGACACCGGGGGCGTGGATCATGCTCAGGGGCCTGAGCGGCTTCTGCCTCTTGGGCCTCGTGATGGTCGCGGAAAGCTGGCTCAACGCACTTGCCGCGGCCGAGCAAAGGAGCCGCGTGCTCGCGCTCTACATGATCGCGCTCTACGCCTCGATCGGCGCCGGCCAGTTCTTCCTCAACCTCGCGCCGGCCAAGAGCTTCGAGCTGTTCGCGATCGGCGCGATGTTCTTCGCCGGCGCGCTGGTGCCGCTCGCCTTCATGCGCTCGACTTCGCCGCAAGTGCCCGAAGCTCACCCGGCGCTGCGCGAGATCTTCTCGCTCTCACCCCTCGCGCTCGTCGGCTGCTTCGCCTCGGGCCTGATCTCGGGCGGGTTCTACACCATGGCGCCGGTGTTCGCCGAGATGCAGGGCTACGAGCCGGGCGCTATCGCGCTCTTCATCGCGGTGCCCATGGCCGGAACCCTCATCTTGCAGTGGCCGATCGGCTGGCTCTCGGACCGCCGCGGGCGGCGCGGCGTGCTGGTCCTTACCACGGGCGTTCTCGCCCTCGCCGCGCTCGCCATCGCCCAGGACCGGCTTCTCTCCCCGCTGGGCGTGCTCGGGGCGGCGCTCGCCTTCGGCGGCATGGCCTTCGTGATCTATCCGTTGAGCCTCGCGCACGCGACCGACTGGAGCGGGCCGCGGCGCGCGCTCGAGATCAGCCAAGGGTTGCTCATCGCCTACAGCGTGGGCGCCGCGCTCGCGCCGCTTCTTGGGGCGGAAGCGATCAACCTCGTGGGCCCGCAGGGCCTGTTCTATTGGTTCGCCCTCGTGGCCACCCTGCTTGCGGCCTTCACCGTCGTGCGCATGATTCTGCGCGCGCCGGTTCCGGTCGAACAGCAGGAGCATTTCGTGCCGGTGCCGCAGACCACGCCCGTGGTCGCCGAGCTCGACCCGCGCACCCTGGGCCCGGCGAGCTAGAGCGAAATTCGCCGGAGTGGAATCGCGCGAGAGCGCGTTGAGCCTGTCGGCGACCCCCGCCCCAGCCCTCCCCCGCGAAGGGAAAGGAGCTATTTTCTTCGTCCCCCCTCCCCGCGTGGGGCTACGGCATTCACACATCTCAACCGACCACTGCGATGGAAGAGAAAAAATGAATCCTTTCAATGCTCGTGCTCAATCGCGACACCCTTACCTAATTGTGCTGCGTGGTTGGTAAGTGCTTGATGCTGAGTCGATTTCCGACATGTGTGAATCCCGTAGCCCGCGTGGGAGGGCGTAGGGGGAGGGGGCGCTTGCACTTGGTCGGACTCCGCTCTAACCGAAGAACGCGCGCGCGAGCTGGAAGGCGACGAAGCCGGCGCTCACGAGAAAGCCCGCGACCGGCATCGCGAGCGGCACGGTCACGACGCCTTCGGGCCGCGGCGCGCGGCGCTTGAGACGGATGAGCGCGAGATTGAGCACGGCGAAGATCACGAGCATGAGGAACGAGGTCGCTTCCGCGAGCGCGACCAGAGGGAGGGCGAGCGCCAGCGCGAGGATCGCGGCGGTGGCGAGCGCCGTGGCGAGCAAGGGCGTTGCCGTGCGCCGATGCACGCGGCCGAGCGCGGCCGGCAACCAACCCGCCCGGCCCAGGCCGTAGAGCATGCGCGAGGCGAGGATGATCTGGATGAGCCCGCCGTTGACCATGGCGAGCGCCGCAACCACGCCCATGACCTCGGGCGGCGCGCCGGTCTGCCGGGTGAACAGAAGCGCGAGCGGAGCGTCGCTGCGCGCGAGCTCGGCGGGCGGCAGCGTCAGCACCGCGACCAGCGAAACGAGCCCGTAGAGGAGCATCGTGAGCGCCAGCGTTGCCGCGATGGCGCGCGGCAAGTTGCGGCGCACGTTGCGGACCTCCTCGGCCACGTTGACCATGTCCTCGAAACCGAGGAAGGCGTAGAAGGCAAGCACGGCGCCGGACAGGATGCCGAGCGCGGGCACGGCCTCGAGCGGGGGCACGAGCTCGGGCAAACGTTGGGGCAGGGTGGCCAGCGCATCGGCCGATTGGTTCAAGAGCACC
>CAZVZP010000276.1:0-2508 GCA_964631625.1 uncultured Hyphomicrobiales bacterium | reverse complement strand
ACTTCGGTCGTAGGGGTTCGAGTCCCTTCGCCCGCACCAAGACGCCCGGGAGGCGCCAGCGAAGCGCTCGGCACAGCGCCCGAGGCCGGAGTTCGCGGTGCGGCCCGTGGGCGGGGTAATGGGATGGAAATAACGGAGACGAGCGCCGAAGGCCTGAAGCGCACTTACAAGGTCGTGGTGCCCGCGGTCGATATCCGCACTGCCTACGAGGGCCGTCTGTCGGAACTCGGCCGCACCGTCGAGATCAAGGGCTTTCGCAAGGGCCACGTGCCGCCGACGGTCGTGCGCCAGCGCTTCGGCGCCTCGGTCATGGGCGACGTGCTCGAGAGGACGGTGGCCCGCAGCTCGCGCGACTTGATCCGCGAGAAGGGCGTGCGGCCGGCGCTGCAGCCCAAGATCGAGGTCACGAAGTTCGCCGAAGGTGCCGACCTCGAATACACCGTGGCGCTCGAAGTCATGCCCGAGATCGAGCTCATCGATTTTGCGACGCTCGAGCTCACGCGCCACCGGATCGAGCTGAGCGCCGAGGAGGTCGAACAGGCGCTCCACCGCATGGCCGAGCAGGAAAAGCTGTTCGAGCCCCCGAGCGAGCCGCGTCCGGCGCGGCAGGGCGATGCCCTGCAGATCTCTTTCGAAGGCTTCCGGGGCGAGGCGCCGATCGAGGGCGGCAAGGCCGAGGACCTCGAGGTCGAGCTCGCCTCGGGCCACCTGATCCCGGGCTTCGAGGACCAGTTGATCGGCGCGCAAACGGGCGAGCATCGCACCGTGCACGTGAGCTTCCCCGACGACTATCCGGTCAAGGATTTGGCGGGGGCGCTGGCCCGCTTCGAGGTCGAGGTCAAAGCGGTCAAGCAGCCGCTCGCGGTTACGCTCAGCGAGGATTTCGCAAAGCGGCGGGGCTTCGAGGGCCTCGACGGCCTGCGGGAGGCGGCCAAGAAGCAGCTCGAAGCGGAATACGCCGAGCTGGCGCGCCTGCGCCTCAAGCGTCGGCTGTTCGACCGGCTCGACCGGGGGCCGGCGTTCGAGCTTCCGCCGGGGTTGGTGGCGCACGAACTCGAGCACGCCTGGCAGCACCTGCTCGAGGACCTCAAGCGCGCCGGCAAGGAGCTCAAGGATCTCGGCAAGCCCGAGGAGGCGTTGCGCGCCGAGCAGAAGGTCGCTGCGGAGCGGCGGGTGCGGCTTGGGCTCGTGCTTGGCGAGGCCGGCCGGCGACACCATATCGAGGTTGAGCGTGAGGCGCTGCTGCGCGCGGCCCTGCTGAGCGCGGTGCGCCGCTTTCCGGGGCAGGAACGCCAGATTTTCGAATACTATCGCAAGCACCCGGAGGCGCTCGAGCAGTTCCGGCCGGCACTGTTCGAGGACAAGGTCGTGGACTTTATCTTGGGCCTGGCCAAGGTGACGGAAGAGTCGATCGGCCCCGAGGCCTTCGCCCGCCTGGGCCAGGAGGCGTCCGAGGCCGTCCCGGACGCGGCGCCGGAGCGAGCGGCGCCGGAGGCGGAAAAGGCCACGGCGCCGAAATCGAAGAGGCGGAAGCCAGCGGCGAAGTCTTGAGGTTAGACGGAGTGGCAGAAAAGCGAGGTTGAGATGATACGCGACCGTGTCCGAACGCCGATGAGCGCCCTGGTCCCGATGGTCGTCGAGCAGACAAACCGGGGCGAGCGCGCGTACGACATCTATTCCCGGCTCCTCAAGGAACGCATCATCTTCTTGACAGGGCCGGTCGACGACGATGTTGCGAGCCTGGTCACGGCCCAGCTGCTGTTCCTCGAATCGGAAAATCCGGGGAAGGACATCTCGTTCTACATCAACTCGCCGGGCGGCCTCGTCACCTCCGGGCTCGCGATCTACGACACCATGCAGTACATCCGCCCGGAGGTGGCCACGCTCTGCATCGGCCAGGCCGCCTCGATGGGCTCGCTCCTGCTTGCGGGTGGCACGCCCGGCAAGCGCTTCGCGCTGCCCAACTCGCGCATCATGATCCATCAGCCGATCGGCGGCTACCAGGGACAGGCGACCGATATCGAGATTCACGCGCGCGAGATCATCAAGGTCCGGCATCGGCTGAACGAGATCTACGTGAGGCACACGGGTCAGCCGCTCTCGGTGATCGAGACCAATGTCGAGCGCGACAAGTTCATGTCGCCGGAAGAGGCGAAGGAATTCGGCTTGATCGACGAGGTCGTCGCCAGCCGTCTGCCGAGCGCGGAGGCGAGCGGCGGTGGTTCGTCGGCCGGCTAAGCCCGTTAAGCAAGCATCCCGCTCACGATTCATGGATAATTGACAAGGTCCGGCGGGGGCCGTTTCGGGCGCCAGATATGCCGAAAAAGCGCTGGTCTGTTTGATTTTAAGGTTTTATAAGGCTATGATTCTCTAGGGTTGTTGCGGGGTGGAGAAGCCTTTGAGGCTGCCTCCCGCGGAGCCGGACGAGCGAATCCGATGAACAAATCACCGAGCGGCGACTCCAAGAACACCCTCTATTGCTCGTTCTGCGGCAAGAGCCAGCACGAG
>CAZVZP010000275.1:0-2518 GCA_964631625.1 uncultured Hyphomicrobiales bacterium | reverse complement strand
CGGCGCGGCCCGATTGTGCAAAATCATTTGCGGCTCGATGGAGTTAAGCCTTTCGTCCGAAATGCTTACGATTGGTTGTCAAGGGCACGATTCGAGTTGAGGTGAAATCATGCGGGATTCACGCACCCATCAGCGGAACGGCCGGCCGCGGCCTGGGCCTGCCGTTTTCCGGCGAGTGCGGCCCGAGAGCGTTATTTGGCGGAGTGGAATCACGGGTGAGCGGCAAATTTGCCGATGCCCCCACCCCGACCCTTTCCCGCGAGGGGGGAGGGAGCTCTTTGTTTCGTCCCCCTCCCCTAGCGGGAGGGGGTGGGGGGAGGGGCCGTTTCCACTGAAGCGCAATTTGCCCTATGAGCGCGCTGTGGTGCATCGTTAATCGAGGCGAGGAGCAAGCGGTGAAGAAACGGATCGGTGTCGTCCTGGGGTTCCTTCTGGCCTTGGTCCTCGCAGCGTTCTCGACGGACGCGCTGGCCGGCGATTACCAGCTGCGCGCCAAGGCGGACGAGCCGATCGTCGTGCTCGATCAGGAAACCGGGCGCATCTGGCTCTTGAAGAGCGAAGGGGGCGTGGCCCGCATGGTGCCGGTGCTCTACGACGACGGCCAAGGGCGCTTGAGCGCGACCCCGCCCGCCGCGGCGCCTTCAGGCACGCCGCTCGTCGTCTCGCCCGAGGCGGAGACCGAGCCCGAAGGTTCCGGCGGGCAGTAAGCGCGCTTCCCAGGCAGCCAGAGCCTTAAGGCCGAGACGTTCACAACGCTCGCGCGCGAGCTTTGGGAGTGGCCTGAGGGCAGCTTCCCAGAGCTCAGCGAGGGGTCAAATGCCAGTTCAGCATGAACATCCTTCAGCCCAGATATCGGTTGTTGTTGTGCCATTCGATGAATTCAGTGGATGGGCGTAGCAGCGAATTATTTGGGACATCAATCGCTCGCCCGGACATGGCGTAGTATTCCCGTCCGTTGTCAAATTCTTCGTGGATGCGTCGGCTCACTTCGAAAACATGGTTCGGGGTAATCGTGACGTAGCCAAGGTCAAACAATTTGTGCAGGTCGCGCCGGAGCAACAGCCCGTTTGAAACGTCATGCACACCGCCTTCGGCGTACGGCCTGATGTGCGCGGCCTCTAAGACGGGAAGCACGCGCTCTCTCGTGACCGAACATTTCCGTCCGTAGGCGTCGGTTACGGCGATTCGAAAGGCTCCCTGACCGAGACGTGGGCGAATTAGGGTAGGCTCGCCGTAGCGCGCCGGAGCTTCGGCAAAACCCGATGACGGCGCGGCGAGCGATAGCCGCGATTCGATGACATCCCAAAGCGTCCGCCCCTCTTCATCATCCAGGCTGTATCTTTTTCCAACTTGCGTTTCCTTGGACCAGCTTTGCGGAACAGGCAGCCATTCGGCTTCATTCAAGAAGACCGGCTGGGTCAGAATGCGGCAACCGATCTCATGGTCGGCCCTGGGGTCCGGCGGCTCTCTGCGGTAACGAGAGATTCGAAGTCTCATTGTTTCAAGCGATGGTGCTCCGTTAGCCTCGCCGAAAGCTTCCCAGGCAAGAGACAACGGCAAAGTCGTGCTGTGGCTGAACACGCCGCCGCCGACCACGTAGTTTAGGGGGCTGTGGAGCTTGAAGAGAAAGAGCTCGCCCGGCTGAAGGGCGCGAAATGCCTTCGTGCCGCGCGGCTGCCAAAAATTTACTTCCGTCAGCTCAGGCCGGCGCCGCAAGAACTCGAACCACTCTTGGTCCGTTATGGCGACGAACAGGTTCAGCAAGAGACGGCTCCCGGAGCTGGCTTGGCGGAGGCCTGCAACCAGCCGGAAAGCCCATTAGCTACCTGTCTCAACCGTGAGACAAGACCCTGCTATCGGGCGCGACTCTCGAAATGCTGGCAACGGGACCGAGGAGCTGTCCCCGGCGACTACTCCGCTGCCTGCTTGATCTCGTGGGCAATCCCGGCGCCGAGCAACGTGTCGATCTCGGGCTCCCCGTAGCCCGCCTCGCGCAACACCTCGCGGGTGTGCTCGCCGAAGCGGGGCGGGCGGCGGCGCACGGTGCCCGGCGTGCGCGCGAGCTTGGCCGCAATCCCCGTGCCCTTGTAGCCGTCCTTCTCCGCCACCATCGCGCGGATCGCGCTGTGCGGGTGCTTGGCCACTTCCGGGATTTCCTTAAGCCCGGCCCGTTCAGCGGCAGCGATACCATGCCAGTCGGCGCTCCGAAAGGTCGCCTTCCAACGTGGTGACGTTGAGGAACACGGCGTCTCGGTTCGTCTGATGGCAATAGTCAGCGGCCACCGCTCGGGCTTGGTGGGCCACTTCTTGGTTTGCCGCCGGCCACACCACAGAGACGAAATCGCCCTTTACCTCGTGGACATACGGTCCGCTTGGGCCGCCGCAGGACACAAGACCAACGATCCCCAGTGCCATGGCAATGATGAACCGCATCGATATCCCCATTCCGGCCTCGCAACCCGCAGTAGCGTCAAGCCTTAACTGCGCCACGGGCAAACGGTTCGGCGTTCCAGGTGCC
>CAZVZP010000274.1:0-2523 GCA_964631625.1 uncultured Hyphomicrobiales bacterium | reverse complement strand
CGTGTCTTATCGACGACGAGCTTTTCGACGATCTCGGCCGCGCGGCTGAGCGCAAAATCGAGCGCGATCGTGGCATCGGGCGCGATCACGCGCTCGACCGAGGAATGGGAGATGTCGCGTTCGTGCCACAGGGCCACGTTCTCGAGCGCCGGCAGCACCGCCGCACGCACCAGGCGCGCGAGCCCAGTGATGTTTTCCGAGAGCACCGGGTTGCGCTTGTGCGGCATCGCCGAGCTGCCCTTCTGGCCCGGCGTGAAAGGCTCCTCCGCTTCGCCCACCTCCGAGCGCTGCAGGTGGCGGATCTCGATGGCCAGGCGCTCGAGCGAGCTCGCGATCAGGGCCAGCGTGGCGAAGAACGCCGCGTGCCGGTCGCGCGGGATCACCTGGGTCGAGATCGGCTCGGGTGCGAGCCCGAGCTTCTTCGCGACATACGCCTCGACGCGCGGATCGACGGAGGCGAAGGTGCCGACGGGCCCCGAGATCGCGCAGGTCGCGATCTCGCGCCGGGCCGCCTCGAGACGGGCGCGCTGGCGCCCGAACTCCGCGTAGAACGAGGCAAGCTTGAGGCCGAAGGTGATGGGCTCGGCGTGCATGCCGTGGGTGCGGCCGACGCACACCGTCATCTTGTGCTCGAGCGCGCGCCGGCGCAGCGCCGCGAGCAAGCGGTCGAGATCGGCGAGCAGGAGATCGGCGGCCTGGCTGAGCTGGACGGCGAGCGCCGTATCGAGCACGTCGGAGGAGGTAAGCCCCTGGTGCACGAAGCGCGCTGGCGGCCCCACGACCTCGGCCAGGTTGGTGAGAAACGCGATGACGTCGTGGCGCGTCTCGCGCTCGATCGCCGCGATGCGCTCGGCGTCGACGATGCGCGCCATCGATTTCTTCGCGGCGCGGGTCATCGCCGTGGCCGTGCTCTTGGGCACGAGCCCGAGCCGGCCCATGGCCTCGGCCGCCAGCCGTTCGATCTCGAACCAGATGCGCAGGCGGTGTTCCGCCTGCCAGATCCGTGTCATCTCGGGACGGCTGTAGCGGGGAATCATGGGCGGGCGGTCCGCTCGTTGGCGGTCAAGGCCGCCTTTCTAAGCCGGCATGGGAAAAAAAGCGAGCCTTGAGGCCTCATATCTCCCACGGCGGGGTCCAGTTTCCAGCAACGCGCAGATCGACACCCGCGGCCTCCTCGAGCTGCCGGGCGACCGAGAGCTCGCCGGCTTCTCCTCCGTAGCTCTTGCGCGCCTTCGAGAACAGGGCATGGGTGAGGGCGCCGAGCTCGAGCGGCGCACCCAGGCGCTCTGCGAGGTCCCGGATGAGGTCGAGGTCCTTGACGCACAGATCGAGCGTGAACGACGGATCGTAGTGGCCGGCGAAGATCGAGGGCACATCGTGGCGCGCGACGAAGCTGTCGGCGGCGCCGGATTTCATTGCCTCCCAGAAGCTCAGGAGATCGACGTCGGCCTTTTTGGCCAGCACCAGCGCCTCGCCGACCGCCGCCGCATGAACGAACCAGAGCAGGTTCGTGGCGAGCTTGGTGGCGCAACCCGAGCCGACCGGCCCCATCGGGAGCACGCGCCCCAGCGGCTCGAGCGCCGGGCGGGCGCGCTCGACGGCCGCGCGCTCGCCGCCCACGAAGAGCACCAGCGTGCCCTGGCGCGCGCCGTCGACGGCGCCGGTTACCGGCGAATCCAGCAGCGTCGCCCCGCGCGCGGCGGTGTCTCGAGCAAACCGCCGGACAACGGTCGGATCGTTGGTCGTGGTGTCGATCCACGTCTTGGCCGCCGAAAGGCCGGCCAGCAGGCCGTTCTCGCCGGCCGCAGCGTCTTCGATCTGTTTGGGGCCGAAGAGGGAGGTGAAAGTCACGTCCGCCCATTCGGCGCAGGCCCGGGGATGGTCGCCCCAGCGGGCGCCGCGACGCCGATGCTCCTCGGCTCGCTCGGGCCGCAAGTCGCAGACCATCAGCTCGTGCCCGGCCTTGATCAGGTTGAGCGCCATGGGGCCGCCCATGGTGCCGAGGCCGATGAAAGCGATGCGCATGCCAGACCCCCTCCGCGGCCGGTATCTAGGGCACACCGCTTGGCAGCCGCGCGGCTCCGCGTGCCTCCCCGTCGACTCGCATCATGCCGGGCTCGTCCAGGCATTGCGAGGCGCGTGTTTCGATGCTCAAAGTTATTGATAATACTATATTATTGGACGGGAAAAGGCCTCAGCCTTCGAAGGGTTGACAGGGCCGGCGCCTTGCCCCAGATAATCAGTACGAATTTAGTCCTTTTTAGAGGCGCTCCATGATTCGAGTAAGCCGCATGGCTGATTACGGCGTCGTGCTCTTAGGCCAGCTCGCGGGCGCGCCCGAGCGCCTGCACAGCGCGGGCGAAATCGCGGGCGCCGCGCAGCTGCCCCTGCCGACGGTAAGCAAGCTCTTGAAACAGTTCGCGCAGGCCGGCCTCGTGCAGTCGCACCGCGGGGCCAAGGGCGGCTATTCCTTGAGTCGCTCGGCGCAGGAGATCTCGGTCGCCGAGATCATCGGCGCGGTCG
>CAZVZP010000273.1:0-2548 GCA_964631625.1 uncultured Hyphomicrobiales bacterium | reverse complement strand
CAGACCGGCAAGACGGCGATCGCGCTCGACACCTTCATCAATCAAAAGAAGATCAACGCCTCGGGCGACGAGAAGAAAAAGCTCTATTGCATCTACGTCGCCATCGGGCAGAAGCGCTCGACGGTCGCGCGCATCGTCAAGACTCTCGAGGACTACGGTGCGCTCGAATACACCATCGTCGTCGCCGCCACCGCGTCCGACCCGGCGCCGCTGCAGTACCTCGCACCCTATGGCGGCTGCGCGATGGGCGAGTACTTCCGCGACAACGGCATGCACGCGCTGATCGTGTACGACGATCTCTCGAAGCAGGCCGTGGCCTACCGCCAGATGTCGCTCTTGCTGCGCCGTCCGCCGGGGCGCGAGGCCTATCCCGGCGATGTGTTCTACCTCCATTCGCGTCTCCTGGAGCGCGCGGCCAAGATGAACGATCAGAACGGGGCGGGCTCGCTCACCGCGCTGCCCGTGATCGAGACGCAGGCCGGCGATGTCTCGGCCTACATCCCGACCAACGTGATCTCGATCACCGACGGGCAGATCTATCTCGAGAGCGATCTCTTTTATCAGGGCGTGCGCCCGGCGGTGAACGTCGGCCTCTCGGTCTCGCGCGTGGGCTCGGCGGCGCAGATCAAGGCGATGAAGAAGGTCGCGGGGCGCATCAAGCTCGAGCTCGCGCAATACCGCGAGATGGCGGCGTTCGCGCAGTTCGCGTCCGATCTCGACGCCGCAACCCGGCGCCTCCTGGCCCGCGGCGAGCGCCTGACCGAGCTCTTGAAGCAGGGCCAGTACGAGCCCTACCCGGTCGAGGAGCAGGTGGTTTCGATCTTCCTCGGCGTGCGCGGCCATCTCGACGGCATCGCGGTCGCGAACGTGCAGCGCTTCGAGCGGGCGTTTCTGGACGAGATGCGCAGCAAGCACGCGGACGTCCTCGGCTCGATCCGCGACAGCGGCGATCTTTCCGAGGAGGCCGAGACGAAGCTCCAGGCGGCCGCGGCCGCCTTCGCCAAGGCCTTCGCCTAGCCGCGCCGGATCGGGCGACAGCCGGAACGATCGGCGATGGCCACGCTCAAGCAGCTTCGCGTCCGCATATCAAGCGTCAAGCAGACGCAGAAGATCACCTCGGCCATGAAGATGGTCGCGGCCTCCAAGCTTAGGCGCGCCCAAGAAGCGGCCGTGGCCGCGCGGCCCTACGCCGAGCGCATGGACCGCATGGTGGTCTCGCTCGCGGGCAACCTTCAGGGCCGCGAGGAGGCGCCCGCACTCCTCGTGGGGACCGGCAAGGAGGAGGTGCACCTGCTCGTGGTCGCGACCGCGGATAGGGGCTTGTGCGGCGGCTTCAACTCCTCGATCGTGCGCGCGGCCAAGGCGCGCATCCGGCAGCTCGAGAGAGAGAGCAAGATAGTCAAGCTCTACTGTGTCGGGCGAAAGGGCCGCGACCAGCTTCGGCGCGAATACGGACGCTCGATCGTGGGCCACACCGAGCGCCTGGGCGGCAAATTCGGGCCTGGCATCGACGACGCCAAGGCCATCGCGCAGAAGATCATCGAGATGTTCGAGGCGGGCGAGTTCGATGTCTGCACGATCGTCTACAACCGCTTCAAGAGCGTGATCTCGCAGGTCGTGACCACGCAGCAGCTCCTGCCCTACGTGGCGGCGCGGCCCGAGGAGGCCGCGGTGCCGGATTTGGGCGGCGCGATCTACGAGTTCGAGCCCGACGAGGGCGAAATTCTGGAGCGGCTGTTGCCGGAGAACCTCGGCGTGCAGATCTTCCGCGCGGTTCTCGAGAACGCCGCGAGCGAGCAGGGCGCGCGCATGACCGCGATGGACAACGCGACACGCAACGCCGGCGACATGATCGACCGCTTGACCCTCCTCTACAACCGTTCGCGTCAGGCGGCGATCACCAAGGAGCTGATCGAGATCATCTCCGGCGCCGAGGCGCTCTAGGATTTCAATGGGAGCACGACGATGGACAGCAAGAACGCGGTAGGCCGGGTAACACAGGTGATGGGCGCCGTCGTGGATGTGCGCTTCGAGGGCCCGCTGCCGGCCATCCTCAACTCGCTCCATGCGACGAACCGGGGACAAAGGCTCGTGCTCGAAGTGGCGCAGCACCTGGGCGGGGGCACGGTGCGGACGGTGGCGATGGACACCACCGACGGCCTGGTGCGCGGCCAGGACGTCGTCGATACGGGTGGGCCCATCACGGTGCCCGTCGGGCCGGCGACGCTCGGGCGCATCCTGAACGTCGTGGGCGAGCCGGTGGACGAGCGCGGGCCGGTCAAGGGCCTGCGGCGCGATCCGATCCACAGGCCCGCCCCCCTCTTCATCGATCAGTCGACCGAGACCGAGATCCTGGTCACCGGCATCAAGGTGGTCGACCTCTTGGCCCCGTACGCGAAGGGCGGCAAGATCGGCCTGTTCGGCGGCGCCGGCGTCGGCAAGACGGTGATCATTCAGGAACTCATTCGCAACATCGCGACCGAGCACGGCGGCTTCTCCGTGTTCGCGGGCGTCGGCGAGCGCACGCGCGAAGGCAACGACCTGTGGC
>CAZVZP010000272.1:1492-2588 GCA_964631625.1 uncultured Hyphomicrobiales bacterium | reverse complement strand
GGGGTGGGGGCATCGGCAAATTTGCCGCTCACCCGTGATTCCACTTCGCCAAATAACGCTCTAGGAGCCTGTGGCAATGTCGCTGCCATGAAACCGTAACACAGGAAATGGCCCCACGCCCGGTGTTCGCGTCTTGCGTCTTGGCTTATTATTATGAGGCAAAGATTGTGTGCGCGCCTCAAGCCCACCGGCACGATCGAGGATGATGTTACCCTCCCTCCCCTGGAGCCGTGCGCTGCGCTCGACGCTGTTCGCGGGCGTGGTGCCGGGGCTTGCCTTCGTCGTGCTCGCGGGCCTGGGCGTCATCGCCCCCGGGCCGGCGCTGCTGGGCTTCGCCGGGACGCTGGCCGGCTTGTTCGCGGTGTATCTGGTCCGCCTCGCCGATCTCGTGCGCCTGGCGCGCCACATCGAACGCTTGTCGCGGGGCGAAGCGGGAGAGCGGCCGCGCTTTGTCGTCTCGGCGACGGCGCGCGACATCGCCGCCGCGATCGGCCGCCTCGAGCGCGGCTTGAGCGAGCGGATCGCCGCCGCCGAAGGGGCGCGGCGCGAGATCGAGCAGGTGCTCGACCGCCTGCCCGATCCCCTCATTCTGCTCGATCGGCGGCGCATCATCCGGCGCGCCAACGAGGCCGCGAAGGATCTTATGGGACGCGGCATCGAAGGCCACGAGATCGCTACGGCCCTGCGCAATCCCATGGTGCTCGAGGCGCTCGATGCGGCGTTGCGCGAGGGCAAGGCGCAGACCGTGGAGCTCTTCCTCATCCATCCCATCGAGCGCACCTTCGAGGTCACGATCGAGCCCCGCGCCGCGGGCGAGGACGGGGACAGCGTGCTGCTGCTGATGCACGACATCACCGCGGTCAAGCGCAGCGAGCAGATGCGCGCCGATTTCGTGGCCAACGCGAGCCACGAGATCCGCACGCCGCTCTCGAGCCTGATCGGCTTCATCGAGACGCTGCAGGGCCCGGCGCGCGACGACGCCGAGGCGCGCGGCCGCTTTCTCGAGATGATGGAGAGCCAGGCCGTGCGCATGGCTCGCCTCGTGGACGATCTCCTCTCGCTCGCCGACCTCGAGCGTCCCGATGTGCGGCTTCGC
>CAZVZP010000272.1:0-1482 GCA_964631625.1 uncultured Hyphomicrobiales bacterium | reverse complement strand
GTGGACGATCTCCTCTCGCTCTCGCGCATCGAGATTGAGGAGCATCGCCCGCCGACGGGAACCGCCGCGCTGCCGGACCTGCTCAAGGCCGTGTGTTCGACCCTCGAGTGGCAGGCCAAGGCGAGCGGAGTGGCGATCGCGCTCGATCTTGCGCCCGATCTGCCGCCCGTGATCGGCGAAGAGGCCGAGCTCAATCAGGTGTTTCACAACCTGGTCATCAACGCGATCAAATACGGGCGCCAGGACGGCACCGTGAGGATCGAAGGCCGGCGCTGCCCTCCGCCCCCCGGCGCCGTTTGGCGCCGCGCGCCCGCGGAGGCGGTGGCGGTCGCGGTGATCGACCAGGGCGAGGGCATCCCCAAGGAGCACATCCCGCGCTTGACCGAGCGCTTCTACCGCGTCGATTCCGCGCGCTCGCGGCAGATGGGCGGCACCGGGCTGGGACTTGCCATCGTCAAGCACATCGTCAACCGCCACCGCGGCGCGCTCACCATCGAGAGCACGCTTGGGGTGGGCAGCCGATTCACGGTCTATCTGCGTCCCGCGCCGGCCCTCGCCGCGACACGCACGGCGGAAAACGCCGCCTGAAGCCGCTCGCCCCCGCGCCGCGCCGCTTGCGGCGTCATCGAACTGTCACTCAGCCGTCATCTGTCCCTCCTATAAACGGTTCCGTCCTTAAGCGCACGCCCTCGAGGGCCGAGGCGCGTGCTCTTGTCGAATGAGCGGATTTTCGCTCGGGCAGGGGTCTCGCGCAGCCGTTCGCCGATCGAGCAGCGGGTGCCGGGAGTGTCGGGGGCATGAAGGACTTCGGTTGATCGTGGGCAGAACACCCTTCCGGGCACGCCTCGCCAACCGGTTCTCAACCTAACCGAGATGAGGTCAGACGATGACGAGGATGTGGAACGTGCCGGCGGTGCTTCTGGGGGGCGCCGTCATCGGTCTTGCGAGCGGAGTGGGGCCCGCAGCCGCCGACCCGACG
The DNA here is from genome assembly GCA_964631625.1 of uncultured Hyphomicrobiales bacterium. Taxonomy (GTDB): domain Bacteria; phylum Pseudomonadota; class Alphaproteobacteria; order UBA828; family JAPUJA01; genus CAZVZP01. The sequence goes on along the minus strand of CAZVZP010000272.1, from coordinate 503 downwards.
GCGGCCGAGCTCGAAGCCAAGCTCCAGGCGCTCGCCCAGGAAATCGACGAGCTCAAGGGCAAGGTGGATGCGCCCGATTTCAACGTCTCAACGAAAGGCGGCATCAAGGTCGAGTCCAAGGATAAGGCGTTCAGTGCGAGCATCGGCGGCCGCGTGATGGTGGATGCTGCCTTCCACGAAGAGGATAAGACGCGGCTCGGCGACGGCACGGAGCTGCGCCGTGTGCGCCTGCACGCGCTCGGCACGATGTTCAAGGACTACGACTACAAGGTCGAGGTCGACTTTGCCGACAACGCGGTCGCGCTCAAGGATGCCTACTTGGCCTACACAGGCTTCAGCCCGGTGAAAGTCACCGTGGGCCACTTCAAGGAACCGTTCTCGCTCGAGGAGCTCACGAGCTCGCGCTTCATCACCTTCATGGAGCGCGCCTTCATCAACGAGGCCTTCGTCCCCGGCCAGCGCATCGGCGTGGGGGTGAGCGCCGGGGGCGACCACTGGAGCGC
>CAZVZP010000271.1:799-2593 GCA_964631625.1 uncultured Hyphomicrobiales bacterium | reverse complement strand
TCCCCGGGCCGGATTCGAACCAGCGACCCAGCGGTTAACAGCCGCTTGCTCTACCAGCTGAGCTACCGGGGATCGGCGCGCTGCCGCGCGCAATAGAGATCCCTGCACGCCCGCCCGGCCACAGCGGACGGCCGATTTGGGGTCTTATAGCAAATGCCCTTGGCGCGTGCCAAGTTTTCGCGATGGGGAGCCCGAATGGGGCGAGGTTAAACGCGAGGGATGGCACAGCGTCGATCCGATATCGACGAGGGCGTGGCCGCGGCAATCGCGCGAATCGTGGCCGACCACGAGCGCGGTGCGGCCGAACTCGCCGAGAGCGGCGTCGAGCTGCTCGAGGAAGCCTGCGAGCAGCTTGCCGAGGCCGCGCGCGGGCCCCTCGCCGGGGCTACGCTCCTGGCCGATCTCGAGCCCGTGGCGGCGTGTCTGCTCACGGCGCGACCGTCGATGGCGCCGATCGGCAACGCCGCCCTGGCCTTCCTGGCGGAGCTTGAGCGGCGCGCCGGCAAGAGCCGGGACTGCCGAAGGCTGCGGCCGTGGCGCGCCGTGCGCAAGCGCCTCGAGTCCGAACGGCGGCGCAATCTCGAGCGCCTCGTGCGCGCGGCCGCCGACGTGCTCTTGGGCCTCGAGAGCGTACTGACACTCAGCTATTCCTCGACCGTCATGGCGGTGCTCGAACGCGCGCTGGCCCGCTCGACGCGCATCGTGGTGGCCGAATCCCGGCCCCGCCTCGAGGGCCGACGCGTGGTCGAGGCGCTACTGGCGCAGGGGCGCGAGGTCCGGTGCATCACGGATGCGGAGCTGGCTCTCTTTGCCGCCCGCGTCGACGCGCTGATCATCGGCGCGGACTCGGTGACGAGCGATCTCGCCGTGGTGAACAAGGTGGGCAGCGCCGCGGCGGCGTGGGGCGCTCGGTCTGCGAGCCGGCCCTGTTACGTCGCCGTGGACACGAGCAAGATCGCCCCGCGAGTGAGCGCGGCCGAAATCGAGCTCGAGGAAAAATCCGGGGCGGAAATCTGGCCCGAGCGCGCCGAGGTCTGTTCCAACGTCTACTTCGAAGCGGTGCCCGCGAAGCTGATCACGGCCTACCTGACCGAGCGGGGCGTGCTCAATCACGATGGTATGGCCGCCGAGGTTGTGCGCATGGCGCGTCTCCATGAGCGGCGCGCTGGACCGTGACGTGGGACCCCGCACGTTACGCCCGGTTTCGTGCCGAACGCCTAAGACCTGGGCGCGAGCTGATCGCACGCCTTGCACACCCTGAGCCGAGGCGCGTCGTCGATCTCGGCTGCGGCACGGGCGAGTTGACCGCCGAGCTCGCGCGGCGCTGGCCCGAGGCCGAGGTGGAGGGCATCGATCAGTCGCCGGCGATGCTCGCGCAAGCCCGCGCGCGGGGAGAACGGATCCTCTGGCGCGAGGCCGACATCGCAGGGTACCGCTCGCCCACCGACATCCTGTTCTCGAACGCGGCACTGCATTGGCTGCCCGAGCACGAGCAGCTGTTCCCGCGCTTGGTTAGAGCCCTCAACCCCGGGGGTGTGCTCGCCGCGCAGATGCCGCGCAACGACGACAGCCCGCCACGCCAGGCGCTGGGCGAAGTCGTTTCCGAAGGCCCGTGGCGCGAGCGCCTGGCGCCTCTGTGGCAACCCGCGCCCGCGGCGCCGCCCTCCTTCTACCTCGACCGCCTGACTCCGCTCTGCACCGACCTCGACGTCTGGGAGACGGTCTATTATCACCGCCTTTCCGGCGCGAACCCGGCGTTCGCCCCGGCCGGCAGGCCCGAGAGGTCCGCGGTCA
>CAZVZP010000271.1:0-789 GCA_964631625.1 uncultured Hyphomicrobiales bacterium | reverse complement strand
GTCGGGGGGCTGCTCGCGCAGGGAATGCCGGCCTTCGAGGCGGCTTGCGCCGCGCGCATCGCGCGGCTTTATCCGGCTGCCGCCGACGGCCGGACCGTGTTCCCGTTCCGCCGCCTCTTCATCGTGGCGCGGCGCTGAGCCCAAGAAAGAACCCCGGGCGAGAGGCCCGGGGTTCCTCGATGCAACGGGGGCGACTCAGAAGACGCCGCTCAGCATCAAGACGCCCACGCCCGCGAGCACAGCGCCCGCTGGGCGCACGCCATGGCGCGCGATCCCGCGCCGCGCCATGACGGCGAAAGCGATGCCTGTGCTGTGCAAGAGAATGCTGGCGAGGGCCATGCCTCCGAAATAGGCGAGGGCCGATCCCACGGCCGGGACCTCGGTGCCATGAGCGAAGCCATGCACCGCGCCGAATGCGGCCACGGCTGCCATGCCGGCCCACAGCGGCAGCTTCGCGCCGAAGAAGATGGCCGTGCCGAGCAAGGCGAGCGAAGCCGCGATCCCCGTCTCGACGACAGGTAGGGACGAGGCGGCGAGCCCGAGCGCCGCACCGGCCAGGAGCGCCGCCACGAACGTGCCCGGCAGGGCCCACAGGCTCCGCCCTCCGGCCTGGACCGCCCAGATGCCGACCGCGAGCATCGCCAACAGGTGATCGATGCCGCCGAAGGGATGGGCGAGGCCGCCGCCGAGGCTCGCGGTTGCGTCATGACCGGTATGGGCCAGGGCCGCGGAGGCCAGCGGCAGCGCCAGAAGCGACAACGCGGCCGCCTTCAAAGTGCGTCTCATCAT
>CAZVZP010000270.1:0-2600 GCA_964631625.1 uncultured Hyphomicrobiales bacterium | reverse complement strand
TCGAGCACGACGATCGGCTCGTCCGCCTTGGCGCGCAGCTGGTAATCGCCGGCCGCCGCGTCCGTCGAAACCGCCGCCAGCATCAAGGCCAGAAGGAACGCCAGGCCGACACCGATCCGTTTCTTCACGGCTTTTTCCCCTCGCCTCGCTCGGCGACGCACCACAGCGCGGCCTCTAGACCCCACGACGGCGCGCGACGCCTTAACCCTAAAGGATCATGGCACGGGGCGTGGGCGCCGGCAAAGCGTGCCGAGTGCGGCTTTCCCCCGGCCGTGATAAGCAAGGCGGCGCTGAACGAAGCGAGAGCCCGGTGCGCTCCGCATGATTTCCGTCGAGGAACTGGTGTTCGACTATCCGGCGGTGCGCGCGCTCGAGCGCGTGTCGTTCAGGGTCGAGCCCGGCACGATCACCGCGCTCGTCGGGCCCAACGGCGCGGGCAAGACCACGCTGCTCCGTTGCCTCGCCGCGCTGGAAACCCCGCTCTCGGGAACCATCGTGATCGACGGCATCGACGTGGCGGAGGAGCCGCGCGCGGCCCATCGCCGCTTGGGCTTCCTCCAAGACTTCTACGGCCTCTACGACGACTTGACCGTGCGCCAGTGCCTCGATCATCACGCCGCGAGCCGGGGCGCGCCCGCGGCCGAGCGAAAAGAGCGCATCGCCAAGACCGCGACGCGCCTGGGCTTGGCCGCGCGCCTCAAGGAGAAGACCGGCACGCTGTCGCGCGGCTTTAGGCAACGGCTCGCCATCGGCCAGGCGATCATCCACGCGCCCAAGGTGCTGCTCTTGGACGAGCCGGCCTCGGGGCTCGACCCCGAGGCGCGCCACGAGCTCTCGAGGCTCCTCATTGCGCTCAGCGGCGAGGGCATGACCATCATGGTCTCATCCCACATCCTGGCCGAGCTCGAGGACTACTCGAGCCACATGATGATCCTCGAGCGCGGGCGCATCGTGGAGCACCGCCCGATCGCCGCCGCGCGCGGGCCTGCGCGCCGCCTGATCCTCGCCTTGAGCGCCCCGGATGCCCGCCTCGCCGATCTCCTGCGCGCGGCCTCCGGCGTTTCCCAGCTTGCGCTCGATGGCGAAAACGCGCGCTTCGAGTTCCTGGGCACGCTCGCCGATCAGGCGGCCCTTCTTCACCGCCTGGTTGAGGCCGGACTTCCCATCGCCTCCTTCGGCGAGGAAAAGCGCACCATGCAGGACCTCTATCTCGAGCGCCTGCGCGGCGCCGAGGGGGCTACGCCGCCGTGAACCCCGAGTTCCGCCGCAACCTGATCCTCGAGCTCTCGATCCACCGGCTGGTCGCGCTCCCGGTGATCCTGATCGTGGCCTTCGTCGCCACCAACGCGGTCGCGGGCAAGGAGGCCGTGACCTTGATCGCGACCTTCGCCCTCTATCTCCTGCTCGTGCTCTGGGGCGGCCGGCTCGCCGCGGAGGCGGTGCTGGGCGAGGTCGCCGCGCGCACCTGGGATGCGCAGCGGCTCTCGGCCATCGGCCCCTGGGCGATGAGCTGGGGCAAGCTCGTGGGCACCACGGTCTTCGCCTGGTACGGCGCGCTCTGGTCTGCGCCCGCCTACTTCTGGTCGGGCGAGAGAAACGCGCTCGACTTGCTCGAGATCACAGCACTCGGCCTCTTCACCCAGACCATCGCGCTGTTCTTGAGCCTCCTCTTGCTGCGCGCGAAGCCGCAGGGCCTGCGCTTCCAGGTGACGCTCGTGCATCTCTTGGCGCTCCTCGCCGTGGTCGCCTTTCACGGCACGCTGGACCGCTTGGCCGAGCTGCCCGGTTGGGAGGCGGGCCGCTGGTACGCTTTCCCCATGGCGCCCGCGACCTTCCGCGTCGCCTCCGAGCTCACCTTCCTCGCCTGGGCCGTGGTCGGGCTGCACCGCATGATGCGCTGCGAGCTGCAGTTCCGCCCGGGGCTCGCCGTGCGGCTCGCGTTCATCGTCTTCCTCGCGTTCTATGCGGGCGGGCTTCCGGGCCTCGCCACGGCGTATGGAGCGGCGGGCTGGTTCACCGCGTTCCTCGCCAGCGGCGCGGCGGCCTACGTCGCCGTGTTCGTCGAGCCCAAGGACTTCGTGCATCTGACGCGGCTGCGCTACCACTGGCGCCAGCGCGATTACAAGCGCGTGCTCGGCGCCGTCCCCACCTGGATCTTCGCCTATCTCGTGGCCGCGCTCTGCGGCGGCGTCGCGATCGCGGTGTGGAGCTTGAGGCCCGAGGAGGTCGGCGACATGGGGCCCGCCTTCCGCCTCTATCTCGAGATGCCGAGGACCGGGCTGCCACCGTTCGTGGTCGCGGCGCTCTTCTTCCTCTTGCGCGATATCGGGCTCATCCACTTCTTCACGCTCGACGCCCGGGTGCGCCGCGGCCATCTGACGAGCCTCGTTTACTTGGCGGTGCTCTACGCCCTCGTGCCGCTGATCTTGAGCGCGCTCGAGCTCGAAGAGCTGATCCCGATCGCAGTCCCGAGCCCCTTCGGCCACCCGCTCGTGGTCACCCTTCCGGCTCTCGCCCAAGCCGCGGCGGCGCTGGCGCTTTGCGTCTGGCGCTGGCGCACGCTCGAGCGCGGAGGGCTTGGCCTCGCGGCGGCGCGATGA
>CAZVZP010000269.1:1754-2679 GCA_964631625.1 uncultured Hyphomicrobiales bacterium | reverse complement strand
GAGCTGATGATCAACAGCGATCCGATCCCCGCGGAGCGGGCGGTGTCGCTCGGCTATCGGGTCGAGCGCTACAAGCTCGTGGCCTTCACCCTCTCGGCGGGCCTATCCGGGCTTGCCGGGGCGACCAAATCTCTCGTCTTGCAGCTCGCCTCGCTCACGGACGTCGCCTGGCAAACCTCGGGCGAGGTCGTGCTCATGACCTTGCTCGGCGGCATGGGCACGATGCTCGGGCCCGTGCTCGGGGCGGCGCTGGTGATGACGCTGCAGGACTATCTGGCCGAGATCGGGCCCTTCGTCACCGTGATCATCGGGGCGATCTTCATCGCCTGCGTGCTCGTCTTCCGGCGCGGCTTCGTGGGCGAGTTCGAGCGGCTCTTTCGGGTGCGCGGATGAGGCGATCCGCAACGAGATCGACCGCGGCATCGGCCGCGCGATCGCCGAGCGCTTCGCCCGCGAGGGCTGTGCCGTGACCCTGGCCGATATTTCACCGGAAGGGCCCAGGACGGCCCGCGCGATCGCCGAGGCCCGGGTCCGGGTGCGCTACGCCGAATGCGACGTGGGCGATGCCTCGGCGGTGAACCGTCTCGTGGCCGAGGCCATCGCGGCCTTCGGTGCGCTCGATATCCTGGTCAACAACGCGGCGATCATCGCCGCGGCGGACTTTCTCGAGCTCAAGGAAGAAGATTTCGACCGGGTGCTTCGCGTCAACCTCAAGGGCTCCTTCCTGTGCGCCCAGGCGGCCGCGCGCGAGATGGTCAAGCGGGGGTCCGGCGTGATCATCAATCTTTCTTCGGTCAACGCGATCATGGCGATCGCCAATCAGACCGCCTACAACGTCTCCAAGGGCGGGGTCCAGCAGCTCACCCGCAACATGGCGCTGGCGCTCGCGGACAAGGGCATCCGGGTCAACGCCATCGGGCCCGAC
>CAZVZP010000269.1:0-1744 GCA_964631625.1 uncultured Hyphomicrobiales bacterium | reverse complement strand
GACGAGGCGGCCAAGCGGCGCATCCTCTCCCGCACGCCCCTGGGCCGGCTCGGCCCCGTCGAGGAGGTGGCCGCGATCGCCCTCTTCCTCGCCAGCGAGGAATCGAGCTATATCACTGGCCAGACGATCTACTGCGACGGCGGCCGGATGACCCTCAACTACGTGATGCCCGCGCCCGACGAGCGGTCGTAAAGCGCCAGGGACAAGCGGCGATGATCCTCATTCGTCACGGCGAGTCGGAATGGAATGCGGCCTATCGGGTCCACAAGAAGGACCCGGAAATCCGCGATGCCCCGTTGACCGAGGAGGGCCGCCGGCAGGCCACGCGCGCGGCCCAGGAGCTGCACGGTCACGATCTCGACCGCATCCTCTCGAGCCCGCTGACGCGCGCGCTGCAGACCGCCGATTTCATCGCGAAGGCGCACCGGCTGCCGGTGATCGTCGAGCCGCTCGTGTGCGAGCAGTTCTTTTACAGCTGCGACGTGGGTACGCCCCGCTCGATGCTGAGCGAGCAGTGGCCGCATATCGACTTCGCTCACCTCGCCGAGGAGTGGTGGCATCCGGAGAAGGAATCCGAGGAGGCGGTCATTCGGCGCGCCAACGAGTTCCGGGACGCCATGGCCCAGACGGCGAACTGGCGCCGGGTGGTGGTCGTGAGCCACTGGGCGTTCATCCGGGCGCTCTCGGGCAAGGACGCCAACAACGCCGAGCTCGTGCGCTTCGACCCGACGAGCCCGCCGCCGGCGCTCGGGGGCAGCCTCGGCTGGCCCGCGAGCGGGGCTTGAGGCCGGCGCCGAGCGGCCTGCTGACAGCGCGCGACAATTCCAGCAAGATAGGCCCATAAGATCCGGCCGTGCGCAGCGGGGTACACCGCCCGGCGCCGCGCGGCTCGAACATTGGGGAGAGAATCCGATGGCAGCACGAAAGAAGGCCGCGCGCGCGAAGCGCAAGCCGGCCGCTAAGAAGGCCGCGCCGCGCAAGGCGGCGCCGGCCTACATGACGAACAACGGTCCGCGCGTCGTCGCGCCCAAGGCGCCGCGCCTCAAAGTCATCCCCGAGCCGCAGATCATTCCCGCGCGCCACGGCAAGGCCGCGTTCGTCAAGAAGGGAATGCACATCAAGGTCATCAACGACAAGGGCATGCAGGTGCTCGACAACTGGGCCTTCGCCTACCCCGACCTCAACGAATACATGACCATGGAGCACACCCGCTTCGAGATCAACCGGCTGCGGGTCAAGAAGAGCGATGCGACCTGGACCAACCGGCGGCGCAAGATGTTCACCATGGTCGAGGACACCTCCTGGGGCTACCACGACACGCAGGTCGCCTCCTGCGACATCTTTCTCTACAAGAACCTCGGCGTGAAGGGCTACCATCGGAGCTGCACCGACAACTTCTGGCAGGCCTGCGCCGACATCGGCATCGCGCCGCCGCACATGCCGGGGCCGCTCAACCTTTTCCAGCACACGCTCGTTCAGCCGGACGAGAGCTACACCTACCCGCTGCCCAAGGCGAAACCCGGCTGCTACGTGACGTTGCGCGCCGAGCAGGACATGATCGTCCTGTTCTCGGCCTGCCCTTTCGATCTGCCGCAATACCCGGTGAACGGTCCGGGCGGCCAGATCAACGACTGCCACTTGATCGTCTATTGACAGAGCGGGCCGCCCACCAATCGGCGGCTTGGGGCGGCGGCGATGGGGCGCCGCCGTTGCTTTGACGCCGGCTTGGGGCCGGCCTAGAGTC
>CAZVZP010000268.1:0-2749 GCA_964631625.1 uncultured Hyphomicrobiales bacterium | reverse complement strand
CAATAGAGATGCCGGTGATCGCGGTGGATGGTGTGACGCAGCGTCTTCGACATGGAAGGAACCAACGAGAGGACTATGGTTTAGTTGGTTATTTTCGGCTTACCGGCGGACCCGCCCGGAGCCGGGGGCGATGTTAAAAAATTGATAACTAGCCGCCCCCGATCGTGCTGCTTAACCTATTAAAACGCAAAGTTTTTCTGGTGCTCGGCCGGACCGCTAGGGGCGGGAGCTAAGGAGGGGCTAAGGCCCTCGACGCTCTAGGGGGAACGCCCACAGAACGACCAGGGGCGAGCACGGCCCCACCGAGGTAAACCAGGGTAGCGGCTAGGGCCGTTTGCTGGCCCCTGCCCACCCGTAGCCCGCTGCGGGCCGAGACGGCGGGGTGGTTAGCCCTAGGTCCCCGGGGAAAGTGGAAGGCCCCGTAAGGCGATGAGGGGCCCCGGGGCGACGTGTACGTGATCGGCCTCATGCCAATCTGCCGGACATGCGGAGCGCGGGGTGAGGTGCAGGTGCGGCCGCCTGTGTCCCGGTTCGATGGCTATCCAGCGTAAGAGCGTATTGTGTTATCGACCCGGACAGAGACCCGCACCGGGCTAGGCCATTAGCTTCGCCGGTGTAGCTACCAGCAGGCTCAAGGCGCTGTCCGAGCCGAGGAAAGAGGAGAATACGCGGTGGCAAAGGCCTCCATGCTCGGTGAGCTTTTCGGCGTCTTACATGAAGCGGGTGTAAGCGACGAAATACTTATCTACGCCGTCCTCGCTTTGGTGCTTGGAGGTGGAATTTATGCAGCCGTTATGACCGGCATTCTTCTTGCAAGATTGATCGCTTGGGGAATCGGGCGATGGAAGAAGAGAAAATCTGGAGAAACTGCCCCCTGATCTGCAAGGCGATTAGGTTATGAACGATCCGGGGCCGCCGTTGTACGCGAGCCTTGCGGGTGTGCGTTTTCCTCCGCATAGCGTACGGCGTTCACCGCATCGCGCGCTCTTTCGAAATAACAATGCTCCACAATAAGTCCGCCGATAACACCGAGAAAGAGCCCACCGATAATGCACCAGGGTTGTTGACTTGCATTCGCCAGGGCTAGCCCGGCCATGCCTCCACTGGTTACGAACAAGACCAGTTGGAGCAGAAAGCCACCACTTGGTCTAATTCCAAAGGGCAGGCTAGCGCCGTCAGGAAAATTCAACCATTCTCTTGGTATCGTTGCGGATTGGAAGATTCGGAATTTGCAAACGATGAGCCCTAATGCTCCTGTTATCAATGCGCCGAAAAACACGATTAGAGCGCGAACGCATTGCGCGGAAATTGAGAGATAGCCCTTGCTGAATTCTATTTGATCCGCGGCGACGACGATGCCCCCGGCGATGGCAACACCTACTGCGGGAACCTGCCAGATTAGATGGTCAAAGTGGATATAGCTCTTTGTTAATTTGAGAGGCCACTTCGTATCGGGCATAATGTAATTCCTCGGGTCTCTTGTAGCCGCCGAATTGAGGCACCCGAGAAACCATTTTATGCCACCCGCTATGCGAGGCGTACAGAATAGTTGTCAGCTTTCTTCTTAAGCCTTGTCCGTCGCTTTTTGAAAGCGGACGGGCGCACGACGACAGAGGCTGGAGCGCGGGCTGTAATCGCGCTCTGCCGACGCGCAGGGCCCCGGCAGGACCCACGCCGCGCAGCGGCGGAGGCGCGCCGCCTTTGATGCTCTCGCTGCGGCGAAACTCATACGCTTACCTCGCGTGACGCCAAGCGCTTGATCCATCGCCTGCCATCGCCCGGCGCGATGGTCAGCGCCGGCGCGATCGCGTGATCCCAATAGAGATGCCGGTGATCGCGGTGGATGGTGTGACGCAGCGTCTTCGACATGGCAGGAACCAACGAGAGGACTATGGTTTAGTTGGTTATTTTCGGCTCACCGGCGGACCCGCCGAGAGCCGGGGGCGATGTTAAAAAATTGTTAACCAGCGGAGCCTACCCTCATCTTGCGGCAACAGAAAACGCACTCCAGAGGCGGCCATGGCCCTCTCCCATATCGACACCGCACACCGGAGCGCGAGCGCGTCCCCATCTCCGCTTTCGATCCCGTCAAGCCCGGTCGCCCGGACGCTCGGCGCGTGGCTCGGCGGGGGGCCCAGAATCGCGCTGGGCTGGGCCATCCTGTTCGCGGTCACCGCGGCCAACTTCCTCGCCTTCTCGCTCGGCTTCGTGCTCACGCGCGGCTTCCCCCGCGCATTCCGCACCGCCAGTGCGCGAATCGCCGCCTTCGATCGGCGCGCCGCGCTCACGCGCTAGCAGCCCTCGCGCGCCGCGCCTCGGCCGCCGCTTCGCGGCCGCTCCTCTCGGTTCATTCGAGCGTCAGCACCGCGCGCCCGCGCACGTTGCCCTCGCGCAAGCGCTTAAGCACGGCGTTCACCTGGGCGAAGGGTGCGGGCTCCACCGTCGCCTTGACGCGGCCGTTCGCGACGAAGTCGAGCGCCTCGTGCACATCCTGGCGCGAGCCCACGATCGAGCCTTTCACCGTGAGGCCCTTAAGCACGAAGCCCACGACCGCGACGGGGAACTCGCCCTCGGGCAGCCCGTTGATCACGCACGTGCCGCCTCGGCGCAAGGCCCCGATGCCCTGATTGAACGCGGGCAGTGCCGGCGCGGTCACCAGTGCGCCATGAACCCCGCCGCCCGTCGTCTTGCGGAGGGCCCGGATCGCTTCCTTGTCCGCGCCGTTGACCGCGAGCTCCGCGCCGAGATC
>CAZVZP010000267.1:0-2764 GCA_964631625.1 uncultured Hyphomicrobiales bacterium | reverse complement strand
TCGCCGCCGTCAGCGTCGTCTTCCCGTGGTCCACGTGCCCGATCGTCCCCACGTTGCAGTGCGGCTTCGTCCGCTTAAACTTCTCCTTCGCCATCGCCCCGCCTCTTTCTCTCGAACGTCAACGCTTCCGTGCCTCTGGCGCGGCCCCGCGCGCAGCGCCGGTCTGCTGTCAAGCTGGAGCGGGTGATGGGAATCGAACCCACATCGCCAGCTTGGAAGGCTGGAGCTCTACCATTGAGCTACACCCGCCTATGACGCCCCTTGCCTGTTCAAGGCCACCAGGGGACGCGTAGAATCCTGGTGGAGGGGGTAGGATTCGAACCTACGTAGACGTACGTCGGCAGATTTACAGTCTGCTGCCTTTAACCACTCGGCCACCCCTCCGCAGGCAGACCGCCCAATCGCTGCAAAGGACGTGCGCAAATAAGGGTTTCCTGCTTGATTGTCAACACGAAAACAGGCAAACGAAGCGGTTTCGAGGACACCCTAATTCTCGGCGCACCCCCGACGCTTCGTTTCGGCAGATTGGCGCCACTATAACGGCCAAGCGGCACTCCGGGCAAGGATCGTCTCGTGATCGAATCGCGCTACCGGCACCGGCGGGCAAAACCGGCGAGGAAGCCAACCGGCGCGCAGCCGTCATCCTCGGCCGTCTGGCTCTATGGCCGGCACGCGGTGAGGGCCGCGCTCGAAAACCCGACTCGGCGCTGCCTGCGCCTCCTCGTTGCGCGCGAGGCGGGGCGCCCGGTCCCGGAGGCATCGCGTGGGCCTAAGCCGGAGCCGGTGTCCCGGGCGGAGCTCGACCGCCTATTGCCGGGCGCCGTGCACCAGGGCATGGCGCTGCTTGCCGAGCCCTTGCCCGAAGCCACGCTCGATGAAGCGCTGAGCAAGGGCGGCGGGGGCCCCGTGGTGGTGCTCGATCAAGTCACGGATCCCCAGAACATCGGAGCGATCCTGCGCTCGGCCGCCGCCTTCGGCGCGGCCTGTGTGGTGCTCCAGGAGCGCCATGCGCCGGCCGCGACCGGCGCCCTCGCCAAGGCGGCGTCCGGGGCTCTGGAATTGGTTCCCCTAGTGCGGGAAGTCAACCTCGCGCGAGCCCTGGAGACGCTGAAGGAGCGGGGCTACTGGTGCGTCGGCCTCGATCCCGAGGCGAGCGAGCCGCTGCATCGGGCCAAGCCGGCCGACCGGCCGGTCGCGCTCGTGTTGGGTGCCGAGGGCAAGGGCTTGCGACCGCTCGTGGCCCGGCACTGCGACGGCCTCGCCCGGCTCCCGATCCGCACAAACGTCGATTCCCTCAACGTCTCGAACGCCGCCGCGGTTGCCCTTTACGAGCTTGCGCGCGCGAGCGGCTAATCGAACACCAGCCGCGGGAAGTAGCAGGACACCACCCAATTGGGCTGATCGACGATCTCGCTGATGCGCAAGTCCGCGCAGACGCTGCACAACATATAGGCGTTCTCGGCACTTAATCCTTGAAGCTCGGCCAATCTGTCAATCATGCCGCAAACCGAATCCTTGGCCGCCTGCATCAGGTCGGGGTTGATTCCTGTGGTTACTTCGTAGCCCTTTCCGTCGAGATGGCGCGCCACGGGGCCATGGGTGACGAAGCGCGGGAAACGCAGATTGGCGCCCTTGATCAGGTCGAATTTGCAGGCGACCGACATGGGGCTCTCGATCGCCGTGCCGCAGACCTCGCCGTCGCCTTGGGCCGCGTGGGTATCGCCGATCGAAAACAGCGCCCCCTTGACCTTGACCGGCAGGTAAAGATCGACGCCGATGGTCAAGTCGCGGATGTCCATGTTGCCCCCGGCCGAGTGGGGCGGGATGGTGCTGTGGCTCCCGTTCTCGGCGGGCGCCACACCGATGGTGCCGCAGAAGGGCTTGAGCGGCACGCGCCCACCCGGGCCATAGACCGCCGGCGCCTTGAAGCCACTGTCGTAGCTCCACAGATTGAGGGCGGGCTCGGGGAAGTCCTCGGCCAAGAGCCCGAAGCCCGGCACGATCGCCGTCCAGGCCCAGCCTGAGGGCGTCATCTCGACCAGCGTCACCTTGAGCGCGTCGCCCGGCTCGGCGCCGTCGACAAAGATGGGCCCCGCGATCGGGTTGACGCGCGAGAAGTCGAGGGTGCGGATGTCGGCGACGGTCGATTTCGCCGTGAGCTGGCCGCAGGTCGCATCGATGTCCTTGAACTCGACGGTCTCGCCCGGCGCGATGGTGAGCGCGGGCGGGCGAGAATTGTCCCAGCTCAGGTGCTGATGCTGGGCGTGGATCGTGTGTCCCGCCCGGGGCGCCCGAATATCGTTCATGGCTCGCTCCTCCGCTTGCTCGAACCCAGGCTAGCACCGAACCACGAGCAGGTTGAGCCCCGCGGCAGCGAACGTCGGCCGAGACCCTTCGCCACGTTTGTCTCCGCCCGCCGCTTTCGGGCACAATGCAAGCCCGTCGCCGGCTTAGCTCAGCGGGTAGAGCACCTGATTTGTAATCAGGGGGTCGGAGGTTCGAGCCCTTCAGCCGGCACCACCAGACCGCTGCGCCGCAGCCCGCCATCGCCCCGCAGCTTCGCCGTTCCATTGGGAGAGCAAGAGGCTTTGTTCAACGATTCGCCCGACCCCGAGAGCTGGCATTGGGACGACGTGGCCGAGGAGGTCCAGTTCGACGTGGAGCACGCGCCCGTGCTCGAGAACCGGCGCGAGCACGTGACCTGCCGGATCACCCGCGAGTTCATCGAGGACCATCTCGGCAAGCCCAAAGGTGCCAACGCTTG
>CAZVZP010000266.1:0-2790 GCA_964631625.1 uncultured Hyphomicrobiales bacterium | reverse complement strand
CGGAGACGATGACTTGGACCATCTCGTCGGGGCTCGTCACGCGTCCCGTGCTCACGACGGGCGCTTTCGCAGCCTTCTTGGCCTCGCGCACCCAGGGCGCCATGTAATTGGAGCGCGTGAAGCGCGAGGGTGCGATCTCGAGCCCCAACTCCGAGTATCGGCCGACCTTCAAGTCCCAGACGTCGCACAGCCCCTGGCGGTCGCAGAGCTCGATGAACTTGATGCCCTCATTGCCGGCCTCGAGGCCGTCGGGCCCGTCCATGGTGTCGACCGAATAGCGGTTGCCCACGGCGCAGTGATCGCCCACCGCCTTCTTGATTCCCTCGAGGCATTCGAGCCAGAAACGTGCACGGTTCTCAAACGAACCGCCGTATTTGTCGGAGCGCTTGTTGTAATAGGGCTGGAGAAACTGGAGCACGATCATCGAATCCGAGCCGATGATCTCGATGATATCGAAGCCGGCTTCGAGCGAGCGTTTCGCGGCGTCGACATGCATTTGAACGACCGCGCGGATGTCGTCGTCGTCCATCTCGGCGACGCCCGCGAGCAGCACAGCTTCGGACGGCGCTTGGCTCGGCGCTCGCCCGATGGCGCGCGATTCGCCGACCTGCGCGTGCACGCCGGCATAGAACAGTTGGATGCCGGCGAGCCCGCCGTGCTTGTGCACACTCTCCGTCATATGCCGCATGTTGATGACGTCGCCCTCGTCCCACATGCGCGCGGCGCAGTGCGGCGAATCGTCGGATTCGGGATGGACGGCGGTGTATTCGATGTTGACCGTGCCCCAACCGCCCTCGGCCTTCATGCCGCGGAAGGCGGCCTGGGTGCCGGGCCGATCCGAACCCGCGCCGTTGCAGTGGGGCGTCTGCCAGAAGCGGTTCGGCGCCGTCTTCGGGCCGATCTTCACCGGCTCGAAAAGAATGTCGTACTTCGGGTCACGTGCCATGATGCCTCTCCCCGGACCGCTCGCGGTCCTCGCCTCAAGTGATCGTCCGCCGGTTTGAGAGGAGGCAGTCGCCTCCATTGCCCGCGCCTGCTCTTTAGAGCAGACCCTTTAGAGCAGACCATAGCAGAGGCTCGCGCGGCGCAAGCCCCTTCTCCGCGCGCGCTCTCCGACTTCCGGCCCACAAATCGCCGGAGCTCACGCCACCTCGACCCGCGGCCGCGCATCGCCCGGCTTGGGGAAGGTCTCGTGCCCCCAAATCTGCCGCTCGCGGATCCAGGGCAACGGATACTGGGGATGTGGGCTATCGAACTCACGGGCCAGCCGGTGGCCGTCGTAGACCGCGTTCAGGCACTGGCGCGGCGCGTGGCAGTCGCCGATCCGGTAGACCGCCCGGAGCCCATGCTTGGCCCACTCGGATTGGCGCGCCTTAAGCGCCTTGTAGAGTTCGGAGTGGGCGACGCGTCGGGTGACGAGGATCACCGAGTCACACCCAAACTCGACCCTATCACTGGATTGCCGGCGTGCGTAGCCGCCCTTCACGGGGTCCATCAGGTCGGCGCCGTGGCGATAGAGGTAGAACAGCCGAATCTTGCCGAGCTCGATCGAGTGCGCCCAATGGTTCCGGTACTGCTTGATCTTCTTCTCGTACATCATGCGCTTGTTGTTCTGCACCTCGAGGGTGAAAGCGCAGTAGGCGGCGATTTCCGAGAGGTTGGTCACGATCGTCACGTCCTTGCCTCGATCGGCCATGAGCTCGGCCATCGAGATGCCGGTGAAGTGCCCTTCCCCATCGAGCACGACCACGCGCTTCCCCGTCGCCTTGCCGGCCATGACCTGCTCGGGCGTGAGGCAATGCGGAAGCGACGCGTCGGCGCCGGGAATCGGCTCGTGGGTCTCGGGGCCGAGGCCGTCCGTCGCCCAATGGGCGCCGCTCGCAATGACGACCTTGTCGGCGCCGTAATTGAGCACGTCCTCGGCGCCCATCCGGCCCACGCCCAAGTGCACCTCGACGTTCTTGAGCTTCTTGAGCTGGATCTCCCGGTAGGTGATGACCCGCGCCCATTCGCTGCAGCGGGGATAGCGGCTGACGTTGCGCCAGTGGCCGCCCATCTCCTTCTCGGCCTCGCGCAGGTGCACGTCGTAGCCGCGCAAGCCCAGCACGCGCGCACACTCCATGCCCGCAGGACCCGCGCCCACCACGAGCACCGAGCACGGGTTCTCCGCCTTGTCGAACGTCTCGGGGTGCCAGCCGCGGCGGTACTCCTCCATGACCGTCGCGTTCTGGGTGCACTGGATCTGGCCCACCTGATTGAACTTGGAGACGCACATGTTGCAGCCGATGCACTCGCGAATATCCTCGAAGCGTCCCTCCTCGATCTTCTTGGGCAGGAAGGGGTCGGCGATGGCCGGGCGCGCGGCGCCGATAATGTCGCACTGGCCGGAGGTGATCGCGGCCAACATGTCGTCGGGGCTCGTGAAGCGGCCGTTGTTGACGACCGGGGTGTCCTTTCCCACGATCCTCTTCCCTTCCTTGACGAAGGGCGTCATCCAATTTTGCTTGCGGAAGCGCGAGGCGGCGGCGTCCTTGCCCCACTCCTCGTAGTCGCCGATCTTGACCGACCAGGCGTCGCACACGCCCTCCCTGTGCAGGAACTCGACGAAGCGCATGCCCTCGTCGCTCGCGCTCACGCTCTCGGGGCCCAAGAGCGTATCGACCTCGAAGCGCGTCGTGATCGCGCAGGCGTTGCCGCAGGCCTTCTTCAAGGCCGTCATCAGCTCGACGTAGAAGCGGGCGCGGTTCACGAACGAGCCGCCGTACTTGTCGGTGCGCTTGTTGTAGCGCC
>CAZVZP010000265.1:0-2792 GCA_964631625.1 uncultured Hyphomicrobiales bacterium | reverse complement strand
GCGTGAAGGCCGCCTGCACATCTTGAGCGAAATGGCGCACGCGCTCGGCCAGTCGCGCGCGGACGTCTCGAGGCACGCGCCGCGCATCGTGACGATCCATATCCCCAAGGAGAAGATCCGCGAGGTCATCGGTCCGGGCGGCAAGATCATCCGCGAGTTGCAGGAGAAGACCAGCACGAAGATCGACATCGAGGACGACGGCACCATCAAGGTGGCCGCGGTCGAGCTCGAGAACGCGGAGAAGGCGGTCAAGATGATCCGCGACATCGTGGCCGAGGCCGAGGTCGGCGTGATCTACGAGGGCACGGTGGTCAAGATCGTCGACTTCGGCGCCTTCGTGAATTTCATCGGCAACCGCGACGGTCTCGTGCACATCAGCGAGCTTGCGCCGCGCCGGGTCGAGAAGGTGACCGACATCGTCAAGGAAGGCGACAAGGTCAAGGTCAAGGTGCTCGACATCGACGAGCGCGGCAAGGTGCGCCTGTCGATGCGGGTCGTCGATCAAGCGACGGGCGCCGACATCACCGAGCAGGTGAAGGGCGCGCGGGGCGAAGCCGAGGGCGAGGGCGGGCGCGGGCGCGGTCGTCGCGAGCACGCACGGGAGGCCGGCTAGGGCCGAACGCCGTGGGCGCCTTGCCAAGGTGCGCCGAAGCGCCTAAATGAGTGCGATTGCGGACCGGGCGCCCCGCCCGGGTGGAACGCTGGCGTTTGGTTGGCGGGGTGTCCACCCCCGCGCGAGGGCTCCGTTGAACGCGTTTAATGGCATCTGTCTGTCGGACCGCCTGGGCGCGCGCCGGAGGGGTGGGCACCTTCTCGGGCGTCAACGCCGATTCGCTCGGTGCGGACGGCCGCCCGGTCCCGCAGGTGTACAAAGGCCGCACGCGGCGCGAGCGCCACGAAGAGCTCGTCGCCATGGCGATCGCGGGCGGCATCACCCAGGCGCGCATCGCGCACGAGAGCGCGGGCGGGTTGGGGCGCATCCACATGAACGTGCTGTGGGAGATGGCCGCTTCCGAGCGCGTCCTGCATGGTGTTCTCGAGGGCGCCAGGGGCTTGATCCAGGGAGTGACCTGCGGCGCCGGCATGCCCTACCGGATCGCCGAGATCGCCGCCAAGTATCAGGTCTATTACTATCCAATCGTCTCCTCCGCGCGCGCCTTCCGCGCGCTGTGGAAGCGCGCCTACCACAAGTTCAGCGACTGGCTGGGCGGGGTCGTCTACGAGGACCCGTGGCTCGCGGGCGGCCACAACGGCATCTCGAACGTAGAGGATCCGGAGAGGCCCGAGCCGCCCTATCCGCGGGTGCACGATCTGCGCCGGATCATGCGGGAGTTCGGGCTTGCCGCAACGCCGATCTTCATGGCGGGCGGGGTGTGGTGCCTGCGCGAGTGGGAGGAGTGGATCGACAATGTCGAGCTCGGACCCATCGCCTTTCAGTTCGGCACCCGGCCGCTGCTGACCCGGGAAAGTCCGATTCCGGACACCTGGAAACAGAAGCTCTTGAGGCTCGAGCCGGGCGACGTGTCGCTCAATCGGTGGAGCCCGACCGGCTTCTATTCCTCGGCGGTGCGCAACGATTTCGTCAAGGAAATCGAGGAGCGCAACGCGCGCCAGGTCGCCTTCTCGATCGAGCCCGTGGGCCAGCACAACACGTCGTTCCAATTCGGGCCGCGCCGGCGCACGGTCTATCTCACCGAGAAGGACCGCGAGCGGGCCCTGCGCTGGGTGGCCCAGGGCTTCGACACGACGCTCAAGACGCCCGATTCGACGATGATCTTCATCACCGCCGAGCGGGCCGAGGAGATCCGGCGCGACCAGGTGAACTGCATGGGCTGCCTCTCCGCCTGCCGCTTCTCGAACTGGGCGTGCAACGACCAAGGCACGACCGGCAAGAAGACCGATCCGCGCAGCTACTGCATCCAGAAGACGCTGCAGTCGATCGTGCACGGCGGCGATGTGGAGCACCAGCTCATGTTCGCCGGTCGCGGGGCCTATCGCTTCCGAAACGACCCCTTCTACGCCAACGGCTTCATCCCGACCGTGCAGCAGCTGGTCGAGCGCATCCAAACCGGCGATTAGAAGCCCTGGAAATCTTATGACTTTTCGGTGACGATGGGTCAGGGTGCTTAAGTCCCCGCCCCACAAAGGGCGGGGCAGAGAGGTTCGAGAGACAGCGGTGAAAGAACGGGCTCTTACGGCGCGTGAACGGCTCAAAGCGGCGGGCTTGCGCCCGACGCGCCAGCGTCTGGCCCTGGCCGGGCTGCTATTCGCAGGCCCCGAGCGCCACGTCACGGCCGAGCAGCTCCACGGCGAAGCCGCGCGAGCCGGTGTGCGGGTTTCGCTCGCCACCGTCTACAACACGCTCCATCAGTTCACGCAGGCCCGCCTCTTGCGCGAGCTCGTGGTCGAGGCGGGCTGCTCCTATTTCGACACCAACACCAAGCACCACCACCATTTCTTCTTCGAGCGCTCGGGCCGGCTCAAGGACGTGCCGGGCCATGCGGTCGAGGTGCGCAGCCTGCCCGAGGCACCGAACGGCACCCGCGTGGCGCGCGTCGATGTGATCATCCGCTTGTCCGAGGACTGAAACCTCGCCATCGGTTCGGGTCCCGGCACGAGCGAAGCCCATTTATTAGAAATATTCTAAACTGGTTGACAGGCGCATCGGCCGCTGTCATATAGGCGTCGAGGGTTGACCCGCGCGAGTCTGCGCGCGGTTTAAGGCCGCAACCGTGAGCAAGTGGAGATCGACAGCATGGCAAGCCTTAAGGGAAGCAAGACCGAGGGCAACT
>CAZVZP010000264.1:0-2815 GCA_964631625.1 uncultured Hyphomicrobiales bacterium | reverse complement strand
GCGGGCGCGCCGAGCGCCGCCCGGTGCCGGTGCGCCGCGCCGAGCCGCGCCGGCGCACCGGCAAGATCACGGTCACGCGCGCGCTCGATGAAAACGAGCGCGTGCGCAGCCTTGCGGCCGTGCGCCGTCAGCGCGAGCGCGAGAAGCAGAAGCTGCGCGAGGCCGACGAACAGGCGCCGCAGAAGGTGGTGCGCGAGGTGGTCATCCCCGAGACGATTACGGTTGGCGAGCTCGCCAACCGCATGGCGGTGCGCGGCGCCGACGTGATCAAGGCGCTCATGGCCATGGGCCAGATGACGACCATCAATCAGACGATCGATGCAGACACCGCCGAAATCCTGGCCGGCGAGTTCGGCCATCGGGTCAAGCGCGTGAGCGCGGCCGACGTCGAGGAGGGCCTCGAAGGCGCGCCCGACGATCCGGCGTCCTTGCGTGCGCGTCCGCCCGTCGTCACCGTCATGGGCCATGTCGACCACGGCAAGACCACGCTTCTCGATGCCCTGCGCTCAACCGACGTGGCGGGGAGCGAAGCGGGCGGCATCACGCAGCACATCGGCGCCTATCGGGTGCACCTGCCCTCGGGCGCGACGATCACCTTCCTCGATACGCCGGGCCACGAGGCCTTCACCGCCATGCGCGCGCGCGGGGCCTCGGTGACCGACATCGTCGTGCTCGTGGTGGCGGCCGACGACGGCATCAAGGCGCAGACCGTCGAGGCGATCAATCACGCCAAGGCGGCCAACGTGCCGATCATCGTCGCCATCAACAAGATCGACAAGCCCGGGGCCGACGAGCGGCGCGTGCGCCAGGAGCTCCTCAATTACGAGCTCGTCACCGAAGACGTGGGCGGCGACGTGCTGGCGGTCCCGGTTTCGGCCAAGGCAAAGACCAACCTCGAGCGGCTCGAGGAAACGATCCTCTTGCAGGCCGAGATCCTCGATCTCAAGGCCAACCCCGATCGCGCGGCCGACGGCGTCGTGATCGAGGCCAAGATGGACCCGGGCCTGGGCCCGGTGGCGAGCGTGCTCGTGCAGCGCGGCACGCTGCGTCCGGGCGACGTGGTCGTGATCGGCTCCGAGTGGGGCCGCGTGCGCGCGCTCAAGGACGACCGCGGCCAGGACGTGGGCGACGCGGGGCCCGCGACACCGGTGCAGGTCCTGGGCCTCTCCGGCGTGCCCGAGGCCGGCGACGTCATGCACGTCGTCGAGAACGAGCGGCGTGCCCGCGAGATCACCGACTTCCGCATCAGCCGCGCGCGCGAGCGCCGCGCCGTGACCGGCGTCGGCACGGTCGAGCAGATGTTCCAGAAGATCGCCAAGGGCGAGGCGCACGAGTTGCCCGTCGTGGTCAAGGCCGACGTGCAGGGCTCGGTCGAGGCGATCGTCAATTCGCTCACGAAGCTTTCCACCGAGGAGGTGCGCGCGCGCGTCTTGCACGCGGCCGTCGGCGGGATCACCGAATCCGACGTGACGCTCGCCCACGCCTCGGGTGCCGTCATCCTGGGCTTCAACGTCCGCGCCAACAGGCCCGCGCGCGACCTCGCGCAGCAGTCGGGCACCGCGATCCGCTTCTATGCGATCATCTACGAGCTCGTGGACGACATGAAGGCCATGCTCTCGGGCCTGCTCGCGCCCGAGCGCCGCGAGAAGGTGCTGGGCAGCGCCGAGATCCTCCAGGTCTTCGCCGTCAGCAAGGTCGGCAAGGTGGCCGGCTGCCGCGTCAGCGAGGGCATCGTCAAGCGCAATGCGCGCGCGCGTCTGTTGCGCGACGACGTGGTGGTTCACGATGGCCAGCTCAGCACCCTCAAGCGCTTCAAGGAAGACGTGCGCGAGGTCAAGGAGGGCTACGAGTGCGGCCTGTCGCTCGAGAACTACCACGACATCCAGCCGGGCGATCGGCTCGAGTTCTATGAGATCGAGGAAGTGGCCCGCAGCCTCTAGAGGCTTTGAGCGCACCCCGATGAGGAGTGCGCCCTCAAGGGTTCGCCCGAAGCACGCGCCA
Organism: uncultured Hyphomicrobiales bacterium; assembly: GCA_964631625.1. GTDB lineage: Bacteria > Pseudomonadota > Alphaproteobacteria > UBA828 > JAPUJA01 > CAZVZP01. The sequence continues at coordinate 814 of CAZVZP010000264.1, read as the reverse complement.
TGATGCGAGAAGCCCCCGAGAAACGTTCGCGCGGCGGACCGAGCCAGCGCCAGTTGCGCGTGGGCGAGGCGCTCCGCCACGCGCTTGCCGAGCGGCTCGCGCGCGCGGATCTGCGCGATCCGACCCTGCGCGAGACCTCGATCACCGTGACCGAGGTTCGAGTGAGTCCCGATCTGCGCTCCGCCACGGCCTATGTCACGCGGCTGGGCGGCGGCGCCATGGAGGCGGTGATCGAGGCCTTGAATCGCGCGGCCCCTTACCTCAAGAGCGAGCTCGCCCGGCGCGTGCCGCTCAAGTTCACGCCCGAACTCGAATTCGTCTCCGATCCGAGCTTCGATCGCGCCCAGCACATCGCCGAGCTCATCAAGCGCGGCGAGGGCCGATCATGAGCCGGCGCCGCGGCCGCCCGCTCAACGGCTGGCTCGTGCTCGACAAGAGCGAGGGCCCGACCTCGGCCGCGGCCGTGGCGCGGGTGCGCGCGCTGTTGGGTGCCGCCAAGGCGGGCCACGCGGGCACGCTCGATCCGATCGCAAGCGGCGTCTTGCCCGTGGCCTTGGGCGAGGCGACCAAGACCGTGGGCATCGTCATGGGCGGCAAGAAGATCTACCGCTTCATGGTGCGTTGGGGCGAAGCGCGCGACAGCGGCGATGCGGAAGGGCGCCTTATGGCCTCGAACTCGAAGCGCCCCGCGGGCGAGGCGATCCTGGCCGCGCTGCCGGATTTCGTGGGCCGCATCCGCCAGACGCCCCCGGCGTTCTCGGCGGTCAAGGTCGCCGGCGAGCGGGCCTACGCCAAGGCGCGCCGCGGCGAGCCC
>CAZVZP010000263.1:0-2828 GCA_964631625.1 uncultured Hyphomicrobiales bacterium | reverse complement strand
TCAACGGCAGCGGCCCGCGCCCTCCGGCCAGAGCAGGTAAGCGAATTCGACGCTGCGCCCGGGATTGCCGGCGAGCGGCACGGCGACCGTGCGCACCGGCGCGGCGGCCGGAATTCGCGCCTCGAGAAAGACGAGCGCGAAGGCGCGCATGTCGACGCCGTAGCGCCTCTCCTCCTCGGGTTGCCAGACGAGCAGGCAGGAACCCGCGCCCTCGTCTCGGGGTGGCTGGAAGCGGGGATATTCGGTGCTGGTCACGCGCGCGTCGGGAAACTCGAGGCGCAGATTGCCGGCGATCGCTTGGCGATGGAACGAGGCTGCGATCGTGCCGTCGGCAAAGCCGGCCGCGCGCACGGCGTCGGCCAGCACCTCGTAATCGAGGTGGAGCCGGCATTTATCGCAGGTCCGGGGACCGATGAGCGCGCTTGCCGCGAGCGCCGTCACCACCGCGAGCGCACAGGCGGCAACGAACCCGGCATACGCCCTTATGGCCCAAGGCCGAGCACCGCAGACCTCGACGCGCGCGAAGGCGTAGAGGGGAAACAGGATGAACACCGCCAGGTAATGGCTGCGTAGCTCGCTCGCGCCGAATCCCAGCGCCCCGGCCGCGGCGAGTGCGCCGAGGATCAACAGGTGACGGCCGAGCAGGCGGCGGTGGCGGCCGTCCTTCTGGCCCCGGATCGGCGCGAGCGAGCGCCAGAACAGCAGGGGCAGAAGAAAGACGAAGGGGCTTGCGAAGTTGAACGCCGCCTTGATGAGCTCGTAGAGGGCGCGCAGCCGGCCCTCGAGGGGACCCAACGCCTCGGGCGCGGAGAGCTTGCTTACAACCGCGATCCCGATCGTCTCGCTCTCGGCCAGGGCCCACGCGCCGTGGGGCGCCACGATGGCGAGCGCGACGGCGAGCGCGAGAACACTCCGCACGCTCAAGAGCCGGGGGCGCAGCACCGGATCGGCGAGCGCGGCCAAGGCCAAGGCGGCGGCGAACAGGCCGTAGTTGTATTTGGCCAGGAGGCCGAGGCCTAAGAGCGCGCCCAGGAGGCCATAGTCGGCCCAGCCCTGCCGCCGCTCGAGCCGCAGCAGAGCCGTAAACGTCGCCACGCACACGCTCAGGAGCAGCACCGTGTGGCTGTAGTTGAGGGTCGCATCCCAGGCGACGATGTAGAGCGCGAGCGGCGAGAGGCCGGCGAGGGCGGCCAGGCGTTCGTCGCGCAGTACGCGGCGCGCGCCGCGATAGAGCAGAACATAGAGCAGCGCGATGAGTGCGAACTTGACCGCCTCGACCGCAAACACGCCGACGCCGAAGAGGCTTTGGCTCAGGATGACGAGCCAGGTGTAGAGCGGGGCCTTGCCGGGCGCGTAACCCCATGCCCAGGTTTGTGCGAACAGGATCTGCTCGGCGTCGTCGCGCTCGGCGGCCGCGAACAGAAAGGCGCGGAGCAGCAGCAGGACGAGCGCGAGCCCCGCGACACAGAGATGAAAGCCCCGAGGCGAGGCGAGCGTTCTTATCAACGCGTCGAGGAGGCGCGCGAGCATGGCGTGCGGGGCGCAGGCGCGGCTCTTAGACCGCCTCGCCGGCCGTCCGCCGCTCGCGCCAGACGAGATAGAGATTGCGCCCGTAGATCAGAAGCCCGCCCGCCTGTCCCAGGATGAACACCGGGTCCTCCCGGTACACCGCGTAGGCCAGGAGCGTCGCGCCGCCAATTAAGCTGAAGTACCAGAAGGCGATGGGGATGACGCTGCGCCGCGCGCGCTCGCTGAAGAACCATTGGATGACGAAGCGCAACGAGAAGAAGCCCTGGCCCAGGAAACCGATCACGAGCCAGAGGGTGGAGGATTCGCTCATGTCGTCACTCCCCGCGTTCGACGATGGGGCGCAAGGGCCGCCGCAGCAGCCAGAAAACGCCGATGAAGTCCAGAAGGGTTACGGCGAGGCGGTTGCGGACGCCGTATTTCGAGCGGCCGCGCCGGCGCGCCCGGTGCTCGACCGCGACTTCGATCACCGCGCCGCCCGCGCGCGCAAAGAGCGCAGGCAGATAGCGGTGCATGTGGTCGAAGGCGGGCAGCTCGAGGAAGGCCTCGCGGCGGAACAGCTTGAGGCCGCAACCCGAATCGCGCACGCCGTCGCGCAAGATGCGGCGCCGGAGCGCGTTGGCAAGGCGCGAGGCCAGGCGCTTGTCCCAGCGGTCGCGCCGCACCGCGCGGTAGCCCGCGACCAACGCCGGGTTCGTCGAGGCGGCCCGGTCCCGCGCGGCGATGAGCCGGAGGATCTCGGCCGGTGGGTTCTGCGCGTCACCGTCAAGGGTTGCGATCCACTCCGCTCGTGCGGCGCGCACCCCCGTGAGCAGCGCCGCGCTCTGGCCGAAGCTTCGCGGGTGGCGCAGCACGCGCAGCTCGGGGTGCGCGAGACGGGCGGCCTTGAGCGCCTCGCCGGTGCCGTCGGCGCTGCCGTCGTCGACACAGACGATCTCGAAGCTTAAGGCTCCGCTAAGCGCCGCGGCGATCTCGTCCACGAGGGCGCGCACGTTCTCGGCTTCGTCGCGCATCGGCACGACCACGGAGAGCGCACAGCCCCGCTCGGCCGTCTCCGCCAACCTCCCCTCCTCGTCCTTGCCCCGGCGCAACAACCCGGCGCGCCACCCGCGCCCGGCAAACAACGACCGATGCTAGCAGAGTGCGCGGGCGGGATTGACCTGCGAAGCGTGTCCTTAAGGCCGGGGCCTCGAGTCGTCAGGTATCGAGGAAGCTACGGAGCTTGCGCGAGCGGGAGGGGTGCTTGAGCTTGCGCAACGCCTTGGCCTCTTTCTGGTTTAATGGTTCGCGAGCCACCGAGA
>CAZVZP010000262.1:0-2839 GCA_964631625.1 uncultured Hyphomicrobiales bacterium | reverse complement strand
GGCGTCCATCGCGTGCAGCGCGTGCCCGAGACGGAGGCGGGGGGCCGCATCCACACCTCGGCGGCGACGGTCGCGGTGCTGCCGGAGGCGGAAGAGATCGATGTCCACATCGACGATAAGGACCTGCGCATCGACGTCTTCCGCTCGAGCGGACCGGGCGGCCAGAGCGTCAACACCACGGACTCGGCCGTGCGCCTGACCCATCTGCCGACCGGCATCGTCGTCCAACAGCAGGACGAAAAATCGCAGCACAAGAACAAGGCTAAGGCCTTGAAGGTCATGCGCGCCCGGCTCTACCAGCGCGAGCGGGAGCAGCGCGACGCCGCGCGCGCCCGCGAGCGCAAATCGCAGGTCGGCACCGGCGACCGTTCCGAGCGCATCCGCACCTACAACTTTCCGCAGGCGCGCGTCACCGATCACCGGGTCAATCTCAAGCTCTACAAGCTCGATATCGTGTTGAACGGCGAGGCGCTCGACGAGCTCGTGGATGCGCTCGTGATTCAGGACCAGGCCGAGAAGCTCGCGTCGAGCACCTGAAGCGATGAGCACGACGGTGGGCGACACGGTGCGCGAGCTCGCTCGGCGCTTCGCCTCGGCGGGCATCGAGAGCGCCGGGCTCGACGCCGCGCTCCTGGTGGGCCACGCGCTCGGGCTCGACCGCACGCGGCTCTTGGTGGCGCGCGAGCGCCGCCTCGAACCGCGCGAGGCCGCGGCGGTCGCCGCTCTCGCCGACCGCCGGAGCCGGCACGAGCCGATCGCCTACCTCGTGGGCGCGCGCGAATTCTGGAGCCTGCCGCTCGGCGTCGACCGCTCGACGCTGATTCCCCGGCCCGAGAGCGAGACGTTGATCGAGGCGGCGCTCGAGCATCTGCCGCGGCGCGACCAAGCGCTGCGCATTCTCGATCTCGGCACGGGAAGCGGCTGCCTGTTGCTCGCGCTGTTGAGCGAGCGTCCACGCGCGCACGGTGTGGGCGTCGATATCAGCGTCGAGGCGTGTCGCCGAGCCCACGCCAATGCACAGGCGCTGGGCCTCGCGGCGCGCGCTGCCTTCGTCGTGGGCGACTGGGCCGCGGCGCTCGCCGCGCGTTTCGATCTGATCGTGGCCAACCCGCCGTATCTGGCGCTGAGCGAATCGGCGCGGCTTGCGCCCGACGTGTTGCGGTACGAGCCGCAGCGCGCGCTGTTCGCCGGTGCCGACGGCCTCGCGGCTTACCGCGCGCTCGGGCCCGCGCTCGCCCACCGGCTTAAGGACGCCGGCCTCGCCGTCATCGAGCACGGCGCGGGACAGGGCCGGAAGGTGGTGCAAATCCTGGAGAAGTTTGGCCTTCGGCGGGTCGAGGCCCGGGCCGATCTCGGGCGCCGTGAACGCTGCCTCGTGCTGCAGAGGGCGGCCCCGGTGGCCGCCGCTAACGATTTGGCAACGAAAAAAAACAGTTGCAAACCGCGCGGAGCCGACTAGGGTTTTACGCGGCGTCCAGGAGCATGGGCCATTGTTTAAGGCTCTAGAGATTAAGCTCCTGCAGCATTGCCGACTTCGCTGCCGCGTCGAACGGGGTTAGGGGACGGAGCAATCCGACCGCGCGGGCGAAGTAGGCATTCATCAGAAACGGCTAGGACGACAGACCAGGATGAGACAAGGTCCCAACAAGCGCTCCCATGGCGGGCGCGCGAACGGTCGACGACCATTCTTCAACGGCCGGGGCTCCATCGTCGAAAGCAGTGGCGCAGACGTCAAGATCAAGGGCACGTTCGCGCAGGTCTACGACCGATATCAGGCCCTCGCGCGTGACGCGATGTCTGCGGGTGATCGGATCGGCGCTGAGAATTTCCTTCAGCACGCCGATCACTACTACCGGCTAATTCAGGCGCAGTCGGGCAACGGGCATCCGCAAGGGCATGCCCCGGCACCGCCCTTTCCGCTCACGAATGGCGAGGGTGGGGAGGCCCCGTTCGGGGATGCGGGCAGCGACGACGACGCCGGCCCCGGCTCCGACCTGCCCACGGCCTGAGCGGACGATTCGGCTTTAGCAGGGGCGCCAAGGGCCGCTGCGGCCGGCGAGCCGCGGCCCCTTATCGGGCCCTGCGCCGGCGTCTTGCGCCGTGCCGCCGTCCGCCCAACATAGGGGGCGGACCCTTCTCCGGCGACAGCAGCCCAAAGCCATGGATTTCGAGAAGTACACCGAACGCGCGCGAGGCTTCGTTCAGGCGGCGCAGACTGCGGCCTTGGCCCGCGGTCATCAGCGCTTCACCCCGGAGCATCTGCTCAAGGCGCTCATCGACGATGACGAAGGCTTGGCAGCGAGCCTCATCCGTGCCGCCGGCGGCGAGGCGCGACGGGCGGCCGAGGGCGTCGAGCGCGAACTCGACCGGCTGCCTCGGGTCGAGGGCCAGGGAGCGGGTCAGCTCTACCTCGTGCCGGAGACCGCGCGGCTGTTCGAGCAAGCGGAGACGATTGCCGAGAAGGCGGGCGACAGCTTTGTGACGGCCGAATCGCTCTTGCTCGCGCTGGCGCTCGCGCAGGGCACGCCGGCGGCGCGCATCTTGGCCGACGCCGGGGTCACGCCCCAGAGCCTGAACGCGGCCATCAACGATCTGCGCAAGGGCCGGCGCGCCGATTCCGTGACCGCCGAGGAAGGGTACGACGCACTCAAGAAATACGCTCGCGATCTGACCGCAGCCGCACGCGAGGGCAAACTCGATCCGGTCATCGGGCGCGACGAGGAGATTCGCCGCACCATCCAGGTGCTGTCGCGGCGCACCAAGAACAACCCGGTGCTCATCGGCGAGCCCGGCGTGGGCAAGACCGCGATCGTCGAGGGCCTCGCCCATCGCATCGTCA
>CAZVZP010000261.1:0-2860 GCA_964631625.1 uncultured Hyphomicrobiales bacterium | reverse complement strand
ACCACTTTGGCCGGATCGGAGATATCCTCGCCGTGCTCGAAATAGGCGTGGTAGAGCGCGCGGGCGAGCGCCTTGGCCTTGGCGGGATCGCGGTCGTGCGCCCAATAGAACGCACGCGCGGCGGCCTGGGTCGGGACCGGGAAGCGCTCCGGGTGCTTGTAAGGCACCTCCATGAGCCGGGCGAAACGCTGCCAGTCGCGCCGGGAATAGTCGCCTTTGAGCGGGATTTCCGAGAGCGGCTTGGTGCCGGTCTTCTGAAAGATCACGCCCAGGAGGACCGGATGCCAGGCGACCTCGCGGCCGTGGCGCGCGGCGAAGCCGTCGATCTGATCCGAGATCAGATAGCCGTAGGGCGAGGAAAAGTCGAAGTAGTAATCGATCGGCGCGGGCATACGCCCGATCACTCCTCGGCGATGGCGCGCGCGATCACGAGCCGCTGCACGTCGCTCGTGCCCTCGTAGATCGTGCAGATGCGCGAATCCCGGAAGAGTTGCTCGACCGGATAATCCTCGACGTAGCCGTAGCCGCCGTGAATCTGGATCGCGTCCGAGCACACCCGCTCGCACGCCTCCGAGGCGAACAGCTTGGCCATCGAGGCCTCCTTGAGACAGGGCCGGCCAGCATCCTTGAGGCGTGCCGCGTGGTGCAGGAGCTGGCGCGCGGCCTCGATCCCGGTGGCCATGTCGGCCAGGCGGAACGCGATGGCCTGGTGCTCGATGATGGGTTTGCCGAAGGTCACGCGCTCTTTGGCGTAGGCGAGCGCGGCCTCGTAGGCCGCACGCGCGAGCCCCAGCGCCTGCGAGCCCACGCCGATGCGCCCGCCCTCGAGGTTCGAGAGCGCGATCTTGTAGCCCTCCCCCTCGCGTCCCAGGCGCAGGCTTTCGGGCAAGCGCATGTCCTCGAACACGAGCTGGCAGGTATCGGAGGCGTGCTGGCCCAGCTTGTGCTCCTGGCGCGCCACCTTGTAGCCCGGCGTATCGGTCGGCACGATGAAGGCCGAGATGCCCTTCTTGCCAATCTCCGGATCGGTGACCGCGAAGACGACGACCAGCTTGCCGGACTTGGCCCCGGTGACGAACTGCTTGGCGCCGTTGACGACGTAGCCGCCGTTGGCGCGTTGAGCGCGGGTCTTGAGGTGTGCCGCGGCCGAGCCGGCCTGCGGCTCGGTCAGCGCGAAGGCGCCGTGGAAATCGCCGCGCGCGAGGGGCTTCAAGAACCGCTCCTTCTGCTCCTCGGAGCCGTAATTGAGGATCGCCGTGCAGACGAGCGAGTTGTTCACCGTCATCGCGGTCGAGCACGAGGCGTCGCCCGCCGCGATCTCCTCCATGGCGAAGGAATAGGAGACATAATCCGCGCCGGCGCCGCCGTAGTCCTCGGGCACGAGCATGCCCATGAGGCCCAGCCGCCCGAGCTCGCGAATCGCCTCGTAGGGGAACTCGCCGCTCTTGTCCCAAGCGGCCGAATGGGGCTTCAGTTTCTCTTGCGCGAACGCGCGGGCCGTGTCGCGGATCATGAGCTGCTCGTCCGAATAGAGCGGCGGCCTGTTGCTCCGCATTCCCGGTCTCTCCCTGGCTGAGGTCGGCGCTTCGCGCGCTCAGCGCCGCGGCGGCTTGCGCGCGGTCACCTCGATCTCGATCTTCATGCGCGGATCGACGAGCTGGCAGATGAGCGTGGTGTTGGCGGGCTTGACCTTGGCGAAGGCCTCGCCGATCACGGGCTCGGCCTCCTTGAGCGCCTCGGAACTTGTGACGTACACGCGCTTTTGCACCACGTCCGAGAGCTTGCAGCCCGCGCGGGCCAACACGGATTCGATGTTGTGGACGGTCTGGCGCGTCTGCTCGGCCACGCCCGGCGCGATCGTCCCGGTCTGGTAATTGAAGCCGGTGCAGCCCGAGACGAACACGTAGTTGCCGTCGTCCACGGCCCGGGAGAAACCGAAGCGGCGCTCGAACGCCGAGCCGGTGGACAGCCTGCGCGGCTGCGTCATCACAGAACCTCGAAGTGGCACTCGACCGGCTTGCCGCTGTTGATCGGGATGATGTCCTGCGGGCAGCACGAGAACGCCATCACGGCGTCCATCTCGGCGCGCACCACGACGTAGTCGCCGTCGCCACGACGCAGTCCATCACGGCCTCGAACTCCACGTAGTCGCCGGGCTTCGAGACCGTGGGCTCGAAACCGATGCTGTGGTCCGCCCGGATCGGAATGTTCATCCACATGTTCCAGGGCGCCGGCGTCTCGTTCGACTTGAGACCGAGCGCGCCCAACGCCGCGTGCAGGTTGTCGGTGCAGTTGTCGTGATACTCCTTGCAGCCCAGAAGCTCGTAGCGCCAGCGGTCGCAAGCCGCGACGATGGTATCGTGAATGCCCGGCGAGGTGTCCTCGACGAGGGTCAGGATCGGCCGGCGCCGGTTCGTCACCATGACGTCGCCCACCTTCGGGATCACGCCGTTGATCGAGACCCGGCAGTGCTCCATCGACATGGACTCGCTCAGATCGTTGGCGTTGAACGCCCAGGTATCCACGACCTGATTGCCGTGGGTGTTGATGAGCTTGAGCCGCTCCCCCTTCTTGAGCTTGACGGCCTTGCCCTTGCGCGCCGGAACTTGCACCCGCTCTCCCATGGTCTCCCCCGTGCCTTCAATTGAGCCGTTCGAGCGCGATCGCCGTGGCCTCGCCGCCGCCGATGCAGAGCGCGGCAATGCCACGGCGCTTGTTGTACGTCTCGAGCGCGGCCAAAAGTGTCACCATGATGCGCGCGCCGGACGCGCCGATCGGGTGCCCGAGCGCGCAGGCGCCGCCGTGGACGTTGACCTTGTCGTGCGGAATCTCGAGGTCGCGCATCGCCGCCATGGTGACC
>CAZVZP010000260.1:2498-2899 GCA_964631625.1 uncultured Hyphomicrobiales bacterium | reverse complement strand
AGTTCGACAAGGCGAAGGATGCGGGATCGGTTCTCGGCGGGGGCCCCGGCCCGGCCGGCAAGGAAAGCGGGCGCGTGCTCGGGATGCGGGGCTACGACGTGCATCTGCGCGAAGCCGGCAAGGACATCGGCGGCCGCGTGCGCGACATCATGCGTTACCCGGGCCTCGCCGAATGGGGCCGGGTCATCACCTACCGCCAAACCCAGCTGGAGAAGCTCAAGAACGTCGAGGTCCACACCGCGGTCGGGGAAATGACCGCCGCGGACGTGCTCGGCTACGGGGCCGACAAGGTGGTGATCGCGACCGGGGCGAGCTGGGCCGCAGACGGCTTCGGGTCCCTGACCATGGCGCCCCTGCCGGGCGCCGACGCGTCGCTTCCGCACTGCCTCACGCCCGAGCAG
>CAZVZP010000260.1:0-2488 GCA_964631625.1 uncultured Hyphomicrobiales bacterium | reverse complement strand
GTTCGTCAATCGCGTCAACGCCCAGCGCTTCAGCCTCACGCCCGAGCAGATCATGGCGGGAAAGGCGACGGGCGAGCGGGTCGTGGTCATCGATTACGAGGGCTATTTCACGGGCGTCAGCATGGCCGAGCTCATGGCGGACCAGGGCAAGCAGGTTGCGCTGGTCACGAATTGGGATCCGGTCGCGCCCTACTGCGTCTATACGGAGGAGACGCACGACGTGCGGCGCATGCTGCACGAGAAGAAGATCCGCACCTACACCTGCCACTGGACGGAGCGGCTCGAGGTCAACAACACGGTCAAGGCGTCGATCTTCTATCTCTACCGCGACGGGCCGGTGCGCACGCTCAACCCCCGCGTCGGGGAGTATGCGCGCCGGGTCGGCACCGAGACCACTGGGCTCGAATGCGACAGCGTGATCCTGGTGACGGCGCGCCGCTCGAACGACAAGCTGTTCCGCGAGCTCAAAGCGCGCAAGGGCGAGTGGCCGAAAAACGGAATCAAGGCCGTGTACCGGATCGGCGACTGCCACGCGCCGCGCCTCATCGCGGACTGCGTGTTCGACGGCCACCGCTTGGCCCGCGAATTCGAATCCGTGGATCCGCAATATCCGAAGCCCTGGATCCGCGAGCGGCAGATCTGGGGGCACGAGACCTTCCCCAAGCCGGGCGATGCGCGGCCGAAGGTGGAGGTGGCCTAGGAAGCGTAAAGCAGGCGCTTGCAAGCGCGACGGATCGCCGGACGTGCCGTCTACGTTGGAATGGTTCGAGAGAAAGGGCGGATGCTTCGAAGGCGTCGCGAGGAGGGGGAACCCTGGCTGTTGAATGTCTTAGCAAGATATATTCGCCTGCTGTCTGCAGGACGAGCAAGGCTGACGCGCCGCAAAGTTCGTGCTATCCTAAAAAAAATAAAAAATAACGCGCGGGACAAGCAGGGCGCGCGGGTCCCCTTTTCAGTTGCCGCAGAAAGCGGGTTAGGGGCCGCCAGCGGGCCGCAAGAGACCTTAGGGGAGATCACTATGGCACGCGATCCGAAGTACGACATCCTATTCGAGCCGATCCGGATCGGCCCGAAGACGGCACGGAACCGCTTCTACCAGGTGCCCCACTGCAACGGCTCGAACAGCGATTATCCCGGCGAGCAGGGCGGCTTCCGGGGCATGAAGGCCGAAGGCGGCTGGGGCGTCGTGTGCACCGAGGCCATCTGCATCTCGCCCGAAGTGGACGCCACTCCGGCGCCCCTCGTCAGCATCTACGACGACGGCGACGTGCTCAATCTCCGGCACATCGTGGACTGTATCCACCAATGGGGCTCGCTCGCGGGCACCGAGTTCATGCACGGCGGCGTTGCCGCCAACAATCTCACGACCCGCGCGATCTCGAGCTCGCCGAGCCAGCAGACCTCGCCCTGGACGCTATGCACGTACACGCGCGAGGCCGACGAGGAGGACATCGCGGAGCTGCAGAACCAATATGTCGAGGCGACCAAGCGCGCGCTCCAGGCGGGCTTCGACATCGTCTACTGCTACGGCTCGCACTCGGTCTTGCCCATGCAGTTCCTCTCGCCCTTCTACAACAAGCGCACCGACAAATACGGCGGTTCGTTCGAGAACCGGGCGCGCTTCTGGATCGAGACCATGGAGAAGATGCGCAAGGTGATCGACGGCGATGCGGCGCTCGTCGTGCGCCTCGCCTGCGATCAGATGATGGGTCCGGCCGGCGTTCAGGCCACCGAGGATTCGGTGCGCTTCGCGGAGCTTGCGACCCGCGAAGGGCTCGTCGATCTCTGGGACTTAAACGTCAGCGACTTCCAGGAGTGGGGCGAGGACGCCGGCTCCTCGCGCTTCTACAAGGCCAACCACCAGAAGGGCTTCACGCGGCACGTCCGGCGCGTGGTCAAGGCGCCGGTGGTCAACGTTGGGCGCATCACCAGCCCCGACGACATGGTCGAGATCATCAAGTCGGGCCAGGCCGACATGATCGGTGGAGCCCGGCCCTCGATCGCCGATCCTTACCTGCCCAAGAAAATCGAAGAGGGGCGGCTCGACGATGTGCGCGAGTGCATTGGCTGCAACATTTGCGTCTCCCGCTGGGAGCGAGGAGCGCGGCTTGTCTGCACGCAAAACGCGACATCGATGGAGGAGTATCGCCGCGGTTGGCACCCCGAGAAGTTCGAGAAGACCAAGGAGCCGTGCTCGGTGCTCGTGGTGGGCGCGGGCTTGACCGGCATGGAGTGCGCGCGCGTCTTGGGCATGCGGGGCTATGACGTGCACCTGGTCGAGGCCGAGAAGGAGATCGGCGGGCAGGCGCGCGAGATCATGCGCTATCCGGGTTTGGCCGAATGGGGCCGCCTCATCACCTACCGCGACATCCAGCTCAAGAAGCTCAAGAACGTCGAGATTCACACCGGCCGGCGGCTGTCCGCCGACGACGTTCTCAAGTACGGTGCGGAGAAGATCGTGGTCTGCACCGGCGCGCGCTGGGTGGGC
>CAZVZP010000259.1:0-2925 GCA_964631625.1 uncultured Hyphomicrobiales bacterium | reverse complement strand
CGCCACGGCCTCTTGAAGATTCAGCCGGGCTGCCTCAATTTCGGCTTGCCGCACTTTTTGATTCTCGCGTACGGCCTCTCCGGCAGCCTCCAGGAGCTTATGGTCGGCGGCGATCCGCCCGTGGTCGCGGGTGAATCCGCGGTCGCGGGGCTCGCCGCGGCGCTCGCCGCGGCGGCCGATCCCGGGCTGCGGGCGCGCCTTGAACTCGATGCTTCGACTCGCCTTCTCGTAATCGGCACCGAAGGGGCGACGGACCCCGAGCTCTATCACGCGGTGGTGGGATTGGCGCCGGAGGCCGTGGCCGCCCGGGCCTAGCGTTCGGCAAACGGCGTGCGCTCGAGCCGCGGCACGAGTGCGGCGTCGACGGCACAGCACCCTTGCGCAGTCACAATCAGCGGGTTGACGTCGAGCTCCTGCAAGGAGCCCGCGAGTTCGAGCGCAAGGCGCGAGAGCCGCGCCGCGGCCTCCGCGAGCGCCGCCACATCGGCCTTGGGCCGGCCGCGCAGCCCGCCGAGCAAGCGGCTGGCGCGCAGCTGCCCGATCAGCCTCTCGGCCTCGGCGGCGTCGATCGGGGGCAGCGCGAAGCGCGCGTCGTGGAACAGCTCGATCAGGATGCCGCCCCCGGCAATCATGACGAGTGGTCCGAACTCAGCATCGTGCACGATGCCGAGCGCCATCTCGACGCCGCCTTCGATCATGGGCGCGACGAGCACGCGGGGCCCGAGCCGCGCCGCGAGGTTCCGGTAGGCGGCCCGAAGGGCGTCTTCATCGGCCAGGCCCAGCACGACGCCCCCTTCCTCGGACTTGTGCAAGAGGCCCCGCTTCGCCGTCTTGAGCACCGCCGGAAAGCCGAGGCTGCGCGCCGCGTCGGCTGCGGCCGTCTCGCTTTCGACCAGCGCATGGGCCACCACGGGCACGCCGAAGTCGGCGAGGAGGGCTAGGGTCTCGGCCTCGTCGAGCGCAGGCTCGGCGGCGAGCCGCCCGCGCCAGCGGGCGATGAGCGCCGCTGACGGCGCGGCCGGAGCTTGGCACCGGGGGCGGGCCAGGAAATCCCGGTACTCGAAGGCGAGACGCGCGGCGGTAAGCGCGTTGCGGTCGCCGTCGATCACGGGCACGCCGGCCTCGATCAGCTCTCGGTCGTAAGGATCGCCGCCGCTGCCCGGCCGATGCAGCACGAGCGCAATGGGCTTGACGGTGCGTGCACGCACCTTAAGGCAGATCCTCGCGTAATGGCGCGGCAGGGCGCCGCCGTCGTGCCGGTCGGTGAAGAACAGGCCGAGGGCGCTTGCGGGATCGTTGACCATCGCGCTGAAGCAGTCGGTGAACACCGCCTCGTGGTCGTGGCCGGTGCCCCAGGCATCGAGCGGGTTCGTCGGCTCGAGCCCGTACTCGAGCCGCTCCTTGAGCCGCGCGACGGTCGCCTCGCCGATCGACGCAAAGGGCACGCCCACATCGCTCGCCAGATCGATCACGTTGGCGCGCTCGCCGCCCGAGTCGTGAATCGAGGCGATCCCGCCCGGCGCGACCCGCCGCTCTTGCGAGAACAGCAGGCACACCGCCGCCATTTCGTCGATGGTCGAGACGCGCATCACACCGTAGCGGTCGAACAGCGCCTGATAGGCGGCGTCGTTGCCGGCCAGCGCGCCGGAATGGCTCTCGACGAGCTTGGCCGAAAGCGGCGTGCGGCCGACCTTGAGCGCCACGACCGGGACCTCGCGGGCCCGCGCCTTTTCCAGTGCCGCGATGAAGCGCTCGGGCTCGCGCACCGTCTCGAGGAACAGGGCGATGAGCCGGGTCGAAGGGCGTTCGAGCGCATAGTCCATGTACTCGCCCGCGGTGCTCGCGAGTTCCTGGCCGGAGGAGACGACGAAGTTGAAGCCGAGGCGTTCTTCGGAGTCGACGAGGGCGGCCATGATCGAGCCCGAGTGCGTGATGAAGGTGATGCCGCCCTTGCGCACTTTGGGCGAAGCGGGAAAGCCGCAGACGTAGACGCCGTCCTCGTAGTTGTAAAAGCCCATGCAGTTGCCGCCGCAGAGCGGGATGGCGGCCGCATGGGCGCGCGCGCGCAGGCGCTCCGCGAGCGGCGGGGTGCGGTCGTTCTCGAGATAGCCGCTGGCGAAGATGGCGGCCGATTTCGCGCCCCTGCCGAGCGCCTTCTCGAACTCGGCTTCAAGCCGGGCATTGGCGACGGCGAGCACCGCGAGGTCGGGGGCCTCGGGAAGCGCCTCGATCGACGGATAACAGGGGTAGCCTTCGACCTCGCCGTATTTCGGATTGACCGCGAAGATGCGGCCCTTATATCCGCTGCGCTTGATCTCGAGCAGCATGCCGTTGCCCACGGTTCCGGCCCTGGGCGAAGCGCCGACGAAGGCGATCGAGCGGGGCTTGAGCAGCGGTTCGAGGCGATGGGCCATGGCGGTCGTAGGGGCGGCGTCGGCGGAGCTTCGGGCGATAGCCCCGGTGCCGTCAATCGCGCTCGCGATGCGCCGCCCGCCCCGCCGTATGAGGCGGGACGGACGTTGCGCGAAGGGGGCGAGGGGCTCCCTAGAGGCTGGGGTGATGCTCGCTCGGGGCCGCGGCCGGCGTGCGCTGCGGCGCCAGCTTCTCGAGCGCCGCGTCGAGTGCGTCCTCGAAGCGCTCGAGCGTCTCCTCGAGGCACGTCTCGTCGTGGGCCTCGCACGCGAACCAGGGTTCGCGCGAGTCGGGCTCGACGAGCACGCCCCGTTCGATGAGCTCCGCCGCGAGCGTGTCGTAGAGCGTGTAGTCGCTCTGCTTCCAGTCGCGGTAGTTGCGCGGCAGCGTCTCGCGGAAGAACAGCCCCTGGAGCGCGGGCGGCCCGGAGAAGCAGTGGGCGATGCCGCGCGTGCGCAGGAGCGCGCCGATCTCCTCGCGGAGCTCGAGGCCGTACTCGGCGATGTCGGCGAG
>CAZVZP010000258.1:2718-2934 GCA_964631625.1 uncultured Hyphomicrobiales bacterium | reverse complement strand
CGCGTGCGCGATCGCGCGGCCAGGCGTTGGGATGGCGAGCATGGCGGATACGGATCTGAGCTACGGCGACTACCGGATGGAAATCGTCCTGGGCGAGAAGCCCGACGACTTGCGCCACGAGATCGTCGAGTTCTGGAAAACGAACCGCGCGCCTTCGCGTCAACCTCTCGGGAAGAGCCACCGCCCTGCCGCTGCCACCCCCCTATCCCTCCTCCG
>CAZVZP010000258.1:0-2662 GCA_964631625.1 uncultured Hyphomicrobiales bacterium | reverse complement strand
CACAGGCGGCCGTCGGCGCGGCGCGGCCCGCTTCCCTCTGCCCCTCGATGGCGGAGGAATCTCGCTCCGCGGTTGCCGCGTGAGGGAATGCTCCCTCCCGATAGCGGAGGAATGGGGCGGGGGTGAGTCGTATATTTCCAGTCGCCGGCAATAGGACCCGGACGCCCTCGCGCTATAATGCCTCGCGCGCGGGATCGCACGCTCATTGGGTCGCACGGGTGGACGAACATGGCGGATACGGACCTGACCTACGGCGATTACCGGATGGAAATTGTCTTCGGCGAGAAGCCGGAGGAGTTGCGCCACGAGATCGTCGAGTTCTGGAAGGCGAACCGGGCGTTGCGCACCGGGCCCGAGGAGCGCTGGCGGCGCTCGGCCGAGGTGGCGCTGATCGCGCGCAACGGAAAGCGCGAGATCGTGGGCTTAAGCACGGCCTACGTCCGCAACTTCCGAACCCCCGGCAACAAGTACTACTTCTACCGCATGTTCATCCGCGAGAGCGACCGCGTGCCCGGCATGATGCGTTTCATGACGCTTATCACCCGCGATGCGCTCGACGAACGCCATGAAGAGGGCGGCCCCCCCGCGGAGGGCGGCCCGCCCGCGGCGGGCGGCCCGAAGGGCGTCGTCATCGTGACCGAGAACAAGAAGCTCATGCGGCCCGGCATGCGGCGGATGATGGAGCGGGGCGGCTTCACCTTGGCCGGCAAGAGCCCGAAGGGCTTCGACGTCTGGCGCTACGACTTCGGCACGGCCGAGATCGGCGCCTGGCGCCGGGCTCAGCCGCAGGCGCTCAACTAAAGGCGATGACGCCCGAGCAAATGCGCGCGCTGCTTAAGCGCGCAAGCACCGTTCTCGAGAAGGAGCTCTTCTTCGTCTGCGGCGCGCCGAAGTCGGGCACCACCTGGGTGCAGCGCCTCTTGGATGCGCACCCCGAGGTCGCCTGCGCGGGCGAGGGCCACTTCGTCGATACGCTGATGCCGCTCCTCTCCAAGGCCTTCGGCGAGTACAACAAGCAGCAGAAGCTGGTGGCCGAGCGGGTCTATGAGAACAAGCCGTATTACACGGGCCTGACGCGGGATCATCACGCGATTGCCGCGGCTTTTCTGATCGCCCTCGTGATCTCCGAGCGGGGCTTGAAGGAGGGGGTGCGCTGCGTGGGCGACAAGACGCCGCGCTACGCCGAGCATCTGGACCGCTTGAAGGAGCTGTTCCCGTCCGCCAAGGTCATCCACGTGGTGCGCGACGGGCGCGACGTGGTGGCCTCCACCTGCTACCACGTGCTGCGCACGGGCGATCAAAACGCCTTCAAGAAGGACGACGAGAACTTCTACAAATGGGTCGAGCGCTTCGCGGGAACCTGGGCCGCGACGGTCTCGGCAGCTCATGACTTCGCCCAGCGCCACCCGGCAGCGACCCATACCGTGCGCTACGAGGACCTGAGCGAGGGGCCCGAAGAGGCGATCGCCGGCCTGCTCCGGTTCCTGGGCGTCGATGCCGCGCCCGATCGGGTGCGCGAGTGCGGCGAGGCGGCGAGCTTCGAGAAGCTCTCGGGCGGGCGCAAGCCGGGCCAGGAAAAAGCGACCGCTTTCTTACGCAAAGGCGCCGTGGGCGACTGGCGCAACCACTTCGACGAGCACGCGCTGGCGCTCTTCGAGCGCAAGGCCGGAGGCCTCATGCGGCGTCTTGGCTACCGGGGGGATGGCCCGGCGGCCAAGCCGGTCCGCCTCGATGAATAGGCCGGAAGGTTTATACAGGGGCTTCGCCCAAGCGCGCGCAAGTTAACCATCGAAGTTGTGGCGAGAGTGAAAAAAAGCCCGCATCGCATAGGCTCTCACGCACGGATCAGGGGCGATTTTGGTCATGGCATTGGGAATTTTACTGAGCGTTCCAGAAATGCGCGCAACCCGCCGGGCGAAAAATTTCAGGGAAGCTTTATTAAACTTTCGTTGACAGCCCGGCCCCCGCCCGGGTTAAGATGCGTATGACCGCGGACGCGACGTCGCGAGAACGAAAAAGAAAAAAGAATCAAAGAAGACGCGCGCGCGGCTGTGCTGCGAACGTAGAAATCCCGTTGCCTCACGCGAAAACGCGGAGCAACGACAAGAACAAGAAGTGGGGACCGCAGCTTCGTGTTGGGGAGATTTAGTCGCAACGAGTCCGTGCCGAACGCCCGTGGCGCGCGTGTGCGCGCCGCGGCGTTTTCGTTTGCCGTAACCGAACGCTAGCTCGAGGGAGCGAACCATGCCTAAGCCGGGAATTCCGACGATCACGGGTGGCGCAGGCGACGACTTTATCGGTGTGGCCTTCAACGAGCCCGCAGTACCCGACGATCGCAAGGGCGGCAACCGGTTGGGGCAGAAGAGCGAAGTCATCTTCGGTTTCGGCGGGGACGACACGATCTTCGGCTTCAATGGCAGCGATACGATTTACGGCGGCGACAACGACGATCTGGTTTACGGCGGCAACAGCGACGACCGCCTTTACGGCGATTCGGGCGACGACACGCTTTACGGCGGCAACGCCACCGACGTGCTTTACGGGGGCACGGGCGATGATGTTCTGGTCGCGGACGACGTCGCAGTCGGCAACGGCAAGGACACGGTATTCGGCGAGGACGGCAGCGACACGATCTACGGCGGCAACGGCTCGGACGAGCTGC
>CAZVZP010000257.1:0-2966 GCA_964631625.1 uncultured Hyphomicrobiales bacterium | reverse complement strand
TGGGGGAGGGCCGGGGTGTGGGCATCGGCAGATTTGCCGCTCACCCGTGATTCCACTTCGCCAAATAACGCTCTAGGGCCGCGCGGCGGTTTCTGCGCGCAGCAGCGCAAGCAGCGCGTCGGCCGCACGCAGACTGGGGCGCGCGCCTTCGGGGGCGAGGCGGCGGCGCAGCTCCTCGAAGCCCTTGCGCTGCTCGCCGATCGCGGCCGGGTTGCTCAAGAGCTCCTCGATCGCCTGGGCGAGCGGCTTGGGCCGGCAGGCCTCCTGCAGGAACTCGGGCACGAGGGCCCGCTCGAGCAGAATGTTGACGAGTGCCACCTCGCGCACCTGCAGAAGCCGGCGCACCAGCACCGCGCTCGGAGCGCTGACCCGGTAGGCCACGACCATGGGCACGCCGGAGAGCGCGAGCTCGAGCGTCGAGGTTCCGGACTTGGTCAGCGCGCAGGCCGCGGCCGCGAAGGCGTCGAAGCGCTCGGCCCGCTCCCTGATCGCGACCGTGGGCACGGGCCAATCCTTAAGCGCGCGCTCGACCTCCTCGGCCACGCTCTCGGCGAGCGGCACGGCGGCGACGAGGCCCGGGCGGCGCCGGGCAAGGAGCCTTAAGGCGTCGGCGAACACCGGCAGCAGGCGGTGGACCTCCGTGTGCCGGCTGCCCGGCAGCACCGCGATCACCGTGTGCTCGCGCGTGAGACGATGGCGCGCGCGGAAGGCCTTGGCGCTGCCCGATCCTGCGCCGCTCTCGATCACCGGATGACCGATGAAGGTGCAGGAGATGCCGTGCCGCTCGAACAGCGGCACTTCGAAGGGGAAGAGCAGGAGAAGATGATCGATGAGGCGCGCCAAGCGCTTGGCGCGGCCGGGTCGCCACGCCCAAACCTGCGGCGCGACGCAATGGACCCGCCTAACCCCGGCCTTGGCCAAGCGCCTGTGCAGGCGAAGCGCAAAGCCGGGGCTGTCCACCGTGAGCACGAGATCGGGTCTTAGGCTCCGCACCGCGTCGGCGAGTTGAGCGAGCCGCTTCAAGAGCCGCGGCGCCCGGGGCAGCACCTCGGCCAAGCCCATGACCGAAAGCTCGGCGATGGGAAACAGGCTCTTAAGCCCCTGCTGCGCCATCGCCGCGCCGCCCACGCCCTCGAACCGCACCCGGCCGCCCGTCCGCTCGATGAGGGCGGCCATGATGCGCGCCGCCATGGCATCGCCCGAGGCTTCGCCGGCGACGACGAAGATGAGCGGCACCGCGCCGCGGGCGGTCAGGGGCGCCTCGGGCATGACCCGCGCGAAAGCCGAGCCGGATGCGCTCAGCGGATGTTGATCCTTTCGCGCGGGTCAAGCGTGCGATTGCCCTTGCCTCCGCGCAGGACGACGAGGACGTAGAGGCCGCTCGGCGAATACGACATGTGGCGCGAGCCGGGCTTGAGCGAGACGAAGTCGCCGGCCTTGTACACGGTGCCGTCCGAGTCGATGAGATCGCCTTCGAGCATCAGGAACTCCTCGAAGCCCGTGTGCTCGTGAGCGATCGAGAGTCCGCCCGGCGTGAAGCGCACCAGGAAGACGCCCTGCCCGGTCTTCTCGTCGTAGCTCACGTTGTACCAGGTGAGGTCCGACTGGGTGCGCCCCTGCAGGCCGTAGGGCACGAGCTTAACGGTGTTGACGTTGATGACCTTGCGCCACTTGTTCTCGCGCGGCTTGCCCCGCTTGGCCGCCACCTTGGCGATGAACGGGGGCGGCGGATTGGCGAGCGCGGCCTTGCGCGAGCGGCTCTTGGGTCTCATCGCGCTCGCCCGCCGCGCCGCGCCTTGGCGCTGCGCCCGAGCCCGGTTCCGCTTGATGCTTGCGGCCATGGCCGTTCCTCCGCATTTCGCCCGTATTGCGGCCACTCTACTCCGCCACAAGGCCTGCTTCCAGGTTTGCCGCGCTGAAGGCCGCGGGCTCACCGCTTGGGAAGGGGGAACTTGCCCTCGTAGAGGTTGAGCGGCGGGTGTGCCTCGGGGTCGGTGATGACCTCGATCAGGCTCGGGCCCTCGAGTTTGAGCGCCTGATCGAGCGCGCGGCCGTAGTCCTCCGGCTTCTCGATGCGCCAGGCGCTCAAGCCGCAGGCGCGGGCGATCGCGGCGTGGTCCACGGGCGCAATGTCGATCGCCGTGGTGTGGGCGCCCAGCATCACGTCCTCCCAGTCCTTCTGGTAGGCGAGGATGCCGTTGTTGAGCACGGTGAGGATGATCTTGAGGCCGTTGCGCTTGGCCGTCTCGAGCTCGGACCAGACGTGGGCGAAGCCGCCGTCGCCCGCGATGCAATGGACGGCGCCCTGCTTTTGCGCGAGCCGCGCGCCGATCGCAAGCGGCAAGCCCCAGCCGAGCCCGGCGATGCCGCGCGGGGTCAAGAAGCGCTGCCCCGCGCGACGGCTCGAAAGATAGTTGATGGTCCAAATCGAGGCGTAGCTCGCGTCCGCCACCACGATGTCCTGGGCTTCGAGCCGCGCTTCGAGCTCGGCCATGACGCGCTCGGGGCGCACCGGAGTCGAGCTTGCGCCGAGTAGCGGCGCGGCCTCGGCCTCGTGCTTCTTGCGCGCGGCCGCGATCGCGGCCTCGATGCGGGGGCGCGCCTTGGCGCGCTCGGCTAACCCCTGCTTCTTCATTTCCCGCAGCAACGCTTCCAGCGTCAATTTGGCATCGCCCACAAGGCGCAAGGCCTCGTAGTTGCGCCCGACCTCGAGCCCGTCGATATCGCAATGGATGAGGCGCGCGCCGCTGGGCAGGAGGCGCCAGCTGTCGGTGCCCGTCTGGTTGGTGCGGTTGCCGATGAGGAAGATCACGTCGGCCTCCGCCACGAGCGGGCGCATGAACTTGGTGGCGCTCCCCGTGCCCATGAAGGAGCCGATCACGCCGAAGCTCAAGGGATGGCGCTCATCGACCGCCCCCTTGCCCATCGTCGTGGTCGCAATCGGCAGATGCGCTTTCTCTTGCAGC
>CAZVZP010000256.1:0-2976 GCA_964631625.1 uncultured Hyphomicrobiales bacterium | reverse complement strand
GCTTGTGCGGGTCGTGGCGCATGATGTCGCGGTCCTTGCAGGTGCCGGGCTCGCTTTCATCCGCGTTGATCACCAGGAAGTGCGGCCGTTCGCCGATCACCTTCGGCATGAACGACCACTTGAGCCCCGTGGGGAAGCCCGCGCCGCCGCGCCCGCGCAGCTCGGATTTCTTGATCTGATCGATGATCGCATCGCGCCCCAGGGCCAAGACCGCCTTGGTGCCGTCCCAATCGCCCCGGCGCCGCGCCGCATCGAGCCTCCAGTCGTGGACGCCGTAGAGGTTGGTGAAGATACGGTCCTTGTCGCTCAGCATCGCGGCTTCAATCCTTGAGCGTGGTGAGACCGGACGCCGGTGCCGAGGTCTGGCGGCCCGACTGCGAGCCGGTCTTGGGCGTCTCGCCGCGCTTGAGCGCCTCCAGAATGCGGCTCGCGCTCTCGGGCGTCAGGTCCTCGTAGAAGTCGTCGTTGATCTGGCACATGGGCGCGTTCACGCAGGCGCCCAGGCACTCGACCTCGACCAGACTGAACCGGCCGTCGCCGGTGACGCCGCCGAGCCCGATGCCGAGCGCCGTCTCGCACGCCTTGACGATGGCCTCCGAGCCCCGAAGCCAGCACGGCGTCGTGGTGCACACCTGGACGTGGTGGCGGCCCACGGGCTTGAGGTTGATCATCGTATAGAAGCTCGCGACCTCGTAGACGCGGATGCGGGGCATATCGAGCAAGTCCGCGACATAATCGAGCACGGCCTGCGGCACGTAGCCGAGGCATTGGCGCTGGGCCAAGTCGAGCAGCGCGAGCACGGCGCTCGCCTCGCGCCCCGCCGGATAATTCGCCATCGCCGCCTTGGCCCGCTCGAGATTCTCGGGGCTGAAGGCGAAGCTCGCTCGGGCGTCCGGGAGCGCGCTCATCGGTCGATCTCGCCGAACACGATGTCCATGGCGCCGATGATCGCCACCGCGTCGGCGAGCAAGTGCCCCTTGGCCAGCGCCTCGAACGCCTGCAGATGGGCAAAACTGGGCGGCCTTATCTTGCACCGGTAGGGCATGTTGCCGCCCTCCGAGACGAGATAGACGCCGAATTCCCCTTTCGGCGCCTCGACCGCGGTGTAGGTCTCGCCCTTGGGCACGTGGTAGCCCTCGGTGTAGAGCTTGAAGTGGTGGATCAGCGCCTCCATCGAGCGCTTCATCTCGGCCCGCGGCGGCGGCGAGATCTTGTGGTTTTCGACCTTGACCGGTCCCTCGGGCATCTGATCGAGGCATTGGCTCATGATCTTCAGGCTCTCGCGCATCTCGGCCATGCGCACCAGGTAACGGTCGAAGCAATCGCCGTTCTTGCCCACCGGCACCTTGAACTCCATGCGCTCGTAAACGTCGTAGGGCTGCGCCTTGCGCAAGTCCCAGGCGAGCCCCGAGGCCCTCAGCATCGGGCCGCTGAAGCCCCAGTCGAGCGCCTGCTCGGGGCCGGCCTTGCCGATGTCGACGAGACGCTGGCGGAAGATCCGGTTGTCGTTCAGGAGCGCCTCCATGTCGTCGAGCACCTTGGGGAAGCTTGCGATGAAGGCGCGGATGTCGGCCGGCAGATCGGCGGGCATCTCGCGCGCCACGCCGCCGGGCCGGAAATAGCCCGCGTGCAGCCGCGCCCCCGAGACGCGCTCGTAGAACGCCATGAGCTTCTCGCGCTCTTCGAAGGCCCAGAGCAGCGGCGTCATGGCGCCGATGTCGAGCGCCATGGTCGTCACGTTGAGCAGGTGACTGAGGATGCGCGAGATCTCGGCGAACAAGACGCGGATGTATTGGCCGCGCTCGGGGACGGCGACACCCAACAGCTTCTCGACCGCAAGCGCGAAGGCGTGCTCCTGGCTCATCGGCGCGACATAGTCGAGACGGTCGAAATAGTGCACGGCCTGAAGGTAGGTCTTGTACTCGATGAGCTTCTCGGTACCCCGGTGCAAGAGCCCGATGTGGGGATCCGCGCGCTCGACGATCTCGCCGTCCATCTCGAGCACGAGACGCAGCACGCCGTGCGCGGCCGGGTGCTGTGGCCCGAAATTCACCGTGTAGTTCTTGATCTCGACCTCGCTCACGCTGGCTTGCCCCCGTTGGCCTTCTCGTCGCCCGGCAGCACGTACGGCGTGCCCTCCCACGGGCTCAAGAAATCGAAGCGGCGGAACTCCTGCGTGAGCTTCACGGGCTCGTAGATCACGCGCTTCTGCTCGTCGTCGTAGCGTGCCTCGACGAACCCCGTGAGCGGAAAGTCCTTGCGCAGCGGATGGCCCTCGAAGCCGTAATCGGTCAGAAGCCGGCGCAGGTCCGGATGATCCGCAAAGTAGATACCGTAGAGGTCCCACGCCTCGCGCTCGAACCAGCCGGCCGCGCTGTAGAGCCCCGTGGCGGAGGGCACGGTCTCCCCCTCGGCCACCGCCACCTTCACGCGTATCCGCTGATTGTGCTTGAGGCTCAAGAGGTTGTAGACCACCTCGAAACGCTTCTCGCGGCTCGGGTAATCGACGCCGCAGAGGTCCACGAGTTCCTTGAACATGCACTGGCTGTCATCACGCAGGAACGCGAGAAGGCGCAAGAGCGCGGGCGGGCCTACGGAAATCATCAGCTCGCCCAGCGCCACCTCGGCCTTCACCCCGAGATTGGCGAGCGCGCCCGAGAGGTAGTCGCCGAGGTCTTTGAGGGCTTGGTCCATCGCTTAAGATGTCGTCGATCCGGGGCTAGCGGCGCAGGATCGTTCCGGTGCGCCGTATCTTCTTCTGCAACTGCAAGATGCCGTAAAGCAGCGCCTCGGCGGTGGGTGGACAGCCCGGCACGTACACGTCGACGGGGACGATGCGATCGCAGCCGCGCACGACCGAGTACGAATAGTGGTAATAGCCGCCCCCGTTGGCGCAGCTGCCCATGGAGATCACCCAGCGGGGCTCGGCCATCTGGTCGTACACTTTGCGCAGCGCCGGCGCCATCTTGTTGCACA
>CAZVZP010000255.1:0-2996 GCA_964631625.1 uncultured Hyphomicrobiales bacterium | reverse complement strand
CAGGAGAGGGAGGTAACGCCATGTGGCAGAAGGGGTTTCTCAAGCAGTTTCAGACGTCGCTCATGGCCGCCGTGGGCGGCATCGCCCTGTCGGCCGCGCTCGCGTCAAGCGCACACGCCGAAGACTCCGTGAACGTCTCGCTCTTTTCCTGGCCCGGCTATGCGTTCGTGTTGCTGGCCGAGGAGAAGGGCCTGACCCCGGATCTGACGATCAACGAGCAGATCATCGAAGATCCCATGGAGAGCTTCAGCCTGATCGTCTCGGGCAGGCTCGACGCCACGTTCAGCACGGCGGAATATGCGCCGATCGTGGCCGAGCAGAAGCTGCCGTTCAAACTCGTGGCCTTCAACAACTTCGGCTGCGGCGCCGACAAGATCATTGTGCATCCGGACATTCAGCAGCCGTCGGATATTAAGGGCAAGCAAGTGGCCGTGTTGATCGGCGGCCTATCGCACATCTACATGGGCATGTGGCTCGAGCAGAACGGCGTGTCGTATTCGGACGTCGAATTCGCCAACTTGATCGCCGATGATGCCGCGGCGGCGATGATCAGCGGGGCGGTCTCGGGCGGCGAATTCTGGGAGCCGTACGCGGGCCATGTGCTCGAGAATCTGCCCGGCTCGCGCGTCGTCTCCGACTCGAGCGATCCGTATATCCAGAGCATGGGGCTCATGTCGGACGCGATCTATTTTTCCGACGACCTGATTCAGAACCGGCGGGACGTCGCGCTCAAGCTCTTGAAGGCGGTCTTCGACGGCCACGCCTATTGGAAAAACAACCCTGCCGAGGCGAACCAGATCATCGCCGATAAGCTCAAGTTTGGCGTCGAGGACGTACAAGGGATCCTCGGGGCCGAGGCGGTCGACTGCAGCGTGGGCGGCTTCTATGGGCCGTTCCTGACGGCGGCGCGCTTCTGCGGGGTCGCGCCGGGTGACCCCGGCATCGGTTTGTCGAACGGCGGCATCCGCGGGGCGTGGGATATCTATGTCGAATGGTGGAACAAGTTCGAGATGATGACGAGCCAGCCCCCCTACGAGGGTGGATTCGACTGCAGTCTGCTCGCGGATCTCGTGAACGAGGGTTATTCGGATGGGCTCGAACCGGCCGCGCAATGACCGATCGAGCGCGCGCGGCGCTGGCCGGGCCGCGGCATCGGCCCGGTTGGTCTCTGATCGGCCGCCGTGATGGAACCCGGAGCAAAGGTCGGCTTGGCCGGTCCATGAAGCAGGGCCGCAGGCGGCAAGCCAGCGGCCGCGCTTCGGTCGGGCCGTTCGAGATGGAGCACGAGAGTCTGCGCACGTCATAGTGCTCGGACGAATTCGCCCACCTTGGAGACCGCCTCGGCGAGGTTCTGCGACCAGGTCCGAAGCGAGCCGGCCGACGGCCTATATGAATGGTCGCCGTCCGCAATCCACGCGACCTCGATCGTGGCCGGCAAATCGTATCCGGCGACCTCTTGCGGCGTGCCGAAGGCATCGCGGGCGCCCTGAACGATCAGGGTCGGCGTCCTGAGCCCGCGGAGATGGGCGAGGCGGGTCTCCTCGGGCCGCTGCGGCGGGTGAAAGGGATAGCCCAAGCACACCAATCCCCGTGCTCCAACCTCGTCGGCGAGCTGGCTGGCGACCCGCCCGCCCAAGGATTTTCCGCCGATCACCGGCGGCTCATCGCGCCCTAAATCAGCGAGAACCTGCCGCCACGTCTGGATCAGAACGGGCATGGCGTCGGGAGGGCGCCGTGCGCCGCTTTCGCGCCATGCGCGCATGTACGGAAACTCGAAGCGCACGATGCGGCATCCGGCTTCGCCGAGGCCCCGCGCGAAAGCCTCCATGAAGGGCGATCTCATGCCCTGTCCGGCCCCGTGGGCGAAGATTATTGTCGAGACGGCGGCTTGAGGCCCGTCGACCAGCACATCGATATCTCGCCGGGGATCAGCCATGGAAGAGCGGGTTTCCGATCGGCTCGAACATAGGCCGGCAACCGTTCGTTGCGCCGCTCCTTGGTAAAGCGCAATTGGATTAAGTGGAAGCGGCCCCCTCCCCCTACCCCCTCCCGCGCAGGGAGGGGGACGAAACAAGAAGCCCCCTCCCCCCTCGCGGGGGAGGAGTGGGGGGCATCGGCAATTTTGACGCTCAGCCGTGATTCCACTTCGCCAAATAACGCTCTAGCATGGATCGGTCGGCGATGGGTCGCTCGAGTTCGCTATTAGCGGCCTGATCTGGAAAAGAAACTCCCTTTTCCGTCGGGCTGGAAATTGAGCCGAGACGAGGGCCCAACTCGAGGCCTCGAGCTGCTGCATCGGGCTCGATGAGGCCATTTTCGCGAACACTCCCTGCCTATCCCCCGCTTGGCGGGGAACGCGGGTCATGGCGCGGTGAAGACGAGTTCGCTCGTGATGCGCCCCATCGCTCTCCCCAATGCGGTACGCTCTGCGTCGAGCCGTAAGACATGATAAGTCCAAAGCGATGGGTGGTGGAGGCAGGGAATGAAAGCCGCGCGTCTTCATGAGAACTCGAACCGCTTGGTCATCGAGGAGGTGCCGGATCCCGTGCTTCGACCGGGCAGCGTGATCGTGCGTCTGGAGGCCGTGTTCGTTCCTCCCTTCATCGCCGGTATGATTGAAGATTCGTCAGGCTACCAGACTCCGCCGCGGCCGTTCACCCCCGGAATGGATGCCATCGGGGTCATCGAAGGGGTCGCGCCGGACGTGAGCGGCGTGGCGTTGGGCGATCGTGTTTACTGCGACAGCTACTATCAATCACCCAACCCATCGGCCGAGGAGGATTTCAGCTTCATCGGCTGCTTCGGCATGGGATCGGCGGCGGGACGATTGCTCGAGCACTGGCGCGACGGCGCCTTTGCCGAGAAGATGGTGCTTCCGGGGGAATGCGTGACGCCGTTGCCGCGGGCGGATCTCGCATCCCCGGCCGTGCTCTGCCGCTTGGGCTGGCTCGGCACGGCCTACGGCGCCCTCGTCAAAGCCGGCTTTCGACCCGGGC
>CAZVZP010000254.1:0-3024 GCA_964631625.1 uncultured Hyphomicrobiales bacterium | reverse complement strand
GAGGTTCCGGCGCATCCAGAGTTTGTAGGTGGCGACGAGCTGGTCCTTCGTGGCGCTCGCGCCGGCCACCACACCCGCGACCCTCCTGAACCGGGTGAACGCCTCCCCCGTGGACTATATTGGCTTCTCGTGCTGGGACGGGCGGCGTTGTGGGTGGTCGTGGTGCTCGCGCTCGATCAAACCGTGGTCGAGTTGATCCTCTACAGCGTCGCAGGCGAGGCCCTCTTGGCGGCGGCGACGCTTGCGCTCATCGCTCGTTCCTACGGTTTGGCGCGCCCGGACTTCACGTTCTTAAGGCCTGCCCTTCGCTTCGGCATCGTGCTCGTGCCCACCGGCTTCGCGGTCTGGGGCCTCAACATGATGGACCGGCTGTTTCTGGTCGAATACACGACCATCGCCGAAGTCGGCGTCTATTCGATCGTCTACACGCTCGGTTACTCGATCATTCCTTTGCTCGCGCGCCCCTTCCGCATGACCTACGCGCAGGTTTCGACCGGACTGCACAACCGAGGAGACCGGGAAGGATTGCAGCGGCTCTTCAATTACTCCGCGGGCACGGTGCTCGCGCTCACGGTGCCCGCGACGGTCGGGCTCGCCTTCGTGGGCCGGCCGCTTCTGGCCATACTCACACCGCCGGAGTTTCATCACGGAGCCGCACTCGTCGCGGTGATCGCCGGCGGTTATGTCTTCAATATTCTCGCGAGTTACTACGACGTGACCCTCGGGCTCGCCTTTAGACAACACTGGTCGACGATTTCGACAGTCGCGGCGTGCGCCGTCAACTTCGGCCTGAACTTTCTCCTCATTCCGGAGTACGGCATCGTCGGCGCCGCGTGGGCGACGGCGTTGAGCTATCTAGTCAGCCTCGTAATTTCGTTTGTCGCGGCCCGCCGTTACGGCCTGTTGCGAACCGATTTCGGTTTCGTGGCGAAGGTGATGGTAGCGAGCGGCGTCATGGCGGGCGTGGTCTACGCCCTGCAAGCTGTGATCTTCTCCGAACGCGGATCGGCCGGACTCGAGCTCGTGACGCTCAGCCTCGCCGGGGCCGTTACCTACGGAGCTTTGTGCTGGGCGCTCGGGATCGTGCCGCGGGACAAGGCGATGACTTTCCTCGCCACGACGGTGCAACGATTCTCCCGTTGAGCAAGCAAATCCAAGCCGCGCGCGCGGAACGGCTTCCGGACGTCGTGCATATCGGCCTCTACCGCGCGGCGTCGACCTTCCTGCGCGGCTATTTCAGCCAGCATCCAGACATCCATTGGGCGCGCACGGGGAGCTACTTTCTCCTGCCCGAGTGGGATCGGCAGGAGCCCTATCCGGCGCTGCAAGAGGCGGCGGGCGCCGCGAAGTGCTTCGTCGACATGTTCGAGGCGCTTGCGGTCGGGCAGATCTTCGGCCCCGAGGTGGAGTGGGAAAAGATCGCCTACCGACCGGGCGCCTCGCTCGCCGACATCAGCGTGCGCATCGATCCCGAAGCGGTCGCGCAGCGGATCAAGGCCACGCTTCCGGAGGCGAAGATACTCTTCGTGCTGCGCAACCAGGAGGATTGGCTGCGCTCGGCTTATCTCCACCATCTCGACCGGATGCCGCCACGAACGAGGCGGTTTGTCGACTTCATGGAGACGCCGCAGGGCAAGTCGGTGGCCCTCGCGGGAGCCTTCGACCGGACGATCGGCGCCTATCAGGGGCTGTTCGGCAAGGACCGGCTTCATGTCCTGCTTGTCGAGCAGCTCAGGGCGGAGGCGGAGGCGAGCCTGCGCGGGCTCTGTGCGTATTTCGGAGTGCCGTATTGGGCGTACGCGCCCGAACAAGAAAACTGGAACCTGGGCAAGGGCGTTGAACAGGGCCACGTCGTCCGCCTGAGCGCGGCGCTCAGGCTCGACTCGGGCCGATGGCGCCGGCTCCGTCCGCTGCTTCGCCCCGCGCGTCGCTTGTTCGCGCCGTGGTTGACGGGCGATGTCTTGAGCGAGGATGAGCGCCGGATGATCCGGGCCGTCTACGCGGCAAGCAATCAGCGTTCGGCGCGTCTCCTCGGGCTCGACTTGGCGACATACGGCTACGCCACGTAGCGTGATCGTTGAACGCAATGGGACGCGGGACGCGATATCCGCACGTCGAGCAACTTCTTCGCACCCATTACCGGGGCGGGCGGACGCTCGAGATCGGAGCGGGCGGCGCAGTCTATCGCGATCTTTTCGAGGACTACGTCGGCATCGACCTGCCGACCACGACCTACGCCGAGCCCGGTGATCTGGCCGCCTTTTGCGACGCGCGGGTGCTGCCATTCCGTTCGAAGACATTCGACTTTGCCTTCGTGGTGGCGGCGCTGTTCCAGATGCGTGAGCCCGGGATTGTCTGCCAAGAGGTGCGGCGCTGTCTCAAGGACGGCGGCGTATTCGTCATCTTCGACTATACGATCAAGACGAAACAGGAATTGCTTCGAAAGCATCTGCGCCAAAACGACCCCATGGAGTTCGCCTTTTGGCGTGCGGGCGAGCTCGAGTCGTGCCTCCTTCGCTCCGGGTTTCATGACGCTGTCCGGCTCGAGGAGGATACGAAATGGAATCTGCTAGCGCGGTGGGTGCCGGCGTTCGTGGATTGGCGGCGTGCCTGGCTGATTGTTAAAGCCGAAAAATAATCCCAACGGTCGGAGTTTTGAAAAGTGACGAATGATTGCAGTTTCGCGCTGCTCGTGGGCTACAAGCGCTCGGGCACGACCTTCCTGCGCGGCTATTTCGCGACCCACCCGCAGATCGAGTGCCGTCGCGCCGGTTATTACCGGCTGGAGTCCGCCGAGCCCGAGCGCGAGGCCTATCTTCGGGACATCGGAGCCGTCAAGGCCGACCGCGTCATCGACGTCTGCGAGCACTTGGCGTTGGGTCACATCCAGCACAACGCCGAGCTGTGGCACGCTCGGCGCTTTACGCCCGACGCCGTCTGCGGCGATGACATCGTCACCATCGACCCCTTGCTGGCCGCTGGGCGCGTCCAGCGCGTGGCGCCCGAGGCGCGGATCCTGATCAT
>CAZVZP010000253.1:0-3105 GCA_964631625.1 uncultured Hyphomicrobiales bacterium | reverse complement strand
CGCGGATCGCCTCTTCCGCCGAGCGCACGACCTTGACCCCGCCCGCCTTGCCGCGCCCACCCGCATGGATCTGCGCCTTGACCACCCACACGGGGCCGGGCAGCGCAAGCACCGCGCCCTCGACCTCATCCGGCGTCAGGGCCACGGCGCCGCGTGGCGTCGCGACGCCGAATCGGGCCAGCAGGCTCTTCGCCTGATACTCGTGGAGGTTCATGACGGGAGTGGGACTCGAGGGCCCTCGGCGGCGCGTAAACCCTTGATCGGGCGGCGGCCCTTATACCACGGGTGAACGGCGGTTCAACCCCGCCGGGTGGCCGCGCCGTGGGCACCTGCGCCGTGGGCAGACGCGCCGTGGGCGGCCGCGCCGCGAACGGGCGCGTCGCGCTCGCCTAGAGCCGCGCTCGCCTAGACGAGCTTCTGGGTCGCCTCGACGAGCCCGCGCACCGCCTCGACCGACTTCTCGAACATTTCGCGCTCGGCGGCGTTAAGCGAGATTTCGAGCACCCGCTCGACGCCGGCTGCGCCGATCACCGCGGGCACGCCGATGAAGAGCCCCTTGACGCCGTACTCGCCCTTGAGATGGGCGGCGCAGGGCAGCACGCGCTTTTTGTCCTTGAGGTACGACTCGGCCATCTGGATCGCGGCCGAGGCGGGCGCGTAATAGGCCGAGCCGGTCTTCAGCAGCTTGACGATCTCGGCGCCGCCCTCGCGCGTGCGCTGCACGATGGCGTCGAGCCTTTCTTGCGTCGTCCAGCCCAGGCGTACGAGGTCGGGCAGCGGGATGCCGGCGAGCGTGGAGTAGCGCACGAGCGGCACCATGCTGTCCCCATGCCCGCCCAGCACGAAGCCGGTCACGTCCTCGACCGAAACCTTGAACTCCTCGGCCAGGAAATAGCGGAAGCGAGCCGAGTCGAGCACGCCCGCCATGCCCACGATCTTATGCGGGGCGATGCCCGATTCCTTCTGCAACAGCCACACCATGGCGTCGAGCGGGTTGGTGATGCAGATGACGAAGGCGGCGTCTGCGTGCTTGCGGATGCCCTCGCCCACCGCCTTCATCACCTTGGCGTTGACCGCGAGCAGATCGTCGCGGCTCATGCCCGGCTTGCGCGGCACGCCCGCGGTGACGATCACCACGTCCGCGCCTGCGATCGACGCGTAGTCCTGGGTGCCCGAGAGCCGGGCATCGAAGCCCTCGATGGGCGAGCTCTGCGCGATGTCGAGCGCCTTGCCATCGGGGATGCCCTCGATGACGTCGAACAGCACGATGTCGCCGAGCTCCTTCAAGCCTGCGAGGTGCGCGAGCGTGCCGCCGATGTTGCCGGCGCCGATCAGCGCGATCTTGGTGCGTGCCATGGGCCGAGGTTCTCCGATCGGCGAGGGGGCGGGGGCAGGGCTCTTACCTAGCGCCCCGCGGCGCCGCCAGCAAGGTCTTGTCTTGCCCGGCCGCGCGATTAGGCTTGCGCCCTGTCGAACGCCCAAGGAGCCGTCTTGCCCGCCGCACGCTCTCGTCGATCATCGGGCCCGCGACTGGCCGACGCTAACCTGGCGCGGCGCATCGAGACGAAGGCGGCCTACGAGCGGCGACTTAAGGCGCTGCAAGTCGAGCTGCTCTCGATCCAACAGGCCTATCTGACGCAAGCGCGGCGCGCGGTCATCGTGTTCGAGGGCTGGGATGCGGCGGGCAAGGGCGGCGTCATCCGCCGGCTCGCTGAGCCGCTCGATCCGCGCTCGATCAAGGTGTGGCCGATCGCCGCACCGCGGGCGGATGAACACGAGCGCCATTATCTCTATCGCTTCTGGATGCGCCTGCCCGAGCGGGGCGAGATCGCGGTGTTCGACCGCTCGTGGTATGGGCGCGTGCTGGTTGAGCGCGTGGAAAAGATCGCCGCGCCGCCGGCGTGGCGGCGCGCCTACCGCGAGATCAACGAGTTCGAGCGGCTCCTTCTCGACGACGGGGTGCGCCTCGTCAAGCTCTTCCTGCACGTGAGCGCGGCGGAGCAGCTCAAACGCTTCCGCGAACGCATCGAGGTGCCGCATAAGCGCTGGAAGACCTCCATGGCGTGCGCCCCCTGGCATCTGATTCCCGCCGATAGCAAGTGGTTTGCGCGCATCGCTTGCCTTAAGATCATCGCCCGCGAACTCGGCGCCGGCGTCGACCTCGAGCCCCCGCCGGTGCCCAAGGCCTTGCGCCAGGCCATCGAACGTGCGGAGAAGGGCAAAGGCTAAGGCCCAGGCCCGTCAGCGCATCGTCGGGATGACGAACTCGGCGCCCTTGCGGATACCCGAGGGCCAGCGCGAGGTCACGGTCTTCAAGCGCGTGAAGAAGCGCACGCCCTCGGGGCCGTGCATGTTCGAATCCCCGAAGATCGAGCGCTTCCAGCCGCCGAACGAGTGGAAGGCCATGGGCACGGGGATCGGCACGTTGATGCCCACGAGCCCGATCTTGCAGCGCGCGGTGAAGTCGCGCGCGACATCGCCTTCGCGGGTGAAGATCGCCGTGCCGTTGCCGAAGGGGTGCTCGTTCACGAGCGACAACGCGTCCTCGTAGTTCTTCGTGCGCGCGATGCACAGCACGGGCCCGAAGATCTCGTCCTTGTAGATCGTCATGCCGGGCTTGACGTGGTCGAACAAGCAGGGGCCCATGAAGAAGCCCTTCTCGTAGCCCTGGAGCTTCAAGCCCCGGCCGTCCACGACGAGCTTCGCGCCTTCGGCGACACCCCGATCGACATAGCCCTTGACCTTCTCCAGGTGCTCGGCCGTGACGAGCGGGCCCATGTCGCTGTCGGGATGGGTGCCGGGACCGACGCGGATCGTCTCGATGCGGGGCTTCAAGCGCTTGATCAGCTCATCGCCCGCGGGCTCGACCGCGACCGCCACCGAGATCGCCATGCAACGCTCGCCCGCCGAGCCGTAGGCCGCGCCGATCAGCGAATCGACCACCTGGTCGAGATCGGCATCGGGCATCACGACCATGTGGTTCTTGGCCCCGCCCAAGGCTTGCACGCGCTTGGCGTGGGCCGCCGCGGTGGCGTAGATGTGCGCGGCGACCGGCGTCGAGCCCACGAAGCTCACCGAGGCCACGTCGGGGTGGGTGAGCAGCGT
>CAZVZP010000252.1:0-3113 GCA_964631625.1 uncultured Hyphomicrobiales bacterium | reverse complement strand
AGCAGATCGGAGGAGGCGAAGGCGAAGGCCACGAAGCGGTCGCGGTCCGCACGCAATCTGCCCGCCGCGGGAGGTGCTTCTGCCATGGTCTGCCGTCGCCTGGGGCCACGGCCCCGGCTCCCCCTCGAAACCGCGCCGCCCCCTTGCCCAACCATTTGAGTGCGCCCGCATTTCCAGGATGAGCCGGCAGTCTTAAGAAACGGTTGCCCGGGCCCTTCTCCGAGCGGCGTTGCGCGCCCGAGGGCGTGCGCTATGGTGCCCCCATGACCCCGCAAAAGCGCCGAGTTTACCGCCCGTTCCGCCTCGTCGAGAGTTGGGTCATCGACCTCGACAACACGCTCTACCCCTCCGCCTTGCGGCTGTTCGATCGGGTGGAGGAGCGCATGGGGCGGTATATCGAGGAGCTGCTCGCGGTCGATGCCGCCGAGGCAATGCGCCTGCAAAAGCAGTACTTCCGCGAGCACGGCACCACGCTCAACGGCCTGATCGAGCGCCACGGGGTAAACCCCGAGGCCTATCTCGCCTTCATCCACGACATCGACCTCTCGGGGCTCGAGCCCTCGGCCGCGCTCGATCGGGCGCTCGCCGCGCTCCCCGGACGCAAGGTTCTGTTTACCAACGCATCGCGGGCCCACGCCCTGCGGGTGGCCGAGCGGCTCGGTGTCGCAGGGCGCATCGATGCGATCTTCGATATCGCCGACGCCGGTTACGTGCCCAAGCCCCGGCTAGAGCCCTATCGCCGCCTGATCGAACGGCACGGCATCGAGCCCGTGCGCGCGGTCTTGATCGACGATATTGCGCAGAATCTGGAGCCGGCGGCCGAGCTCGGCATGACCACCGTCTGGGTGCGCTCGAGCGAGAACTGGGCGCAGCCCACGGCGGACAGCCAGGCCATTCATCACGTCGCCGAGGATCTCCTGTCTTGGCTCGAATCGCTGATCGAGCGTGATTGACAGCTTCGGCGCGCGCTCCGACACTCCGGGTCCGCCGCGCGCAATCGACACCCATGAAAGGCTCGCCCGATCCATGACGCCCGTGGAGCTTGAAAGCATCATCGACGCCGCCTGGGAGGAGCGCGACCGGGTGACGCCCGACACTCGCGGGCCGCTGCGCCAAGCGATCGAGGCGGCGCTCGAGGGCCTCGACAGTGGCCACTTCCGCGTGGCGGAAAAGGGCGCGGAGGGATGGCGCGTGCACCCGTGGCTCAAGAAGGCCGTGCTGCTCTCCTTCCGGCTCGCCGATAGCCGCCCCATCGCCGGCGGCCCGGGCGGGAACGCTGGCTGGTACGACAAGGTGCCCTCGAAGTTCGAAGGCTGGGACGAGGCGAGGTTCCGCGCCGCAGGCTTTCGCGCCGTGCCCACGGCGGTGGTGCGTCGCTCCGCCTTCATCGCCAAGGGCGTCGTGCTGATGCCCTGCTTCGTCAACCTCGGCGCCTACGTGGACGAAGGCACCATGGTCGATACCTGGGCGACGGTCGGCTCGTGCGCGCAGATCGGCAAGCACTGCCACATCTCGGGTGGTGCCGGGATCGGCGGCGTGCTCGAGCCCCTGCAGGCCAGCCCCGTGATCATCGAGGACAACGTCTTCATCGGTGCGCGCAGCGAGGTGGCCGAAGGCGTCATCGTCGAAACCGGCTCGGTGCTCTCGATGGGCGTCTACATCGGTGCCTCGACCAAGATCGTCGATCGCATGAGCGGCGAGGTCCACTACGGCCGGGTGCCCGCCTACTCGGTGGTGGTGCCGGGCTCGCTTGCGGGCAAGCCCTTGCCCGACGGCAGCCCGGGGCCCTCGCTCTATTGCGCGGTCATCGTCAAGAAGGTGGATGAGAAGACGCGCGCCAAGACCTCGATCAACGAACTGCTCAGGACCTGAGGCCATGACTCTTGCGCCGCCAGCGGCCGAGCTTCCGCTCGATGATCCCGTGGCGCTGACCCAGGCGCTCGTGCGCTGCGCGAGCGTCACGCCCGAAGACCACGGCGCGCTCGACATTGCGCAGCGCGCGCTCGAGGCCCTGGGATTTTCGGTCGAGCGCCTGCCGTTCTCGCAAGCCGGCACCCCGGACGTGGACAACCTCTACGCCCGGCGCGGCTCCGGCCGGCCGCACTTCGCCTTCGCCGGCCATACCGATGTGGTGCCGCCCGGCGCGCTCAACCAATGGTCGGTCGATCCCTTCGCCGGCGAGATCCGGGGCAACCGCCTGATCGCTCGCGGCGCCGCCGACATGAAGGGCGCGATCGCCTGCTTCCTGGTGGCGCTCAAGCGCTATCTGTCGCGCCATCCGAGCGGACGCGGCACCCTCAGCCTGATCATCACCGGCGACGAGGAGGGCCCGGCGATCAACGGCACGAAGAAGGTGCTCGAGTGGATGGCCGCGCGCGGCGAGCGGCCCGACGCCTGCCTGACCGGCGAGCCGACGAACCCGGAGCGGCTCGGCGAGATGATCAAGATCGGCCGGCGCGGCAGCCTGAATGCGCACCTCACCGTTCACGGCGTGCAGGCCCACGTCGGCTATCCCCATCTCGCCGACAACCCGATCCACCGGCTGCTTGCGATGCTTGCGGCCCTGCGCGCCGAGCCGATCGATCAGGGCACCGAGCACTTCCAGCCCTCGCACCTCGAGATCACGACCATCGACGTGGGCAACGAGGCGATCAACATCATCCCGGCCGAGGCGCGCGCGCGCTTCAACGTGCGCTTCAACACGTTGCACACGCCGACGAGCATCGAGGCCTGGATTCGCCAGCGTCTCGATGCCGCGGGCGGGCGCTACGACCTCTCGATCCTGACCACCGGCGAGGCCTTCCTGACCTCGCCCGGGCCGTTCAGCGCGCTCATCGCGCGCGTCGTCGAGCGCGTCACGGGCTTGCGGCCCGCGCTCACGACCCTCGGCGGCACCTCCGATTCGCGCTTCATCAAGAACTATTGCCCGGTGCTCGACTTCGGCCTCGTCGGCGCCACCATGCACAAGGTCGACGAGGCCGTGCCGCTCGAGGACCTCCGCACCTTGAGCGCGATCTACGAAGCCATCCTCGAGGACTTCTTCGCCCGCTAGTGGTCACGTTTCAACACATGAGTCCCCGATGACCCTCATCCTTCGAGACGCTCGCTGCGCT
>CAZVZP010000251.1:0-3172 GCA_964631625.1 uncultured Hyphomicrobiales bacterium | reverse complement strand
TCAGCCTGGGGGACACGACGACACCTGAAGAAATCGACGCCTTCACCGGGGCGTGGCTCGCTCTGCACGAGCGGTTGGCCCCGCGCAACGCCGCTTGAGGTCCGCGTAGCGATGGGCCAGGGCGTCGAGAGCAAACGGGGAGGACCGCGCGCGGCCGGTAATATGCGGCTCCCGATCTATATGGATTATCACGCGACGACCCCCGTTGATCCGCGCGTGCTCGAGGCCATGCTGCCGTACTTCACGGAGAAGTTCGGCAATCCCCATTCCGTGAGCCATTCCTTCGGCTGGGAAGCGGCCGAGGCGGTCGAGCGTGCGCGCGAGCAAGTGGCCTCCCTGATCGGCGCCGACCCGCGCGACATCGTCTTCACCTCGGGCGCGACCGAATCGAACAATCTCGCGATCAAGGGCGTGGCGCGCTTTTACAAGGGCCGTCGCACCCACGTCGTCACTGCGGCGAGCGAACACAAATGCGTGCTCGAGAGCTGCGCCCGGCTCGCGCGGGAAGGCTTCGAGGTCACCGTGCTCGGGGTGGGTGCGAACGGGCTGATCGATCTCGACGAGCTGCGTCGCGCCGTGAACGAGCGCACCGTCCTGGTCTCGATCATGGCGGCCAACAACGAGATCGGCGTGCTGCAGCCGATCGCCGAGATCGGCGCGCTGTGCCGGGAACGCGGCGCGTTGTTCCACACCGATGCGGCCCAGGCCGTGGGCAAGATTCCCGTCGATGTCGAGCGCCTGGCGATCGATCTCTTGAGCATCTCGGGGCACAAGATCTACGGGCCCAAGGGCATCGGCGCGTTGTACCTGCGCCGGCGGCCGCGCGTGCGGCTCGACCCCCTGTTCGACGGCGGCGGGCAGGAGCGGGGCTGGCGCTCGGGCACCGTGCCGGCGCCGCTCGCCGTCGGCCTCGGCAAGGCTTGCGCCATCTACCGGGAGGAGGGCGAGGCCGAGAGCCGGCGGCTCAAAGTCCTGCGCGATCGCTTGCTGGCGTCGATCACGTCGCGGGTTAAGGGCGTGCACCTCAACGGTGATATGGAGAAGAGGCTGCCCAACAACCTCAACCTGAGCTTCGAGGGCTTGGCCCCAGGGGCATTGCTCGCCGCGCTCAAGGACATCGCCCTCTCCTCGGGCTCCGCCTGCACCTCGGCGACGGTGGAGCCGTCCTACGTGTTGCGCGCGTTGGGCGTCTCGGACGCCCTGGCCAACACCTCGGTCCGCTTCGGCCTGGGCCGGCCGACGAGCGAGGCGGAGGTGGACTACACGGCCGACGCGGTGGTGCGCGAGGCCAATCGTCTGCGCGCGGAGGCTGCGACGTTGGGCCGAGCCTCGGCATAAACACTTGCGCGATGGAATTCACTCCCCCTATTAAGCCGGTCGGGTGCCGGCGAGGCGCCCACGGGAACACGGGGCGCGATAAGGCGGAGGGAACGGCCGAGCCATGCCCAAGATGACGTTCGTCGAGCGCGACGGCACGCGCCGGGAGGTGGATGCGCCGCTCGGCCTCTCGGTGATGGAGATCGCGCACCTGCACGGCGTCGATCTCGAGGGTGCCTGCGAGGGCTCGCTCGCCTGTTCGACCTGCCATGTCCTCGTCGATCCGGACGATCTCGAGCGCTTGAACGAGCCTTCGGAAGACGAGGAGGACATGCTCGATCTCGCCTTCGGCTTGACCGAGACCTCGCGGCTTGGCTGCCAGATCATCATGACCGAGGAGCTCGACGGGCTGACCGTGCGCCTGCCGCCGGACACCCGCGACGCACGCAACGGCTAGCGCGTTATTTGGCGGAGTGGAATCACGGGTGAGCGTCAAATTTGCCGATGCCCCCACCCCGACCCTCCCCCACGAGGAGGGGGGAGGGAGTTTCTTATTTGGTCCGCCCTATTCCGAGGCACATTTCGCCACCTTCCCGACCTCCCACGCGCCGCGAAGGAGTTTCTTAGTTTCGTCCCCCTCTCCTCGCGGGAGGGGGTAGGGGGAGGGGGTGCTTCCACTTAATCCAATTGCGCTCTAGCGCCTCTGGGTCAGAGGAAGCGCCGCCGCGCCTGCGGTTGCCGGCGCCGCGGTCCGCCCTATAGTCTCCTGCCATGAACAGCCTGGGCTTCGGTAAGCCCGCGGCGCACACGCGGGTGGTGGTGGGCATGTCGGGAGGCGTCGACTCCTCGACCGTCGCCGCGCTGCTCAAGGGCGAGGGCTATGACGTCATCGGCATCACGCTGCAGCTCTACGATCATGGCCGCGCCACCGGCCGCCCCGGCGCCTGCTGCGCGGGCCAGGACATCCACGACGCGCGCAACGTGGCGGATGCGCTCGGCATCCCCCATTACGTGCTCGACTACGAGCGGCGCTTCGCCCGCGCGGTGATCGACGATTTCGCCGATAATTACGTCGCGGGACTGACCCCGATCCCGTGCGTGCGCTGCAACCAGACCGTGAAGTTCCGTGATCTCCTCGCCATGGCGCGCGAGCTCGGCGCCGATGCGCTCGCGACCGGGCACTACGCGCGCCGGCTCGAGAGCGCGCAGGGGCCCGAGCTGCACCGCGCGAGCGAGGAGGCGCGCGATCAGAGCTACTTCCTGTTCGCCACGACCCGCGAGCAGTTATCTTACCTGCGCTTCCCCTTAGGCGTGCTCGGCAAGGGCGAGGTGCGGGCTTTGGCCCGACGTTTCAACCTGCCCGTGGCCGAGAAGCGCGACAGCCAGGACATCTGTTTCGTGCCCGGCGGAGACTACGCGCGGGTCATCGAGCGGCTCCGCCCGGAGGCCTTGGCGCCGGGCGAGATCGTCGATCTTGAGGGTCGCCTGCTCGGGCGCCACGAGGGCGTAGCCCATTTCACGGTGGGGCAGAGGCGCGGTCTCGCCGTTAGCGGGAGCGAGCCGCTCTATGTCGTACGCCTCGAGCCGCAGAGCCGCCGCGTGGTCGTGGGCCCACGCCGCGCCCTGGGTGTCTCGGTCTTCACCGCCCGGGCGCTCAACTGGCTCGATCGCGCTCCGCTCGCCGAGGAAGGGGTGCCCGCGCATGTCAAGATCCGCTCGACGCGCCCCGGCGTTGCCGCCTGGGTGCGCCCGCTCGAGGGCCAGCGCGTCCGCGTTGCGCTCGACGAGCCGGAGGAGGGCGTTGCGCCCGGTCAGGCCTGCGTGATCTACGCGAAAAGCCGCGTGCTCGGCGGCG
>CAZVZP010000250.1:0-3179 GCA_964631625.1 uncultured Hyphomicrobiales bacterium | reverse complement strand
GTCTCGAAGGGTGAGCTCAGTCGCGGGTACCAAGTGTTCGATTCGCACCACTAGCACCCCGGCGGCTTCGCTGCCGGTCCTCTCGGTATGGACGGAGCCCCTTCCGTTCGAGGGGCCCCGTGGCCAATTGCCGCTCTTTGCGATGGCGCCGGGGCGCCTTATCTAGTTCTTGAGAGTTTTGCGCTATGTGCGAGAGGCCGGGGCTGCGCGGCCGGTCGCGCTGCGCCCCCCGAAGGATCGTCCGCGCTTCGAGCCATGAACGAGACCCAAAGACCGCGGCTGTTCGACCGCACCCTCGAGAACCTGCGCAGCGCGTGGCGCGACATCCGCGCCGCTTCGCGGGGCGCGGCGGGCGTGCCGCTGCGGCCCGACCTGCCCGAGGCGGATATGCGCCGCGTGCGCGAGCAGATCGTGGAGTGCCTCGAGGCGCGGGGCGGCGAGGTCTCGGCGCGCGTGCGTGCGGCCGAGCTCGGACGGACCTATCTGCAGCTCAATGCCGAAGGGCGTTTTCGTTTTTTGTCCCTCTTGGCGCGGGATTTCGGCCCCAACCACGCGCTGGTGGAGAAGGTGATCGAGACGGTGCGCAAGGCCGCTGCCGGCAAGGATCGCTTCCTGGCCGAGCAAGCCTTGCGCGATGCGCTCCAGACGCCGCGCGGCAAGCTCTTCACCCAGTTCACGGCGCTGCCCGAAGGGGTCAAGTTCCTGGTCGATATGCGCGCCGAGGCGCTCGATCTGATCGCGCGCGACGAAGAGCTCATGGCGGTCGAGGCCGACCTCAAGCGGCTGTTCCAGGCCTGGTTCGACGTGGGCTTTCTCGACCTGGAGCGCATCAGCTGGGGCTCGCCGGCGGCGGTCTTGGAAAAGCTCATCGCGTACGAGGCGGTGCACGCCATCCGGTCGTGGGACGCGCTCAAGAAGCGGCTTGAATCCGACCGCCGGCTCTTCGCCTTCTTCCATCCGCGCATGCCGGGCGAGCCGCTCATCTTCCTCGCCGTTGCGCTCGTTTCGGGCATGGCCTCCGAGATCGACGCGCTGCTCGATGAACGCGCTCCGCCGAGCGATCCGGCGGAGGCGGATACGGCCGTCTTCTATTCGATTTCCAATGCCCAGAAAGGCCTCGCCGGCATCAACTTCGGCGGCTTCCTGATCAAGCAGGTGGCGGATGATCTCGCGCGCGGCTTCCCGCGCCTGAAGATATTCGCCACGCTGTCCCCGGTGCCGGGCTTCCGGTCCTGGCTCGAAGGGACGCTCGCCGAGGGCGAGCTGCCCCCGGACATCGATTATCGTCCGCTGCTCAAGGTGGTTGGGGGGGACGATGCGGTCGCGGCCCTCAAGAATGTCTTAGGCCGTGATTGGATGGGTGATCGCGCGATGAGCCAGGGCCTCGAAGAGCCGCTGAGCGCGCTGTGCGCCCACTATCTGCTCGAGGAGAAGCGCGAGGACGGCGAGGCACGCGACCCGGTCGCGCGTTTTCACCTGCGCAACGGTGCGCGCATCGAGCGGATCAACTGGCGCGCCGATCCGTCCGCCAAGGGGCTCGAACAGTCCTACGGTATGATGGTCAACTACAATTACCGGCTCGCGGAGATCGAGGCCAATCACGAGGCCTACAGCGCCGAGGGGCGGATCGCGGCGGCCTCGGCCGTGCGCAATCTGCTCAAGGGCGAGGGCCGCCGTTTCGCTCTGAGGAAGAGCTGACCCCGGACCGGCCGTCGGCGCCAACGGCCGCGGCCGATCCAGGGCCGATGCTACTGCACATCCCGCTCGGGCCTGAGCGCGATCGGCCGCCAGAACGGCTTGCGCAACTCGGCCTCGATCGAGGCCACCGTGACCCCGATGTCTTGGATGCTGCGGGCGTCGAGGCCCGCGAGTTCGGCGCGCACGCGCATCCGACAGCGCCAGAGCTCGAGGAGCTGGCGGAGGCGGCCCAAGAGCCCTCGGGGCGCGACCTG
Source organism: uncultured Hyphomicrobiales bacterium (assembly GCA_964631625.1). GTDB lineage: Bacteria > Pseudomonadota > Alphaproteobacteria > UBA828 > JAPUJA01 > CAZVZP01. Next base: position 1,227 of record CAZVZP010000250.1, on the reverse strand, counting down.
TTCCTCAAGATATTTCGTCATGCAGTCGGTTGCGAAAGTCATTGCTGTTCTCCTCGAAATAGCCTTTGTTGGCTGGGAAAATGGCGCTATTGGCAGTGCTTTACAAACGACAAATTGTCGTCTATATGATGACAAAAGATCATCATTGAATGAACCCACGGCTGCCTTCCCTGAACGGCCTCAAGGCCTTCGAAGCTGCGGCGCGGCAGAGAAGCTTCACCCGCGCGGCCGTCGAGCTCGGCGTGACCCAGACCGCGGTGAGCCACCAGATCAAGCGGCTCGAGGAACAGCTCGGCCGGCCGCTCTTCGTGTGGCGCAACCGCACGCTCGGATTGACCGAGACGGGCACTGCTTATCTTCCAGCGGTGCGCGCCGCCTTCGATCAGCTGCGCGAGGCCACCGAGCGGCTCCGCCACGCGGACGAGAAGGGCGTGCTCACCGTCAGCACGCTCGCCTCCTTCGCCGTGAAGTGGCTGGTGCCCCGTCTTGGCGGCTTTCAAGCCCAGAACCCGGAGATCGACGTGCGCATCTCGACCTCGCTCGCGCTCGTCGATTTCGCGCGCGAGGACGTGGACATTGCCATCCGCTACGGCCGGGGCCGCTGGCCCGGCGTGCAATCCTCCTACCTCGTCAAGGAGGATTGCGTGCCGGTCTGCAGCCCGGCGCTTGCGGATGGCGACCCGCCCTTGCGCCGGCCCGAGGACCTTAAGCGGCACACGCTGCTTCGGGTCACGGGCTATGACGATCAATGGCGCATGTGGCTCACGGCCGCGGGCGTTTCCGGCGTCGAGCCTTCGCGCGGGCCGATGTTCGACGACGATCTCGCCGCGCTCGAGGCGGCGATCAGGGGCCTGGGCGTCGCTTTGATCGGTGCGCCCATCGCCGAAGGCGATCTCAGCGCGGGTCGGCTGGTCACGCCTTTTGCCCTCGCGCTGCCGGACGATGCGGCCTATTACGTCGTCGCGCCCGCCGAGGGGCCCGAGCGTCCGAAGGTCAAGCGCTTCCGTGACTGGTTGCTCGCGGCCGTAGCCGAGAAACCGGAGCCTGTGCCATCGCACCGGCGCCGGCGGCGGGGCGGCCGCTGAGGCCGAGGGCCCGTGGTCTGCCCGACAAACTGTGCTATATGGGGCGCTTCGAAGCGGCCGGGCGCGGCCAGGTGCGCGGGCGTGGCGGAATTGGTAGACGCGCCAGATTTAGGATCTGGTGACTTCGGTCGTAGGGGTTCGA
>CAZVZP010000249.1:0-3245 GCA_964631625.1 uncultured Hyphomicrobiales bacterium | reverse complement strand
GCGTGGAACCCGATCTTACGAATCGCGGGAAGTCGCCGGACCGTTGGATAAGCGCGGCAAGTGGGAAGAGCTGCCCATGCTCGATATACGCTCAATCGACGTGGCGATTCTGCCGATGGAACAGCCGCCGCATCTTGTGCTCGTTCTTGACAAAGGTATGGAAACTCAACTCGCTTTTCGGCTGCCAGTAGAAGCCGCGGAAGCGGTTGCGAAGAGATTGGTGGAACAAAGCGCAGAGTGTAAGAACCTGAGTTCTTTGAAACCAGAACACTGATCGCGCGCCAAACTCTAAACACCGCGCGCCTCCCAATCGACCGTGCCCCCTACGTCCGTTCCCGCGGCGTCGAACACCTTGACCGAAAATCCCGCCGTGCTCTTCGCCGTGATCACGGCGATGCGCGCGGCCGACCCTTGCGGGGTGGCCGTGATGAGCGGAGAGGAGTGAAATGGGGTCGCGAAGGTGATCGCCGTGCCGCCCACCGCGATCACGACGTTGGTGCCACTCTCGGTGCGCTCGTCCCGGTCGACGTCGGGAATGAAGCCGGTGATCTTGGCGAGCCCCACGCCCGAGTCGTTGACGAAGCGCTGCTTGATCTTGCGCGCGGTGATCGATCCCAGCGACCACGGTTCGAAGCCGTCGTAGGAGGAGGCCGCGAGCCGGTAGTCGATCTGGGCTTGAGGGTTGGCGACGCCCGACGTCTGCCCGATCACGAGCGAGGAGCGGATGTCGCCGAACACCCGCACCGTGTCGTCGAAGCCCACATCCTGCTCCGGCGCCTCGTAGGTTCCGAGCACGGTCGGGTTCGGCACCACGGTATCGAAGGTCGTGAAGTCGTTTGCCGCCCCGGCCAAGTCCTTCGATTGGTGCATGAGCACGCCGGTCCAGTGCTTGTTGAGCCCGTCGAAGGTGCCCGGCCAGCCCGGCGCCTGGTCCGTATCTTCGAGCGCGTCACCTGTTCTCTCGATCACCGCATCGTAAGACGCCGCGTTCACCGACTCGTTCCTCTGCGCCTCGCCGTTGAGCGTGAAGGCGTTGACTGCCTTGATGAAGCAGGTCCAGTCCCCGGGCGGCACCGTGGCGTTGGTGATCGAGGTGCCGCGCGTGACCTCGCTCACGGGCGTTGCATCGTCCCAGGAAGTCGCGCCGCGCGGTCCGAACTTGATCACGTACCCGTCGATGAAGTTGTCCGGCACCGGGTTCCACTTGAAGTTGTTCACTATTGCTTCCTGCACCACCGAGAAGCCGGTCACGTCCGAGGGCACCTCGGAGAGCGCATCGCCCAAATCCGAGAAGGCCTTGAGCTCCGAGAGCACTTCCTCGGTGCCGGCGTTCCAGTCGTAGATCGACGAGGCCGCCTCGCGTAAGTTGAGATCGACGCCCAGCACCGGCGCGCCTCCTTCGTCGTCCTCGACCGTAAGCCGCCAGTCCTCGATCCAGAACGGCTTGGCGCTCCAGCCCATGCGCGCGTTGGTGATCGCCACCGTATCCGAGGCGATGACGGCAAGCGCCGTGAGTTTCGCGGGATAGCGCACGGTTTTTTCGGCACGGCCTTTCTTCAGCGCGATCTTGGCCAGCCTCTGCGCCATCCCTGCGCTGATCGTGAACGGCAGCTCGATGTCCTTGTAGATGCGCCCGCCGTCGTTCGCCTCGGCGGTGGCGTCGGTCAGCGGCGGAAAATCCGAGGCCTGCCAGTCGTTGTCGGGCGAGATGTAGACCCCCTTGAGCGCGTTGAAGCGGTCGCGCCGGGGAATCTTCGTGCCCACCTCGATCGGCCCCCGCAGATCCCCCTCATCGAGCGTGACGGTGGGCGCCGCGTACTGCCCGGCCCGGATCAACCATTTGCCCCCCGAGCGGACGAGTTTGCCGTCCATGGCGCTGAGCATCTTTTCGATGATCTCCGACTCGGGCTCGTCGCTGTCGAAGGTGCCATTCAGCGTATAGCGCGGCTCCTTGACGCGGGTCGCCGTGTGGCTGCCGGAGCCCGCCGAGCTCACATTGATCGCAAGGCCGTCGTAGGCATTGAGCAGCGTGGCGGCCAACTTGAATCGCGAGTCGTCGATCGGCATGACGTAGTAGTCGACGCCCGCGGCCAGGCCGCCGGGCAGGCTTCCGGTCGTGCTCAGGTTGACCGCGTCGCCGACGATGAGCCGGGCGTTCGTCGTCGAGCGCGTGAGCACATCGGTCGCGGGATCGGCGGTGAAGCCGTCCGCCGCCTGTTTGACCGCGGCCATCTCCTCGCACAGGTTGGCCGCCGCGATCAGCTCCGCACTCTCGATCTCGGCTGCGGCCACGCCCAGGCCGAGGGTCGCGTCGAGCAGGTGGTCGCGCAAGGCAAGCGCCGGGTTCTGGGTCCAGCGGGTTTGCGAATCCCGCGGGTCGAACACTTTCTTGCCCTTGACGAACGCGGTGATCTGAGGGAGCGCGGAGTAGATGTTTTCGTTCTCCCGCTGGATCAGCTTCAAGCCTAAGTAGGCGATGCCCTGCAGCCGGTGGGCCGTCGTCCATTCCGACGGTTTCGCCAGGTTGAGCGCCTCGTCGACGACTTGCGTCGCCGTCCCCAGGTGCGTGTAGACAAACGCTCGGTCCTTGTACCGGCTCGGCGCCTTCGTCGCTCCGGGCGTGCCGTTCGAGGCCTGAAAGCTTGTAAGCTCGACGTCATCGAACCAGAAGCGCTCTACCGCGGCCACCTCATGGCCCGCGAGCGCCAGCGCAATCAAGAGCGTGTCGCGGGGCTTGCGGAACTGGGCGGTTGCGATATAGACCACGGCGCCGCCCACCTTGGCCTGGCCGTAGATCGCGCGTCGCGCAGCCACGGGCTCGCGGATGTTGAGCGTGCGCGAGGAGCGCGCGAGGCTCGAAAGCTCCGCGCGCTTGGGCTCCTTCTTCAGCGCCGCGGCCAGGCCCGAGAGCGCCACGTTGACGCCGAACACGGCGAGCGCGCCGAGCACCGTGCTGCCGGCGATGGCGAAACCGCTGGCAGCGGCGCCCACGGCCGCCGCCACGGCCGGGATCACGAAGGGCATCTAGATCAAAATCCGGTGCTGTGGAATCACGTAAGGGGTGTCTTGAGCTTGCCGCTCAAGCCCCCGCCCCGACCCTCCCCCACAAGGGGGGAAGGGGCGCTTCCTTTTGTTCCCCCGCCCCTCGCGGGAGGAGGATAGGGGGAGGGGGCCGTTTCCACTTGAGCGGATTGCGCTCTAGATTGTCCAGGCGCGCGCCATGGCGTCGCGGGCCGCATGGGCCA
>CAZVZP010000248.1:0-3255 GCA_964631625.1 uncultured Hyphomicrobiales bacterium | reverse complement strand
CAGCCGTCCGTGCCCGTCGTAAACCGTGATCTTGTTCTTCTTCATCAGGAAGGCCACGCCGCGCGAGAGCTGATCGGCCACCTTGCGCGAGCGCTCGATCACCTTCTTGACGTCGTAGCGGATGTCGCTCGCCGAGAAGCCGTAATCGCCGAGCCGGTGCAAGAGATGATGGATCTCGGAGGCGCGCAACAGCGCCTTGGTCGGGATGCAGCCCCAGTTGAGGCAGATGCCGCCCAGGTGCTCGCGCTCGATGACCGCGGTCTTGAAGCCGAGCTGGCTCGCGCGGATGGCGCAGACGTAGCCGCCCGGCCCGCCGCCGATCACCACGATATCGTAGGTATCTTGTGCCATCGCCTTAGAGCAGCATCGTCACGGGGTCTTCGAGGAAGCCCTTGAAGACCTGAAGGAGCCGCGCGCCCAGCGCGCCGTCGACCACCCGGTGATCGCAGGAGAGCGTGCACGACATCACGGTGGCAACCGATAGCGCGCCGTTCTTGACCACCGGGCGGGGTGAGCCCTCGCCCACCGCGAGGAGCGTCGCCTGCGGCGGATTGATGACGCCTGCGAACTCGCGGACGCCGTACATGCCGAGGTTCGAGACGCTCGTGGTGCCGCCCTGGTATTCCTCGGGCTTCAAGCCCATGGGCTTGGCCCGCGCGCGCTCGGAAAGCTGCTTCATCTCGTTCGAGATGGCCGCAAGCCCCTTCTGATCGGCATCGCGAATCACCGGCGTGACCAGGCCGCCCTCGATCGCCACCGCCACCGAAACGTCCACGTTTGCGTACTGGCGCAGCGCCTCTTCCATCCACACCGCGTTGGCCTCGGGCACGCGGCGCAGGCTCAAGGCCAGCGCGCGAATGATGAAATCGTTGACCGAGAGCTTGTAGGCGTCCGATTTGGCGTTGAGCTCCTTGCGCAACTCGAGGAGCCGGTCGATCTCGCAGTCGATGGTGAGATAGAAGTGCGGGATCGTCTGCTTCGCTTCGACCAATCGCTTGGCGATGATGCGGCGGATGGTGCTGTGCGGGACGTCGGTGTAGACGCCGCCCGCGGGCACCACGGCGGCCGCGAGCCGTGGCGCCACCGCCATCTCGCGGCGCGGAGCGGCGGCGCGTGCCGCCTCCACATCGGCCTTGACGATGCGTCCGTGCGGGCCGCTCCCTTCGATCGCCGCAAGCCTAAGACCCGCTTGCGAGGCCAGACGCCGCGCCAACGGGCTGGCGATGATCCGTTCGCCCTCGCGCGCGGGCATGGCCTTGGCCTCGGGCTTGAGCGCAGGCGCTGCCTCGGGGCGTTTTTCCGCTCTCTTTTGCTTCGCTTGGACCTCGGCCCTTTCCGTGGCCTCCGGCCTCTCCGCCTCGGCCGCCTTCTCGGGCGCGGGCTTGGCTGCTTCCTTCGCAGGCGGCGCAGCCGCTTCTTCGGCTTCCTCGAGCGCCGCTTCCTCTTCGTCCTCGCCGAGCAAGAGCGCGATCGCCGTGTTGACCTTGACCCCCTCGGTGCCCTCGGGCACCAGGATCTTGCCGAGCCGCCCGTCCTCGGCGGCCTCGACCTCCATGGTGGCCTTGTCGGTCTCGATCTCGGCGATGGCATCGCCCGCAGCGATGGCATCTCCTTCGGCCTTGAGCCACTTCGCGAGCTTGCCCTCCTCCATGGTGGGCGAGAGCGCGGGCATCAGGATCGGGGTTGGCATCGTGGGTCAGCGTGGCCGTAAGCTGAGAGCCGGCGTCAGTCCGCGTAACAAACCTTGCGCGCCGCGGCGACGATCGCCTCGGGGCCCGGGCGCGCAAGCTTCTCCAACTTTCCGGCGTAGGGCATCGGCACGTCCGCGCCGCTTACGCGCACAACCGGTGCATCGAGATCGTCGAACGCCCCTTCCATGACGCGCGCCGCAATCTCCGCGCCGATGCCGGCGAACGGCCAGCCCTCTTCGACGGTGACGAGACGGTTGGTCTTGCGCAGCGAGGTCAACACCGCGTCGACGTCGAGCGGGCGGATGGTGCGCAGATCGACGATCTCGGCGCTGATGCCCTGCTCGGCCAGCGCCTCGGCCGCGTGCAGCGCAAAGCCCACGGCGATCGAGAAGGCGGCGATCGTCACGTCCTTGCCCTCGCGCGCGAGGCCTGCGCGGCCAATGGGCACCAGATGGTCCTCGGCGTCCGGCACCTCGAAGCTCTGGCCGTACAAGAGCTCGTTTTCGAGTACGATCACCGGGTTGGGATCGCGGATCGCCGACTTGAGCAGCCCCTTGGCGTCGCCCGCCGAATAGGGCGCGACGACCTTGAGGCCCGGCACGTGGCCAAACCAGCTCGCATAGCATTGGGAGTGCTGGGCAGCGACCCGCACGGCCGCGCCGTTGGGGCCGCGGAAGACGATCGGGCAGTTGAGCGCACCGCCCGACATGTAGAGCGTCTTGCCGGCGGAGTTGACGAGCTGATCGATCGCCTGCATGGCGAAGTTGAAGGTCATGAACTCGACGATGGGCTTCAGACCCCCGAACGCCGCGCCGACGCCGATGCCGGCGAAGCCGGCCTCGGTGATCGGCGTGTCGATGACGCGACGGGCGCCAAATTCCTCGAGCAGGCCCTGGCTCACCTTGTAGGCGCCCTGGTATTCGCCGACCTCCTCGCCCATGAGGAAAACGTCCGGGTCGCGGCGCATCTCCTCCGCCATGGCGTCGCGCAACGCCTCGCGCACCGTCTGCATCGCCATCGCCGGCCGCTCCCTCACGCCTCGCGGTAGACGTCGGTTTCGAGCTCGGCCGGATCGGGCTCGGGACTGTCCTGGGCGAACGCCGCCGCCTCGTTGATCAGCGTCTTGACCTCGCGGTCGATCTCCTTGAGCTCGTCCTCGCTCGCGCCCCCGTCGAGCAACAGCCTGCGCACGTGCTCGATCGAGTCTTGCTCGGCGCGCACCTTGCTCACCTCGTCCTTGGTGCGGTACTTGCCCGGGTCCGACATCGAATGGCCCCGGTAGCGGTAGGTCATCATCTCGAGGAGGGCGGGCCCCTTGCCCTCGCGACCATGCCGAACCGCGCGTTGGGTGGCCTCCTTCACCGCGAGCACGTCCATGCCGTCGGCCTGCTCGCCTGGAATGCCGAACGCCGCTCCGCGCTCGAACAGCTCGGCGCCCGCCTTGGCGCGCCGGATCTCGGTGCCCATGGCGTAGCGGTTGTTCTCGATGACGAAGATCGCGGGCAGGCGCCACAGGGAGGCCATGTTGAAGGCCTCGTACACCTGGCCCTGGTTGGCGGCGCCC
>CAZVZP010000247.1:0-3278 GCA_964631625.1 uncultured Hyphomicrobiales bacterium | reverse complement strand
GAGGCCGTCCAGCGTCTGGTTGAGAAGATCGGCGCACAGGTCCATCTCGTAGCGGACGTCCTCGATGCCCTCCTCGGTCCGGAAGCGCGGGTCCACCAGGGTGGCGAGCCAGGGCTCGTCCAGCTGCACGGTGTGCGCGCCGGCCGCGCGTACCGCCTCGATCTCCCGGCGCAGCACGCCGACGCAGTCGCGCATGAGGCCCTCGCGCGTCGGGTACGCGGCCCGGGAGTGCTCGGGATGCCACATCCGGCGCCCGATGATGTAGGGCGCCGGCAAGGTGGCCTTGACGCGGCGATCCGTCCGGGCGCGCGTGTAACGGACCTCCGGGGCCGCGATCTCACGGTGGTACTCGATCGGAGCCACGACCGCGGGGTGCGGAAGCCCGCCGCTCGGGTTCAGATCAGGCCGGAAACCGCGGACGCGCTCGGCGAACACCTTGACGTAGCTCTCGCGCCGCCACTCGCCGTCGGTGATCTCGTCCAGTCCCGCGCGCTCCTGCAGCCGGATGGCCGTGTCGATGGCCGGGTCCAGGAGACGATCCGCCTCCGCCTCGTTGAGACGCCCGGCCTTCCGGTCGAGGATGACGTCCCGGACCCAGGCCGGCCGGGGGAGGCTGCCGATGACGGTGGTCGGGAAGAGAGGCCGCGACATGGGGGTTGGGGGATCGAGGACCTTGGGTGTCAGGGCCGGGCCGGCCGCCGGCGCAGCTCTTCCCGGAGGCGCCGGGCCACGAGGCTCGCCTCGTCGCCGCGCAGGCAATGGGGGTCGACCAGGAGCTCGCCCCGGTGGACACGAACCATGATCGAGGGGTCGCCGCGCCGGAGGGCGTGCATGACCGCGTCGGGCGTGAGGCCCGTGACCGCCGGGTCGATCGAGAGGAGCAGGGTTGGCGCGGTCCACACGGTGCGGTCCTCCTCGAGGCGGGCCCCGAGAGCGCGAGCTTCGAGGTGGTGTGCGGCAAGGGCACCTACGTGCGCGCCCTGGTGCGCGATTTGGCCGAGCGCCTGGGCGTGCTCGGCTACGTCGCCTCGTTGCGCCGCCTCAAGGTCGGGCCGTTCGACGAGAAGCACGCGATTTCCCTAGATAAATTGGGTGCGCTCGTGCATAGTGGCGGCCCCGAAGCGACCCTGCTCCCGGTCGAGGCAGGGCTGGTCGACATCCCGGCTCTGCGTTTGACCCAGCCCCAGGCCGAGCGGCTGCGTCATGGCCAGGCCGTGCGCGTGAACCCGGCGCCCGAAGGCACCGTGTACGCCATGGCCGCGGGCCGGCCGGTGGCTCTTGCCGAGGTCGCGGCGGGCGAGGCGCGCGCGCTGCGCGTCTTCAACCTGTAAGGAAGCCCAATCGATGTCGGTTACAGTCGAGCGTAAGAAGACGATCATCGCCGAGTACGCGACCGCCGAGACCGACACGGGCTCGCCCGAGGTTCAGGTCGCCTTGCTCACCGAACGGATTCGGAACCTCACCGGTCACTTCGGCGTGCACAAGAAGGACCACCATTCGCGCCGGGGTCTCCTCAAGATGGTGAACACGCGGCGCAGCCTTCTCGACTACGTGCGCCGGATCAATGTCGCGCGCTACAACTCACTCATACAACGCCTTGGCCTGCGCAAGTAGGGCGGGGCTGCGGCAGCCCGTGGGTCGCGCCACGCGCCCGAGCGGTGGGGCGCGCCCGGCATCGGGGCGCCGCCGGGGCCGCGCGGGTCAACGGCCTCAATCGTTCGACTCGACGACGCACGGGCCCGCATGGAGCGGGTCGCTTGCCGGGGCCCAAGGGGGCCTCGGTCACTCACGGCGCCGCGGCGGATGGGCCGTCGCTGGCGCAAGGAAGGAATGGGAATGTTCGATATCCACCGAAAGGAATTGCTGTGGGGCGGGCGCAAGCTTGCGCTCGAGACCGGCAAGATCGCACGCCAGGCGAACGGTGCGGTCGTGGTCAGCTACGGCGAGACCGTCGTGCTCGCGACCGTCGTCGCGGAGAAAACGGTAAGGCCGGGCACCGACTTTGTTCCGCTCACGGTCAACTATCAGGAAAAATATTTCGCCGCCGGCAAGATTCCGGGCGGCTTCTTCAAGCGCGAAGGGCGCCCGACCGAGAAGGATACGCTCGTCTCGCGTCTCATCGACCGGCCGCTGCGCCCCCTCTTCGCGCCGGGCTTCCGCAACGAGACGCAAATCATCTGCACGGTGCTTTCCTTCGACAACGAGAACGACTCCGATATCCCGGCTCTGATCGGCGCCTCGGCGGCGCTCACCCTCTCGGGCATTCCGTTCCTGGGCCCCGTCGGGGGCTGCCGCGTGGGCTTCGTGGACGGGCAGTACGTGCTCAATCCGTCGCTCGAGCGCGAGCGCGAGTCGCGGCTCGACCTCGTGGTCGCGGGCACATCCGACGGCGTGCTCATGGTCGAATCGGAGGCCCGGGAGCTCACGGAACAAGAGATGTTGGGCGCCGTGATGTTCGGCCACGAGCAGATTCAGCCCGTGATCCGGGCGATCATCGGCCTGGCCGAATCGGCGGCGCACGAGCCCTGGCCCGAACCCGTCGAGCCCGACGATGCGCCCGAGATCGCGCGGCGCCTGGAGGAGATGGCGCGCACGCGCCTGGGCGAGGCCTACCGCATCACCGCCAAGCAGGAGCGCCAGAAGCGCTTGAGCGCAATCCGCCAGGAGCTCGAGGCGGTGTTCGCGGCGGAGGAGAAGGAGCCGGTCGCGGTCGGAGCCGCGCTCAAGGATCTCGAGAAGAATATCGTGCGCACGCGCATCATCGAGGGCGAGCGCCGCATCGACGGACGCGGCACCGCCGAGATCCGACCCATCGTCTGCGAGGTGGGCATCTTGCCGCGCGCCCACGGCTCGGCCCTTTTCACCCGCGGCGAGACGCAGTCGCTCGCCGCCGCGACGCTGGGCACCGGCCAGGACGAGCAGATCATGGACGTGCTCGAGGGCGAATACCGCGAGCACTTCCTCCTGCACTACAACTTCCCGCCCTATTCGGTGGGCGAGGCCTCGGTGCTGCGCGGCCCGGGCCGGCGCGAGATCGGCCACGGCAAGCTCGCCTGGCGCGCCACCCGCGCGGTCCTGCCCAAGAAGGAGGACTTCCCCTACACGGTCCGGGTCGTCTCCGAGATTACGGAATCGAACGGCTCCTCCTCGATGGCCACCGTTTGCGGCACGGCGCTCGCGCTGATGGACGCGGGCGTCCCGATCGTGCGGCCCGTCGCCGGCATCGCCATGGGCGTGATCAAGGAGGGCGACCGTTTCGCCGTGCTCTCCGACATACG
>CAZVZP010000246.1:0-3288 GCA_964631625.1 uncultured Hyphomicrobiales bacterium | reverse complement strand
CGGTTCTTACGCCGCTCGTGGCGCAAGATGACCGACGAGAGGCGCTTGACCGCCGCGGTCGATCTCGCCCCCCTGCTGCGCCTCGCCGATCTGCGCGCGGTGCAGACGGCCGGCTAAAGCGAAATCCGCCGGAGTGGAATCGCGCGCGAGCGCGTTGAGCCTGTCGGCCATCCCCACCCCAGCCCTCCCCCGCGAGGGGGGAGGGAGCTATTTGTTTCGTCCCCCCTCCCCGCGTGGGAGGGGGTAGGGGGAGGGGGCGCTTCCACTTGGTCGGATTCCGCGCTAGCGCGGTCCGAACAGACGCGCGAGATAGGGCTTGAGCTTCTCGGGGAGACTCTCGAGGCCCGTGGGGAGGAACAGCATCGTCAGGATCAGGATGATGCCGTAGATCGCGGGACGAAACTGATCGAAGGCGCGGAACGACTCGTCGAGCACCGAGAGCAGCGCCACGCCGATGATCGGCCCGGCGAAGGTTCCGAGCCCACCGACGATCGACCACACCAGGATGTGAAGCATCTGGCCCAGGCCGAAGAGGTTCGGGTTCACGGAGCCCAGATAGTGCGCGAGCAACGCGCCCGACAACCCGGTGAAGAAGGAGGCGGTCACGAACGCGATCGTGCGGTAGCGCCGCGTGCTCAGGCCAATGGACTCGGCCAGGGAGTCCTTGTAGTGCACGGCATGGAAATTGAGCCCGAAGCGCGAGTGCTCGATGCGGTACATGACGACGAGGCAGATCAGCCCGATGCCAAGCGCCAGAAAATAGAACGGCACCGGCTTGCCGAAATCGAGACCGAGGAAGCCGACCTCGAGGTCGGGAACCCGCTTGAGGCCGGTGTAGCCGCCGAACGGGTCGCGGAAGCGCTCCCAGGAGAGCCGGATCGCCTCGCCACCGGCGAAGGAGGCGATCAGGAAATAGAAACCCTTCATCCGGAACAGCGGGAAGCTCAAGACATAGGCGATCGCGGCGGCAACGACGGCGCCGATCGGCACGCTCAGCCACGGCGTGACGCCCAGCTCCTTCGACAGCAGCGCGCTGGCATAGCCGCCGCATCCGGTGAGCACCGCGTGCGCCATGGTGAACTCGCCCGTGATCGCGACCAGCCGGAAGCTGACCACGACAATGACGTTCAGAAACAGAAAGATGAAGACGTCGATCCAGTGCAGGGGGAGAACGAACGGCAGGACGCCGATGGCGGCCAGCAGCACCGCGACGCCGACGATCGTGCCGGGAGCGAGCCTAGAATTTCTCACGGGTGCCGAAGATGCCGGTCGGCCGCACGATGAGCACGACCATCATGAGGAGAAGCCCGAAGATCGTGGCCAGCACACCGTCCGCGAAGGTCGTCACGAAGGTGTGGAAAAAGCTGTACGCCACGGCGGCGATCAGGGCCCCCTCGAGGCTCCCCATCCCGCCCACGATCATGACGATGATCGCGGTGATGAGCACATTGTGCCCCATGTAGGGATCGACCACGACGAGCGGCGCCATGACCGCGCCCGCCGCGCCGGCGAGCGCGGCCGAGATGACCATGGCAATGAGCGAGAACTTATCGATCGAGATGCCTTGCAGAGCCGCGGCGTCGGGATCCTGCGTGCAGGCCCTGAGCGCCCAGCCCACCTTGGTGCGACGCAGGAAAAACCAGAAAGCCATCAACAGGGCACCGGCCACGGCGACGACGACGAGGCGCTGATTGGGGACGGTCACGCCCTCGATTCCGAACACCGTCCACACCTCCTCAAACGGCGGGTCGATGTGCTTCATAAGGCCTTCGCCGAATAACCACACGGCCAAGACTTGGAGGACGAACAGCATGCCGACCGACACGATGAGGCCGCCCAGCAGGTTCCCGCGCATGGGGCGGAACAAACTTCGCTCCATGAAAATACCGATCACGGTCACAACCACGATGGCGACCAGGATCGCCAGGAAGAACGGCACGTGGAGCTCGGAGAAGCTGAACCAGAGCGTATAGGCGCCCGCCATGTAGAGCTCGCCGTGCGCGAAGTTGACGATCTGCATGACGCCGATGATGAGGACGAGTCCGACGGCGACGATGGCGGTGAAGCTGCTCTGGATCAGCGCATTCACCACGGTCTGAATGACGAGTTCCTGCATCGCCTCCGAAAAACCGCCGCGTCTTCCGAGCGCGGCGGCTCACCCCCGTTTCAACAATACATGCGCCGGGGCAGGCCCCGCCGGCGCGGCATTCGGCTGCGGAGTTTAGGGGCCCGTCACTCCCACGACAAGACCCGATCCTCAAGGGTCCAGCGAATGAGCTCGCGGCGCGGTGGCAGCGGCCGCTGCGGATCGGAAGACTCGAACTCGCGCGCGATGCGGTGCGCATCGAAGATGGCGTCCGCGATCATCCGCGGCGCGTAGCCGTCGCCCGCCTGATAGATGCCGCGGACGCCCTCGCGCGCCCACTCGGCCTCGCGCGCCTTCAGCGCATCCCACAGCGCGCGGTTCGCGACCCGGGCCGTCACCAGGACGACGCTGTCGCAGTCGAGCGCGACGGTCGCGCCGCTCACGCGCCGCGGCGGCTTGCCCTTCACGGGTCCGCCTTCGCGCCGGTAGCCGTCGCGGTAGAGGTTGTAGGCGATCACCTTGGTCTGGTTCCCCGTCTCGATGCGCTCGACCCAGTGCTTGGTGATCTGGCGGATGCCCTTCTCGAGCATCATGCTCTCGAGCAGTCCCTTCTCGGCCGTGTACTCGTGCATCGGCCCGACCACGTCGTAATTCGTGAGCAGCGTCACGTCCTTGCCCTGGTCGGCGAGGAACTCGGCCATGCCGATGCCCGTGAAATAGCCGTCGGCGTCGAGCACGACCACGCGGGCGCCGATTTGCTTGCCCGCGATCACCTGCTCGGGCGTCGCCATGTTGGGCAGCCCGGCGTCGGCGCCCGGGATTGCGCCCCAGCCTGCGGCGGAATAGCCGTCGCTCGCCCAACGGGCGCCGGTGGCGAGCACGACCTTGTCGGCGCCGTAGGCGAGCACATCGTCCGCCGTGAGCTCGCCCCGGCCCAGGTGCACCTCGACGTTCTTGAGCTTGCCGAGCTGAATTTGGCGGTAGGTGACGACACGGCCCCACTCGGCGAGGCCGGGATAACGGATCACCGAGCGCAGATGGCCGCCCAGCTCCTTCTCGGCCTCGACGAGGTGCACGTCGTAGCCGCGTAAGCCCAGCACGTGCGCGCATTCCAGGCCGGCCGGTCCGCCGCCCACCACGAGCACGGAACAAGGATCCTTCGTCTTGTCGAACTTCTCCGGATGCCAGCCGCGGCGGTACTC
>CAZVZP010000245.1:0-3304 GCA_964631625.1 uncultured Hyphomicrobiales bacterium | reverse complement strand
GTGCACGGCATCATTTTCGACGTTACCGAGCAGAAGCGGGCCTCCGAGGCGTTGGCGGCGGCCCACCTGCGGCTCGAGGAGAGCGAGACGCGCTTTCGCACCATGGTCGGCAACGTGCCCGGTGCGATCTACCGCTGCCGGCCGAACCCCGGTTGGGCGATGGAGTACGTGAGCGACGCCATCGAAGCGATCACCGGCTATCCGGCAAGCGAATTTCTGGGTGGCGGGCTCCGCTCCTTCGCCAATCTGGTCGATCCGGAGGACGCGCCCAAGTCGTTCGAGCAACTCCGGCGCGAGCTCGAGGGCGGTCAGCCGATCACGGCGGAATATCGTGTGCGCCACCGCGACGGCTCGCGCCGCTGGATCTACGAGCGCGCCCGCGGCGTGCTCGATGATCGGGGCCGGTTCATCGCCGTGGACGGCGTGCTGCTCGACATCACGGCGCAGAAGCTCGCCGAGGCGGAGGCCGAGCGGACCGCGCTCCTGATCCGACAGATCATCGATCATGCGCCGGTGCAGATCAACATCAAGGACATCGAGGGCCGCTACCAACTCGTGAACCGGACGCTCGAGAAAGACATGGGCCGGCCCCTGTCCGAGATCATCGGACGCACCGTGTACGACCTCTATCCGAAGGACGCGGCCGAGGTGACAACCGCCAATCACCGCCGCGTCGTCGCGGAGCGCCATCCGATCCAGCACGAGCAGACGGTGATCCGGGGTGAGCACGTGCAACATCTTGTCGCCACCCGCTTCCCCGTGTTCGACGCGGCCGGAGACGTCATCGCCGTCGGCTACGTGGGAGCGGACGTGACCGCGTTGCGCGCGGCCGAAAGCGAGGCAGCGCGCGCCGTGCAGATGATCCAGCAGCTCGTCGACCACTCGCCCGCCTATATCACGATCAAGGATCCCGCCGGCCGCTATCGGCTGGTCAACCGCGAGGTCGAGCGTATCGCGGGACGGCCGCGCCACGAAATGCTGGGCAAGACCGCTTACGATTTCTTCCCGCCGGAGATCGCGGCCCGCACCCAGGCGGTCATCGACCGCGTGCTCGCGGAGCGCCGCCCGGTCTTCAGCGAAGCGGAGGAGGAGAGGGTTGAAGGCGAGGCCCGGTATTACGCCCCGACCCGCTTCCCGGTCTTCGATGAGGACGGCGAGGTGATGGCCGTATGCAACATCGCGATCGACGTAACGGAGAAGGTGGCGAGCGCGCACAAGCTCGAAGAGTTGGCCGCAAGTCTCGCGCTCGCGCGCGATGAGGCGGAGGGCGCGAGCCGGGCGAAGTCCGAGTTCCTCGCCGTCATGAGCCACGAATTGCGCACGCCGCTCAACGGCATTCTCGGCATGACGAGCTTGCTCCTCGAAAGCGGGCTCAAGGAGAACCAGCGCGGCTACGCCGAGGCCGTGCAGAGCTCGACGCGATTCTTGAACACGTTGATCCACGATATCCTCGACTACTCGAGGCTCGAGGCGGGGAAGGTCGAGCTCGATATCGCCCCCTTGGAGCCGGCCGAGCTCGTGGAGCGCGCGCTCGCGCTGTTTGCACCACAGCTGCGCGACCGCTCGGTCGAATTGTGCGGCTTCGTCGCGCCGGGCCTGCCGCGCCTTCGGGGCGACGCCGCTCGCCTTGGCCAGATCATCAACAACCTCTTGGACAACGCGCTGAAATTCACCGAGGAAGGCGGCGTGAGCCTCGAGGTCACCGGCCGGCTCGAAGGCCCGAGCGAGGTCGTGCTTCGCATCGAGGTGGTCGATACCGGAATCGGCATCGATCCCGACGCGTTTCCACGCCTCCTCGAGCGCTTCACCCAGGCCGACACCTCGATCAGCCGTCAGTTCGGCGGCACCGGTCTGGGCCTTGCCATCGTCAAGGAACTCGTGGAGCTGATGGAGGGTGACATTGGCGCCGACGGCGCCCCGGGCAGGGGCAGCCGGTTCTGGGTCAATATTCCTCTCAAGGTGGCGAGTGCCGGGGCCGGGGAGGACGACGCGCGAGCGCAATGGCGCGGGGCGAGCGCGCTCGTGGTGACCGCCAACCCGGTGGTCCGGCGCGAGCTCAAGCGCCAGCTCGAGGCCTGGGGCATCGACGCCCAAGCCCTCGAGCAGGGGCGGGCGGCTTTAAGCGCATTCGATCAGGCGCGCTCGCGGGGCGAAGCTCCCGTGCTCGTCCTTGCCGCCTCCGAGCTTGCGGACATGACCGGCCGCGAGCTGGCGCAACTCCTGCGCGAGAAGGCCGGAACCGGGCTGAAGATCGTCGAACTGGCGGCGCCGCAGGCGAGTGCGCTCAACGGGTGCGATCCCGCCTTCGACGCCCAGCTCGCCCGACCGGTGCGCCCGCTCGAATTGCGCAAGACTCTGGGCCGGCTACTCGCAGGGCCGGCGCCGGCCGGGATTGCCGGGGAGGCTTCCGCGGCTTTCGCCGCCGAGCTTCCCTCGCCGCGGCGCAAGCGTCTGCTCCTCGTCGAGGACAACGAGGTCAATCTCAAGCTCGTGGCAACGATCCTGCACAAGGCCGGTTACGACTACGACGCTGCGGCGAACGGCCGCCTCGCCGTCGAGAAGGCCGGGCGCGAGGACTATGACGCGATCCTCATGGACGTGCGGATGCCGGTCATGGACGGCCTCATGGCCACGCAGGCGATCCGCGATCTGCCGGGCGCGCGCGGCCGCATTCCCATCATCGCGGTGACGGCCAACGTGCTGAGGGGCGATCGGGCGCGATCCCTGGACGCCGGCATGGACGACTATCTCACGAAACCGGTTCGGCAGGAGGAGCTTCTCGCCATGGTGGAAAAATGGATCGGCCCGGGCGCGCCAAGAGAAGAGGATGACACCGCGGCACCCGATGCGGTCGACAACCGGGCCGCGGTGCTCGACGAGACGATCGTGAGCGAGCTCGAAAGCGCGCTCGGCCGCGAGATGCTGAGCACGCTCGTGGGCGAGAACATCGCCGCGGTGCGCGAGCAGATCGGACGCATCTTCCATGCCGTGAAAGAGGAGGATATCGCGGCGCTGCAGCGGGAGGCGCACGACCTCAAGAGCACGCTCGGAAGCTTCGGTGCGCTCGACGCGAGCCGCCGGGCGGCCGCGATCGAAGAGGCGTGCAAGAAGGGCCAGTGCGATGAGGCGATGCAGCTCCTGCCCGACGTCGAGCGCGCCGTCGCCGCCGCAACCACCACCCTCGCCGCCCGCTACCTCATGGCCCGGAAGACTTGAACTCCCCGGCTGCTTGGGGCCGCCGCGCCTCGCCTAGTACCCGGTTTCAGAAGTGGATGACTCGGTGGACGACCTCATCCTTCGAGAC
>CAZVZP010000244.1:0-3380 GCA_964631625.1 uncultured Hyphomicrobiales bacterium | reverse complement strand
CGGCCGCGGCGACACGGAAGGTTTTGACCGAGGCGTTCCTTCGCCGGCACGGCATCCAGCCGCTCGCGGGCGCATTGAACGAGACCGCGCCGACACGCGCTGCCGGACGGCCGGGGACCGAGGCGATCGCCGAGGCCGTGATCGCGCCCGCCTCGCAACTGGTCGGCGAGCGACTCGTGGGCGTCGATCTGTGGCCCGAGTATCGTTGCACGGTCCTGGGCGTCAAGCGCCGCTCGGCCATGACGCGCGCGGAGATCGCCGATTACCGCCTGGAGCCCGGCGACGTGCTCCTCATCGGCGGCAAGCCGCGCGACTTCCGGGCGCTGCGCGCGAGCCACGACATCCTGCTGCTCGAACGCTCGATGGTCGAGCTGCCCCGTTACCATCACGCGTGGCGCGCCGGGCTCATCTTCTTAGCCGTGGTCGCAACGGTTGCGAGCGGCGCGGCGCCGACCGAGCTCGCCGCCTTCATCGGCGCCGTCCTCATGATCGCGAGTGGCTGCCTCAACATGAGCGAGGCCTTCCGCGCCGTCGACCGGCGGGTCGCACTCATCATCGCCGCGGCGGTGGGCCTAGGCGGTGCGCTCCAGGCGACCGGAGCCGCGCTCTATATCGCCCAGGGGCTGCTCGGCGCGCTCGAGGGCGCGAGCCCGCGGCTCGTGCTCTCGGCGCTGTTCATCCTGATCGCCGTCTTCGCCAACGTGATCAACGCCAAAGCCTGCGCCGTGCTGTTCACGCCGATTGCGGTTGCGGCGGCGATGCGCCTTAATCTCGATCCCTTGCCCTTCGTGGTGACCGTGATCTTTGCCTCGAACTGCTGCTACGCGACACCGATCGGCCATCAGGCCAATCTGCTCGTCATGGCGCCGGGCCGCTACCGCTTCGCCGACTATCTCGCCGCCGGAACGCCGCTCGTGCTCATCGTGTGGGTGGCTTTCATGCTGATCGTCCCATGGTATTATGGTCTTAACTAGCTGGCGTGCGGCCCATGACGCTCAAGAGCCCACCGCAGTCCTACGAACCTCAGGAGGTCGAGCCGGAGCGCATCGCGCGCGCGCTCCCCGGCGCGGCACCCGATCTCAAGCTCGACCTGCCGCTCGAGTTCTTCCATGTCACGGTGCCGCAGCCCTGCCCCTACCTGCCGGGCCGCTTCGAACGCAAGCTGGTCACGCGGCTCGATGGCCGCAGCGTGCGCGAGCGGCACGACCGGCTGTCGCAGGCGGGCTTCCGGCGCACCCGCGACCTCGTGTACTCGCCGGCCTGCTCCGGCTGCACCGCGTGCATCCCGATCCGCGTGCGAGCGCAAGAGTTCGCGCCGAGTCGCTCGCTGCGCCGGATCCAGCGCGTCAACGCCGATTTGCTCGTGCGCGAGCGGGCGGCCGAGGCCTCCGAAGAGCAGTACGCTCTCTTCGCGGCCTATCTCGGAGCGCGCCACGCTGGCGGCGACATGATGCGCATGGATTACGCCGATTATCGCGCGATGGTCGAGGATTCGCCGATCGACACGCGGCTGATCGAGTTGCGCCGACCCGATATGCGGCTGATCGCCGTGTGCCTGACCGATTTCTTGAGCGACGGTCTATCCGCCGTCTACAAGTTCTTCGACCCGGGCGAGAACCGGCGCAGCCTCGGCACCCACGTGGTGCTGTGGCTGATCAAGCGGGCGCAGGAACTCGGCCTGCCCTATCTCTATCTCGGCTACTGGATCCCGGGGAGCGAGAAGATGGCCTACAAGAACCGCTTCCGCCCCTTCGAGACGCTCGTCAAGGGAACCTGGCAGCGCCACGATTAGCGCGGCCCGTACCACGCCAAAGGAGATCGCCATGACCAAGCGTCTCGAACGCCGTCGGTTCCTGAAGGGCGCCGGGGCGCTGGGTCTCACGGGTACGGCGCTTGCGCCCGGCTTCGCGGCGCCCGCGATCGCCCAAGAGCGGTTCGACTGGCGCATGGTGACGGCCTGGCCGACCAACTTCCCAGGGCTCGGCACCGGAGCAAAAAGGCTCGCGCAGATGATCGAGAGCGCATCGGACGGCCGCATTCGCATCACGGTGTACGGAGCGGGCGAGATCGTGCCGGCTTACGAGTCCATGGACGCGGTCTCCTCCGGCTCGGTCGAGATGGGTCATGGCTCGCCGTATTACTGGAAGGGCAAGATCGAGGCCCTGCAATACTTCTCCGCCATGCCCTTCGGTTTGACCGCCCAGGAGCAGAACGCCTGGCTCCATTACGGCGGCGGCCAGGAGCTCGCCGACAAGCTCTACGGCGAGCTCGGCTGCAAGTTTTTCCCGGCCGGCAACACCGGCGTGCAGATGGGCGGATGGTTCAACCGCGAGATCGACACCATCGAGGATTTCAAGGGCCTCAAGATGAGGATACCGGGCCTGGGCGGCGAGGTGATCCGCGCGGCCGGGGGCACGCCCGACGACATGCCCGTCGGCGACATTCCGGCGGCGCTCCAATCCGGACGGCTCGATGCGAGCGAGTTCGTGGGGCCCTACAACGATCTCGCCATCGGCCTCTACAAGAGCGCCAAGTTCTACTACTACCCCGGCTGGCACGAGCCGGCGACGGTGACCGACTGCTTCATCAATCTCAAGGCCTGGGAGGCCTTGCCCGACGATCTCAAGGCGGTCGTGGACGTCGCTACGACCGCGGTCAACGAGCTGATCTTGAGCGAGTTCGAGAGACGCAACAACGAATCCCTCAGGGTGCTGGTCGAGGAGCACGGAGTCGTGCTCAAGCGCTTCTCGCCCGCGGTGCTGACCGAGCTCGGCCGGCTTTCGGGCGAGGTGCTGGCCGACTTGACGGGGCGCGACGAGCGAAGCCGCGAGGTGTTCGACAGCTTGACCGCCTTCCGGAAGGAAGCCATGGCCTGGGCGGAGGTCGCGGATAGCGCCTTCTTGAGCGCGCGCCGGTTGCCCTACGCCTACGGCGCCTGAGCGCCGCGCTCAACCGCCGAACAGCACGTCTGGCAGCCAGGTCGCAAGGCCCGGCGCGAGCGCAAGCACGCCCAACATGGCGAGCTGGATCGCGATGAACGGGACGACGCCCCGGTAGATGTCGAGCGTGCGCACTTCGGGCGGCGCCACGCCACGGAAATAGAACAGGGCGAAGCCGAACGGCGGAGTGAGGAAGCTCGTCTGCAGATTGACCGCCATCAAGACGCCGAGCCAGATCGGATCGATGTCCATGCCGATGAGGATGGGTCCCACGATCGGCACCACGATGAAGATGATCTCGATGAAATCGAGAAAGAAGCCCAAGAGGAACATGACGGCCATCACGACGACGACGGCCGCGACCGTGCCCCCGGGCAGATTGCCGAGGAGCTGCGCGATCAGATGATCGCCGCCCAGGCCCCTAAAGACGAGCGAGAACGC
>CAZVZP010000243.1:0-3416 GCA_964631625.1 uncultured Hyphomicrobiales bacterium | reverse complement strand
ATCCGGTCGTTGGATCGCTGAAAGCGATTCCAACTGACCGGATGCTGCTCTAGAGGAGCCGAGTTCGGTAAAGGTGGCTTCGGGCCCCCGATTTGAACCTACTGGAATATCCGGAGTGGCCCACACATGGTGTCAACGTTCCAAGTTTCAGATTTTTTGGCGCGCACTTACAGTGCACTTACGGACCATTTTCCGCAGCCGCGAGAAGTCAACAAGCCCTTGAAATCATGGTGGGCGCTGCTGGGATCGAACCAGCGGCCTCCTCGGTGTGAACGAGGCGCTCTCCCGCTGAGCTAAGCGCCCAAGGCGCGGGCCGACCGTTGCGCGCCAACCCATAGGAGCGGCGCGACCCCCTGTCAAGGCGCGGGCCGCGGGCTGCGGGGCTCGAGCACGGCTTAAGGCCCGCGGCTCGCGGCCCGCGGCCCGCTACGCCGGTTCGGAGGCGGGCCGATCGGCAGCCTGCGCCGCCACGCGCTGTTTGCTCCGCTCGCGCGCGAGATACGTGTAGATCGTGGGCAGCACGAAGAGCGTGAACAGCGTGCCGATCGCAAGCCCGCACGCGACCACGAGCCCGATGTCGAAGCGGCTCTTGGCGCCGGCGCCGCTCGCGGTCAGGAGCGGCACGGTCGCGACCACCATCGAGGCCGTGGTCATGAGGATCGGGCGCAAGCGGATGCCGGCCGCCTTGGCGATGGCCGCGCGCCGCGACAGCCCTTCGCGCTCCTGCAATTTGTTCGCGAACTCGACCATCAGGATGCCGTGCTTGCTGATCAGCCCGATGAGGGTCACGAGCCCGACCTGGGTGTAGATGTTGAGGCTCGCGAGCTGCAGGCTCAAGGGCATGAGTGCGCCCGAGATCGACATCGGCACCGAGACGAGGATGATCAACGGATCGCGGAAGCTCTCGAACTGGGCCGCGAGCACGAGAAAGATGACGATGAGAGCGAAGCCGAAGGCGAGCACGAGGACACCACTCTCCTGAACGTATTGGCGGCTCTCGCCCTGGAAGTCGTAGCCGAAGCCTTCGGGGAAGAGTCGCCGGGCCTCGGCGATCATGAAATCGACGCCATCGCCCAGCGTGTGCGGCGGCTTGATGACGGCCGAGATCGTGGCCGAGTTGAGCTGCTGGAACTGGGCGAGCGCGTTGGGCTGCACCGAGCGCTCGAGCCTCGCCACGGTCGAGAGCGGCACCATCTCCCCGCTCGCGGTGCGCAGCTGATAATCGAGGATTTGGTCGGGCGCGAAGCGGAAGGCGCGCGGCAGCTGCGGAATGACCTCGTAGCTGCGCCCGAACAAGTTGAAACGGTTGACAAAATCGCCGCCCAGGAGAATGCCGAGCCCGCGTCCGATGTCGTCCATGCGGATGCCTAAGAGGTTGGCCTTGGCGCGGTCGATCTTGACCTCGATCTGCGGCGTATCGAAGCGCAGGTCCTTGTCCACGAAGAAGAACAGACCGCTCTGCCAGGCCGCGGCCAGGAGCCGGTCCGTGACCTCGTGGAGGGTCCGGTAATCGCCCGCCGTGGTGACCACGAACTGCAGTTGGGGACCGCCGAGGCTGCCCGGCAGCGGCGAGAGCGGAAAGGGCAAGACCTGAAGGCCCGCGATCTCGCCCACCCGCACCTGCAGCTCGGCCAACACCGCCGCCTGCGAGCGCTCCCGCTCGCCCCAGGGCTCGAGCAGAACGCCGGCGAACCCGGCGGTCACCACGCCCTCTTCGCCGCTGATGGCGAAGGTGTTCGCGGTTTCGGGCAGGCTCTGGAAGATGTCGTCGAGCTCGCCGATGTAGCGCTCCATGTAGTCGAGATTGGCCTGGGGCGGCGCCTTGAGCTGAGCGAAGATCACGCCCTGGTCCTCGACGGGCGCGAGCTCCTTTTGCGAGGTCATGTAGAAGTAGCCGCAGCTCAAGAGCACCACGGCGCCCAGGACGACCATCACCGGCCGGTAGTTCAGGACATCCGACAGCGCTCTCTCATAGAGCCGCCGGACGCGCTCGAAGCCGCCCTCGATCACTTGTGCGAAACGCCCCGAGGCGGCCTTCGGCTTCAACAGCTTCGAGCACATCATGGGCGAGAGCGTGAGCGCGACGATCCCGGAGATGATGACCGCGCCCGCGAGCGTGAAGGCGAACTCGCGAAACAGCGTGCCGGTCAAGCCGGTGACGAAGCCGATCGGCGCATAGACGGCGGCGAGCGTGATCGTCATGGCGATCACCGGGAGCGCGATCTCGCGCGCGCCCATAAGCGCCGCCTCCTTGGGACTCAAGCCCTCCTCGATGTGACGGAAGATGTTCTCGACCACGACGATCGCGTCGTCCACCACGAGGCCGATGGCGAGCACCATGGCGAGAAGCGTGAGCAGGTTGATCGAGTAGCCGAGCACGAGCATGAGGAACATCGCGCCGATGAGCGAGAGCGGAATCGTCACGATGGGAATGAGCGTCGAGCGGAAGGCGCCCAGGAACAGGAAGATCACGGTAATGACGATCGCCGCGGCCCCGATGATCGTGCGCAAGACCTCGTCGATCGAGGCGTCGATGAAGCGCGTCGCGTCGTACGCGATCGTGGCGTCGAGCCCCGGCGGGAACTGGGCCTCGATGCGCGGCAGCGAATCGCGCACGGCGTGGATCACGGTCAGCGGATTGGCCGTCGGCGTCACATAGACGCCGATATAGACAGCGCGGACGCCGTTGAAGCGCGACGAAGAATCGACGCTCTGCGGCCCGAGCTCGACCTGGGCCACGTTGCCGAGGTGGATCAGCGTGTCCTCGCGCGCGGCCACCACGAGCTTGGCGAAGGCATCCGCGCTTGCGAGGCTCGTCTCGGCGTTGATGTTGATCTGGACGTAGTCGCCCTTGATCTGCCCGGGCGCGGCCACGAAGTTGTTGGCGCGCAGGGCCTCATCGACGTCTTCCGGGGTGACGCCGAGCGCCGCCATGCGTTTGGGGTCGAGCCAGATGCGGATGGCGAAGACCTGGCCGCCGAGGATGCGTGCCTCGGCCACGCCGTCGGTGGCCTGGAACTCGGGTTGCACCACGCGCGTGAGATAATCGGTGATCTGGGGCAGCGTCATCGTCTCGGAGTCGAAGCCGACGTACATGAGCGCCGTGGTTTCGCCCGTCTGCTTGGTCACTACCGGGTCGTTCGCCTCCGGGGGGAGGATGTTGCGCACCTGGCTCACCTTGGACATGACCTCGGTGAGCGCCCGGTCGCCGTCGGCGTCGAGCAGCAGATTGATGTTGATGAGGCTCGTGTTCTGGGTGCTCGAGGACACCATGTAGTCGATGCCCTCGGCGGAGGCGACGGCCTGCTGCAGGGGGGTCGTCATGAAGCCCTGGATCACCTCGGCGTTGGCGCCGGGGTAGGTCGTGCGCACCGTGATCTGGGTGTTGGTGAGCTCGGGGAACTGGCGGATGGGCA
>CAZVZP010000242.1:0-3418 GCA_964631625.1 uncultured Hyphomicrobiales bacterium | reverse complement strand
GCGCGGCCGAGATCGTCGAAAAGCTCGTCGGCGAGAAGACACGCATGCGAGCGAACCTCGAGGCCCAGGGCGGCCTCGTCTATTCGCAGCGGGTGCTGCTGGCCTTGACCCAGGCGGGCTTGTCGCGCGAGGCCGCGTACCGGCCGGTGCAGAAGGCGGCGATGAACGCGCTCAAGAAGGGGAGCGGCTTCAGGGAGGAACTGGCGCGCGATCCCGCGATCGCCGCTGCGCTGCCGCCGGCCCGACTCGCCCACCTGTTCGACCCCGCGCCTTACCTGCGCCAGGTCGACACAATCTTTGCCCGTGTCTTCGGCCCCTCGATGAAGCCCCCCCCCCGGCGGGCCAAGCGCGCCGCGCGAGGCCGCTAAGCGGCGCTCTGCCCGGCCCTACTGGGCGGCGATCTGCCGCCTGGCTTCCTCGGCCAAGTGTTCCATCTGGCGCCGGATCCGGTGCTCGTCCATCTCAAGCCGGCGCGCCTTGAAATCGCCCAAGACCTTCGCGACCACGTCGGCATCGCCCGGCTTCTCGAAGTCCGCCTGGACCACCTGCTTGGCGTAGGCCTGGGCCTCCTCGCCCTTAAGCCCGAACTGCTCCGCCGCCCACAAGCCCAAGAGCTTGTTGCGCCGCGCCGTCGCCTTGAAATGAAACTCCTGATCGTGCTTGTATTTCGCTTCTTCGGCTTTCTTGCGATCCTCGAACGTGGTCATCTGCAACGCTCTCCGTCTTTACAGCTCCGGTGCAAGGTTGCCCAAAGGCGGCCGCGCTGTCCACCCCGGGGCGAGGCGTGCTCGCGGGCCAAGGGTGTAGGGGGTCCGCGCTCCGGAAACGAGAGTCATGTGCACGCTCGTTATTCTGCGTCGGCCCGACCACGATTGGCCCCTCCTTTTCGCGGCCAACCGCGACGAGATGAGCGACCGCCCCTGGCGCGCCCCGGCGCGGCACTGGAGCGATCGGCCGGAGGTGACCGCCGGGCTCGACGAACGGGCCGGGGGCAGCTGGCTCGGGCTCAACGATTTCGGCGTCGCCGCCGCTGTGCTCAACCGTCCGGGCAGCCTCGGCCCCGACCCCGATAAGCGTTCGCGCGGCGAACTCGTGCTCGAAGCGCTCGACCATGCGGACGCACTCCAGGCGGCGCGCGCCTTGCGCGAGCTCGATGGGCGTGCCTTCCGGTCCTTCAACCTCGTGGTTGCGGACAATCGGGACGCCTTCTGGTTGCGCAGCGACGGCACGGGTCCGGTCAAGCAGCACAGCGTGCCGGCGGGAGTCTCGATCATCACGGCGCACGACCTCAATTCCACCGAGTCGCGCCGGATTCGAGGTTTCCTGCCACGCTTCCGGGGCGCCAAGGCGCCCGATCCGGCGGCCGGCGAGTGGGCGAGCTGGATCGAGCTGCTCTCAAGCCGCGAGGGCGAGCCCGGAACCCACGAGGAAGGCGCGATGCTGCTCGCGCGCGAAGACGGCTACGGCACACTCTCCTCCTCGCTCGTGGCGCTGCCTGCCTGGGGCAAGCCGGTGTGGATGTTCGCCGAGGGGCCGCCGGACGCGACTCCGTTCAAGCCGGTGGCGTTTTAGGACGCCCATTCGGGCGCCGGACGGCCGTCCGCAATCGCCGGAACGGCTTGAAAATTCTGGTGCGCCGCCTCACTTCATTGTCGCGGCTTCCCCCTTTGCGCTATGCTGCGCGTCGAAGATGGCAGCCCCTTCATATCCTCCCCTGACGGGGTTCCGGAGATCACGCCATGTCCCGCGGCAAACGGCTCTACGAAGGCAAGGCCAAGGTTATTTTCGAGGGGCCCGAGCCGGGCACCCTGACGGTGCACTTCAAAGACGACGCGACCGCCTTCAACAACAAGAAACGTGGCACGATCACCGGCAAGGGCGTGATCAACAACCGCATCTCCGAATGTCTGATGACGCGCATCGGCGAGATCGGGGTGCAGACCCACTTCCTGCGCCGGCTCAACATGCGCGAGCAACTCGTGCGCCAAGTCGAGATCATTCCGCTCGAGGTCATCGTGCGCAACGTCGCCGCCGGCTCGATCTGCGAGCGTCTGGGCCTGCGCGAGGGCGAGCCCTTGCCGCGCTCGATCGTCGAATACTGCTACAAGAACGACAGCCTGGGCGACCCGTTCGTCTCGGAGGAGCACATCACGGCCTTCGGCTGGGCCACGCCCCAGGAGCTCGACGAGATTCTCTCGCTCACGCTTCGGATCAACGATTTCTTGAGCGGCCTGTTCTTCGGCATCGGCATCCGCCTCGTGGACTTCAAGCTCGAGTTCGGCCGGCTGTGGAACGGCGATGAGATGCGGATCGTCTTGGCCGATGAGCTCTCGCCCGACAACTGCCGGCTGTGGGACGTGAAGACCAGCGAGCGGCTCGACAAGGACCGCTTTCGCCGCGATCTCGGCAAGGTCGAAGAGGCGTATCAGGAGGTGGCGCGCCGGCTCGGCGTTCTGCCCGAAATCGGCATCCGCGAAGTCGACGAGGCGGAAACGGTCCATTGAAGGCGCGTGTTCACGTCACGCTGAAGGAGGGCGTGCTCGACCCTCAGGGCAAGGCGATCGCCGCGGCGCTCCATGCGCTGGGCTTTTCGACGGTGGGGGAGGTGCACCAGGGCAAGTACATCGAGATCGATCTTAAGGAGAGCGACGCCGGGGCCGCGCGCCGCGATCTTGAGGCCATGTGCGCCAAGCTCTTGGCCAACACGGTGATCGAGACCTACCGCTTCGAGATCGTGTCCTGATGTCCGCCCGCTCCGCGTCTTAAGACCGAGCTCTCGCGAAGGGGGATCGTTGCGCGCCATGAAGGCCGCGGTCATCGTCTTTCCCGGCTCGAACTGCGACCGCGACGTGAAGCTCGCGCTCAGCCAAAGCACGGGATGCGAGCCGCTCATGGTCTGGCATAAGGAGAGCGACCTGCCGCCGCTCGACCTCATCGTGCTGCCCGGCGGCTTCTCCTACGGCGATTACCTGCGCTGCGGCGCCATGGCGGCGCACTCGCCGATCATGCGCGCAGTCAAGAAGCGTGCCGAATCGGGCGTCGCCGTGCTCGGCATCTGCAACGGCTTCCAGGTGCTATGCGAGGCCGGTCTCTTGCCCGGGGTGCTCATGGCCAACGCCTCCCTCAAGTTCATCTGCCGCGACGTTCACCTGCGCGTCGAATACGAGGGCACGCCGTTCACCGCGCGCTACCGCAAGGGTCAGGTGATTCGGCTGCCCATCGCGCACCGCGAGGGCGCCTACGCGGCGAGCCGCGAGACGCTCGAGCGGCTCGAGGCGAACGGCCAGGTCGCGTTCCGCTATTGCGCGGCGGACGGTTCGCTGAACGGCGGATCGAATCCCAACGGCTCGCTCGATGCGATCGCCGGCATCTTCAACGAGCGGCGCAACGTGCTCGGGCTCATGCCGCACCCCGAGCG
>CAZVZP010000241.1:3239-3449 GCA_964631625.1 uncultured Hyphomicrobiales bacterium | reverse complement strand
CACGCGCAAAGCAGGCCCCGCGCTCGCCGCGGGCTGCACCATGATCATCCGGCCCGCCACGGCGACCCCGTTCTCGGCCTTCGCCATGGCCGAACTCGCCGAGCGGGCGGGCCTGCCCAAGGGCGTGCTCCAGGTGATCACCGGGTCGGCCAACGCGGTGGGCGGCGAGCTCACGAGCAATCCGATCGTGCGCAAGCTCACCTTCACCGG
>CAZVZP010000241.1:0-3229 GCA_964631625.1 uncultured Hyphomicrobiales bacterium | reverse complement strand
ATGGAGCTGGGCGGCAACGCGCCGTTCATCGTCTTCGACGACGCCGACATCGACGCGGCGATCGTGGGCGCGATGCAGTCGAAATACCGCAACATGGGCCAGACCTGCGTCTGCGCCAACCGCTTCCTCGTGCAGGACAAGGTCTACGACGCCTTCGCCGAGAAGCTGGGTGTGGCGGCCAAGAAGCTCAAGGTGGCATCGGGCCTCGAGGCGGGCGCCGAGCAGGGGCCGCTCATCGACATGGCCGCGGTCGAGAAGGTCGAGGAGCACATCAAGGACGCCGTGAACAAGGGCGCGAAGATCGTCGTGGGCGGCAAGCGCCATACGCTCGGCGGCACGTTCTTCGAGCCCACCGTGATCACCAACGTCAACACGCAGATGAAGGTCGCGCGCGAGGAGACCTTCGGGCCCGTGGCGCCGCTCTTCCGCTTCGCGAGCGAGGAGGAGGCGATCCGGCTCGCCAACGACACCGAGTTCGGGCTCGCCGCCTACTTCTATTCGCGCGACGTCGGCCGGGTCTGGCGCGTGGCCGAGGCCCTCGAGTACGGCATCATCGGCATCAACGTCGGCATCATCTCGGCCGCCGAGGCGCCGTTCGGCGGCATGAAGGAGTCAGGCATCGGCCGCGAGGGCTCGCACCACGGCATGGAGGAGTTCCTCGAGGTCAAGTACCACTGCGTGGGTGGGCTCGACCGGTAAGGCCGGGTGGCCGCATGGCCGACTTCGATCTGTTCGTGATCGGGGCGGGCTCGGGCGGCGTTGCCTGCGCCCGCCGGGCGGGAAGCCACGGGGCGAAGGTCGGCATCTGCGAGGACGACCGCATCGGCGGCACCTGCGTCAATCGCGGCTGCATCCCGAAGAAACTCTACGTCTACGCCTCGCGCTTCCGGGGCGAGTTCGAGGAGGCGAAGGGCTTCGGCTGGCGCGTGGCGGACGCCCGCTTCGACTGGCGCGGGCTCGTGGCCGCGAAGGAGCAGGAGCTCGCGCGGCTCAACGGCGTCTATCACCAGTCGCTCGAAGATTCAGGCGTGCGCTACTTCCCGGTGCGCGGGGCGCTCGTCGATGCGCACACGGTCACGCTCGGCAACGAGACGGTCAGCGCCGATACCATCGTGATCGCCACGGGGAGCTGGCCGGCGCGGCCGGAGATTCCCGGTATCGAGCACGCGATCACCTCGAACGAGGCGTTCGATCTGCCGGAGTTCCCGCGGCGCATCGCGATCGTGGGCGGCGGCTACATCGCCTGCGAGTTCGCCGGCATCTTCAACGGGCTCGGAGCCTCAACGACGCTCATCTATCGCGGAGAGAAGATTCTGCGCGGCTTTGACGACGATTTGCGCGCGCTGCTGATGGAGGAGATGCGCGGCAAGGGGATCGAACTCAGGGTCGAGGACAACGCCGAGCGCATCGAGAAGGGAGAGCGCGGATTGATCGCCCACACGCGGCAGGGCGAGGCGCTCGAGGTCGATCAGGTGATGATGGCCACGGGCCGCGCGCCGCGCACGAAGGGCTTCGGGCTCGCCGAGATCGGCGTCCGACTCAGCGCCAACGGCGCGGTCGTGGTGGACGAATGGTCGCGCGCATCGCGTGCCAACGTCTATGCCATCGGCGACTGCACCGACCGCGTCAATTTGACGCCGGTCGCGATCCACGAGGGGCGTTGCCTTGCGGAGACGCTCTACAATGACAATCCCATAAAGCCCGATCACCGGGACGTGCCGACGGCCATTTTCAGCCAGCCCGAGCTTGGCACCGTGGGCCTGAACGAAGCGGAGGCGCGCAAGCGCGGCGCCACGGAGGTGTTCAAGACCCGCTTCCGCCCGCTCAAGCACACCCTCTCGGGCAACCCCGAGAAGGTGTTCCAGAAGCTCGTGGTCGAGCGGGCGACGGGGCGCGTCGTGGGCTGCCATCTCTTGGGCGAGGGGGCGGGCGAGCTCATCCAGGTGCTCGGCATCTTGGTCAAGTCGGGCGCGACCAAGGGGCAGTTCGACGCCACCATCGCGGTCCACCCGACTGCCGCCGAAGAGCTCGTGACCTTGCGCGAACCGGTACGCGAAGCCGCGGAATGGTCTGGAAAATCAGGCCGATTCGGCGTATAGCCAAGGCCCATGACCGAACGGCGCAATCGCGGTGCGGCCCATTGGAGCCCCGACTCTTGGCGCGCGCGCCCCATCCTGCAGCAGCCGGAATGGCCCGATCCGGGCGCGCTCGCGGCCGTCGAGGCGCGGCTCAAGAGTTATCCGCCGCTGGTGTTCGCGGGCGAGGCCCGCACCTTACGCGCGCGGCTCGCGGCGATGTGCCGGGGCGAAGCCTTCCTGCTTCAAGGCGGCGATTGCGCCGAAAGCTTCGCCGAGTTCCACGCCGACAACATCCGCGACACCTTCCGGGTGCTGCTCCAGATGGCGGTGGTGCTGACCTTCGGTGCGGCCTGCCCCGTGGTCAAGGTGGGGCGCTTGGCCGGGCAGTTCGCCAAGCCGCGCTCGGCCGATACCGAGACCCAAGGGGGCGTCACGCTGCCCGCCTACCGGGGCGACATGGTCAACGGCATGGAGTTCACCGCCGAGGCGCGTCGGCCCGATCCGCAGCGCTTGATCCAGGCCTATCTCCAGGCGGCCTCGACCCTCAATCTGCTGCGCGCCTTCTCCCAAGGGGGTTATGCCGATCTGCATCAGGTGCACCGCTGGAATCTCGGTTTCGTGGCCAAGAGCCCGCAGGGCGCGCGCTACGAAGACCTCGCCAACCGACTCGACGAGACGCTGAGCTTCATGGAGGCCTGCGGACTCACCTCGCAGACCACGCCGCAGATCCGCGAGACGGAGCTCTATACGTCGCATGAGGCGCTGGTTCTGGGCTACGAGCAGGCGCTCACGCGCATCGATTCGACGAGCGGGGATTGGTACGATTGCTCGGCGCACATGCTCTGGGTCGGCGACCGCACGCGCCAGGTGGACGGCGCCCACGTCGAGTTCCTGCGCGGCGTTCACAACCCACTGGGGCTTAAGGCCGGACCCTCGATCGGCGCGGACGAGCTTATCAAGCTGATCGACATTTTTAGTCCCGCGAACGAGCCGGGACGGCTCACGGTGGTCTGCCGCTTCGGCGCGGACAAGGTGGAGGCGATGCTGCCGCCCTTGATCCGGGCGGTGCGGCGCGAGGGCCGCGCGGTCGTCTGGGCGTGCGATCCGATGCACGGCAACACGATCAAGTCGGCCACCGGCTACAAGACGCG
>CAZVZP010000240.1:0-3457 GCA_964631625.1 uncultured Hyphomicrobiales bacterium | reverse complement strand
CGGATCAAACACAATGATAGGGAATCAAGCGTTTGATCCGCACCACTAGGACGAGGCTTGGGCTACTTGTAGGCGACCGAGAGGATCTCGTAGACGCGCACGCCATTGGGTGCGGCGATCTCGACCTCATCGCCCGTCCTCTTGCCGATCAAGCCGCGCGCGAGCGGCGAGGCGACCGAGAGCAGGCCCGTGGCGATATCGGCTTCGTCCGCGCCCACGATGCGGAACTCCTTTTCTTCCCCGCTGTCTTCCTCGAGCAGGCGCACGACGGCGCCGAACTGCACGCGCTCGCCGGAGAGCTTGGCGATCTCGATGACCTGGGCGTGGCTGATCTTGTGCTCGAGATCGGAGACGCGCGCCTCGATGAAGCCCTGACGCTCCTTGGCGGCGTGGTATTCCGCGTTCTCGGAGAGGTCGCCGTGGGCGCGCGCGGCTTCGATCGCCCGGATGATCGCCGGACGCTCCTGGCTCTTGAGCCGACGGAGCTCGTCCCTGAGGCGGGCGAGCCCCTCCGCGGTCATCGGAATCTTCGTCATGTTTCCCCGGTGATGAGCCCGCGCCCATTCTCGGCAAAAACGCAGGCGATTGTAAACCCGTCCGCACGCGAGGCGAGTCTACTCGGCGGCCGTGGCCTTTCTCGGATCAACGCCGAGCCGCTGGGCCACACCGCGGCCATAGGCTGGATCGGCTTTGGCGAAGTGCCCGATTTGGCGCAAGACGATCCCCTCGGGCACGCCCTGCATCGCGCGAGCGATATTGTCCATCAGGCGGCCCTGGCGCTCCTTCGTCATGAGTCGGAACAGATTGCCGGCCTGGGTGTAATCGTCATTGCCCTCGCGGTGGTTGTAGCGGTCGGCGTCACCGGAGATCCTGAGCGCCGGCTCCTTGAACCGGGCGTCTTCCACCGGCCCGCCGAGGCTGTTGGGCTCGTAGTTCACGGCCCCGCCGGCGTTGCCGTCAAAGCGCATGTAGCCGTCCCGTTGATAGGACTGGACCGGGCAGCGGGCCTTGTTGACCGGCAGGCTGGCGTAATTGCTGGAGCCGAGCCGGTAGCGGTGCGCATCGGCATAGGCGAAGATGCGGAACTGCAGCATCTTGTCGGGCGAGAAACTGATGCCCGGCACCACGTTGGAGGGCTCGAATGCAGCCTGCTCGACCTCGGCGAAATAGTTGTGCGGGTTGCGATTGAGCTCGAGCACGCCGACGTCGACGAGGGGGTAGTCGCCGTGCGGCCAGACCTTGGTCAGGTCGAAGGGATTGTAAGGCGTCTTCTCCGCGTTTTCCTCCGGCATGACCTGCACGCAGAAGCGCCATCTCGGATGGTCGCCGCTCTTGATCGACTCGTAGAGGTCGCGCTGATGGCTCTCGCGATCCCCAGCAACGATCTGGCCGGCTTCTTCATCCGTCAGGCAAGCGATCTCTTGCATGGCCTTGAAGTGGAACTTGACCCAGAAGCGTTCGTGCTGGTCGTTGATGAAGCTGTAGGTGTGCGAGCCGTAGCCGTTCATGTGCCGATAGCTCTTCGGCAGGCCCCGGTCGGACATGAGGATGGTGACCTGGTGCAGGCTCTCCGGCGATAGCGACCAGAAGTCCCACATGGCCGTCGGGTTGCGGAGATTGCTTTGCGGATCCCGCTTCTGGGTGCGGATGAAGTCGGGGAACTTGTAGGGATCACGCACGAAGAAGACCGGCGTGTTGTTGCCGACCATGTCCCAATTCCCTTCCTCGGTGTAGACCTTGAGCGCGAAGCCCCGCACGTCGCGCTCGGCGTCCGCCGCGCCGCGCTCGCCAGCGACCGTGGAGAAGCGCAGGAAGCATTCGCTCTCGGCCCCCCGCTGCAAGGCTTTGGCCTTGGTGTAGCGAGTGATGTCGCCGGTGATCTTGAGCGTGCCGTAGGCGCCGGATCCCTTGGCGTGCACGACCCGCTCCGGGATTCGCTCGCGATTGAAGTGGGCGTGCTTCTCGAAGAGCTGCCAGTCTTGGATCAGCAGAGGACCGCGCGGGCCGGCGGTGAGGCTGTTCTGGTTGTCGCCGACGGGAATGCCGACGGATGTGGTGAGCGTGGGTTTCTTGGACTTTGACATGGAATCTACCTCCTCGTTCGGTCCTTCCATCGGCCCGATAGCCAGCGATCTCGGCTGGGAAGCCGCGTATGGTCGCTGGCCGGGCGGGTGGTATCTAGTTTAGAATAATTCTAGAATGGTGTGGACGCTTGTGTAAAGAGACGATTTTGCAAAGCCGATTCTTCAAGATATTGATTGACTTGGGCGATCAACAGCGTTGATCGGATCGTCCGTGCCGAGACCCCGTCAAGCGGCGGGCGGCGTGCCGCCCGCGTAGCTCTGCAGGGGCCGCACGCCGAGACTGCCGGCCTGGACCGCGCCGATCGCGCGCACCATCGCGCGGCTCGCGGCCATCGTCGTGCAGTAGGGCACGTGCGAGGTGAGCGCGGCGCGGCGCAGGCTGTAGCTGTCGGCGATGGCCTGGGCGCCTTCCGTCGTGTTGATCACGAGGTCGATCTCGCCGTTCTTGATCCGATCGACGATGTGGGGGCGGCCCTCGAGCACCTTGTTGACGGTCTCGACCGCGCAGCCGGCCTCGGCGAGAGCGCGCGCGGTGCCGCGCGTTGCGACCAGCGTGAAGCCCAAGCGCAGGAGCTCGCGGCCGAGCGCGACCGCCGAGCGCTTGTCCCGGTCGCGCACCGAGAGAAAGGCGCGGCCCGAAAGCGGCACGCCATTGCCGCTCGCGATCTGCGACTTGGCGAAGGCGCGGCCGAAATCGGTGTCGAGCCCCATGACCTCGCCGGTCGAGCGCATCTCGGGGCCCAGGATCAAATCGACGCCGGGGAAGCGCGCGAAGGGAAACACCGCTTCCTTGACCGCCACGTGATCGAGGCGCCGCGGCGGCGGCTTGAGCGCGGCCAATCGTTCGCCCGCCATCACGCGCGCCGCGAGCTTGGCGATGGGCACGCCGATCGCCTTGGCGACAAAGGGCACCGTGCGGCTTGCGCGCGGGTTGACCTCGAGCACGTAGACGGCGCGATCCTGGATGGCGAACTGCACGTTCATCAGGCCGACGACGCCGAGCGCGCGGGCGAGCACCGCGGTCTGACGTGCGAGCTCGTCGATGATGCGCGCATCGAGCGAGAAGGGTGGGATCGCGCAAGCCGAATCGCCCGAATGCACGCCCGCCTCCTCGATGTGCTCCATGATGCCGGCGACGTACACGTCGCCTTCGTCGGCCACCGCGTCGACATCGACCTCGGTCGCGTCCTGCAGGAAGCGGTCGATCAGCACCGGGCTCTCGCCCGAGACGCGAACCGCTTCGCGCATGTAGCGGGCGAGCGATTCGGCGTCGTGGGCGATCTGCATGGCGCGCCCGCCCAAGACGTAAGAGGGGCGCACGAGCACCGGATAGCCCAAGCGCTTGACGATCTCGATGGCCTCTTCGACCGAGC
>CAZVZP010000239.1:0-3463 GCA_964631625.1 uncultured Hyphomicrobiales bacterium | reverse complement strand
CGCCTCTACCGAAAGCGGCGGCGAATATCGATGACGCCGCAGACAACCCAACCGGCGACACGCCTCTACCGAAAGCGGCGCCGATTGATTGCGCCTGCTTCCGACACCATCGCCTTTCAGGGCGTGGCCGGCGCCTACTCCGATCTCGCCTGCCGCGAGAAGTTCCCGCGGCTCGGCACGCTCCCGTGCGAGACCTTCGCCGACACCTTCGAGGCGGTGAGCGCGGCACGAGCGCGGCTCGCCATGATCCCGATCGAGAACTCGGTCGCGGGGCGCGTCGCCGACATTCATCATCTGTTGCCCGAGTCAGGGCTCTACATCGTGGCCGAGCATTTCCAGCGGGTGCACCACCACCTGCTCGCGCCCCCGGGCGCAACGCTCAAGGGCTTAACCCATGTGCATTCGCACGTGCAGGCCTTGACCCAGTGCCGGCGCATGATCCGCGGGCTTAAGCTCAAGGCCGAGGTCCATGGGGACACGGCCGGCGCGGCGAAGGAGGTGGCCGAGCGGGGCGATCCAACCCAGGCCGCGATCGCCTCCGAGCTCGCGGCCGAGATCTACGGCCTCACGATTCTCAAGCGCGGGCTCGAGGATGCGAAGCACAACACGACGCGCTTCGTGATCATGGCGCGCCAGGCCGTCGATCCCGATCCGCACCGGGGGCCGGTCATGACCAGCTTCATCTTCCGCGTGCGCAACGTGCCGGCCGCGCTCTACAAGGTGATGGGTGGTTTCGCCACGAACGGGGTCAACATGCTCAAGCTCGAGAGCTACATGCTCGACGGCTCGTTCACCTCGACCCAGTTCTACGCCGAGATCGAAGGCCATCCGAAAGCGCGCAACCTGCGCCTCGCCTTCGAGGAACTCGCGTTCTTCTCGCGCTTCGTCAAGGTGCTGGGCGTCTACCCCGAGGACCCGGCGCGCCGCCGCTAGGCGCAATTGGATTAAGTGGAAGCACCCCCTCCCCCTACCCCCTCCCGCGAGGGGAGGGGGACGAAATAGGAAACTCCCTCCCCCTCCGTGGGGGAGGGCCGGGGTGCGGGCATCGGCAATTTTGACGCTCATCCATGATTCCACTTGGCCAAATAACGCGCTAGGCGCTCACGTCTTGGCGCCCTTGAGCCAGTCGTCGATCAGGCGGCGCGCCAGCGAATCGGCGCGCGGCAGGCGCAGGCTGCCATCGCCCGCTTCCGCCAGGCTCTTCTCCGCGAGCCAGTCCCCGGCGGCTTCGAGCTCGGCGCGGGTGAACCAGCGCGCGTCCGCAAGCTCGCGCCGATTGACCGCGATCCGATCGTCGATCGCCTCGGCGAAGAAGCCGATCATGAGGGAAGAGGGGAACGGCCAGGGCTGCGAGGAGTGGTAGCGCACCCGCCCAACGCAGACGCCCGCTTCCTCGAACACCTCGCGGCGCACCGCGTCCTCCAGGCTCTCGCCCGGTTCGACGAAGCCCGCGAGCGTCGAATAGAGCCCGTTCGCCCAACTCGGGTTGCGGCCGAGCAGCGTGCGGCCCTTGTGCGCCACCAGCATGATGACCGCGGGATCGGTGCGCGGAAAATGCTGGGCGCCGCAGTCCGGGTTGAGGCAGCGGCGCAAATGCCCACCCTCGCCGGCCCGGGTGAGCGCGCCGCAGGCGGCGCAGAAGCCGTGGCGGCGGTGCCAGTAGAGCATGCCGCGCGCATAGGCCAGGAGCCCGGCCTCGGGTGCCGGCAGGAGGCTCGCGATGGCGCGCAGGTCTTCGAAGCGCGCACCCTGGGCGAGCCCGGCGAGCTCGCTCTCCTCGAGATCCGACAGGTCGTGCGCGAAGTAGGCCGTCTCGTGCTCGATCCCGAGCAGGACGAAATGCTCCGCGGCCTTAAGCCGCGCGCTGAGCGCCGCGGGCGCGAGCAGGCCGGCGCGCGGCATAGGGCCCAGGGCGATCAAATGGCGCCCGCGCCACAGCGGCACGATGCGCGAGGCCGGGTCCTCGAGCCGCGCGTTAAGCCACAGCGCATCGCCGCGCCGCTCGGCCGCGCGATCGAGCGAGGTGCCGGTGTAGACGATGTGCGCCGCCATGGCGCGAGGCTGGCACGAGGCTTGCGCGCCAAGCAAGAGCCGCGCGCCTCGCGGGCCGGCCGAGCGCCTTGGCGCGGGCGCCCCGGCTGCTGCTATAATGGCGCCGGGAGGCTGGCGGCGGACGTTCCTCTCGCCAATCCGGTCAGGTCCGGAAGGAAGCAGCCGTAACGAGTTTAGGAACGGGTCGCATTCAAACGCCAGTCTCCCACCCTTAATGGGCGCTCGAACGAAGCGCCCTCCGAACGAGAACGACGGCGGGCGCGCGCGTGGCAGCGCCGCCCCCCTTGGGACGATGAACGAGACGGCAGAGCGGGAGAGCTATCGCGTCCTCGCGCGCAAGTACCGGCCGGCCAACTTCCGCGAGTTGATCGGCCAGGAGGCGCTCGTGCAGACGCTCACGAACGCGATCGAGAGCGAGCGGCTGGCGCACGCCTTCATGCTCGCCGGCGTGCGCGGCGTGGGCAAGACCACGACCGCGCGCATCATCGCGCGCGCGCTCAACTGCATCGGAGCGGACGGCACCGGCGGCCCCACGTCCGATCCCTGCGGCGTCTGCGTCCACTGCCGCTCGATCGCGGAGGACCGGCACCCGGACGTGATCGAGATGGACGCGGCGAGCCGTGCGGGCGTCGAGGAAATCCGCGAGCTGATCGACGGCGTGCGCTACCGGCCGCTCGAGGCGCGCTACAAGATCTACATCATCGACGAAGTGCACATGCTCTCCAAGCCCGCCTTCAACGCGCTGTTGAAGACGCTCGAGGAGCCCCCGCCGCACGTCAAGTTCGTGCTCGCCACCACCGAGATCCGCAAGGTCCCGGTGACCGTGCTCTCGCGCTGCCAGCGCTTCGATCTGCGCCGGGTCGAGGCCCACCTGCTGACCCGGCACTTCGCGGCGATCGCAGAGGCCGAGGGCGCCGAGGTCGAGCCCGCAGCGCTGGCGCTGATCGCGCGCGCGGCCGACGGCTCGGTGCGCGACGGCCTCTCGCTGCTCGACCAGGCGATTGCCCGCGGCGGCCAACACGTGAGCGAGGCCGAGGTGCGCGAGATGCTGGGCTTGGCCGACCGCGGCGAGATCCTCGATCTGTTCGAGGCCGTCGTGAAGGGCGACAGCGCGGCGGCGCTCGCCCGCGTGAGCCGGCTCTACGCCGCCGGGGCCGAGCCGCTCGTGGTGCTGCAGGATCTGCTCGAGCTCACCCATTGGCTCGTGCGCCTCAAGATCAGCCCCGGCGCAGCCGAGGAGGCCGCCGTGCCGCAGAGCGAGCGGCGGCGCGGCGAGGCCCTCGCCGCCGGCCTCGACATCCCGGAGCTGGCGCGCTGCTGGCAGGCGCTGCTCAAGGGCTTAAGCGAGGTGCGCGATGCGCCGCAACCCTTGAGTGCCGCCGAGATGGCCCTGATCCGGCTCGCCCACCTC
>CAZVZP010000238.1:0-3472 GCA_964631625.1 uncultured Hyphomicrobiales bacterium | reverse complement strand
GGGCGGTGATACCGGCGGCGACACGGGTGAAGAGCCACCGATTGCCGGGTACTCGGTCGGCGTCGATATCGTGACGAACTCGAATGTATCCGAGCCGGGGGAGCAGATTCTGCTGCTGTCGGTCACGGATGACACGACCGGCCTGATCGAATTGGTGGAGCTCGATCTGTTCTTGGGCGGTCAGCAGGGCTTCACCCCGTTCGCAAGTCCGCTCGCGTTCCTGGCGGATCAGGCCTACGCCGTCAGCGTCAAGTACATACAGGGCTCGGGTCAGTTCAACGTGACCGATCTCAATCTGGTGGACGACCAGGGCGCGACGGTGTTCGATCTGCAGCCCTCGGGCAACGTGCAGTTCTCCGGCGGTACGGGATCGGGCGCCGATTTCGCGACCTACCTGTTGACGCCCAACGGAGCGGGGGGCCTCGCGATCTCCAACCCCATCCTCGGCGATCTACAGGATTCGGACTCGGACGGAATCAACGGGGTCTCGCTGAACTCGAGGAGTTCGAACACGTCGTTCGAGCTGGATCTGGGGGTGCTCGAGCTTACCGACTCGGCCACCTCCGATCCAACGGGCGCCAGCTCCGACTTGTTCGGTCAGATCGAGCGCATCGACATCCGTGGCAGCAGCAACGAGGACAATACGCTGAAACTCTCGGCCGAGGACGTGGTCAATGTCACGAACAACGAGCTCTTCGGCGATGCCGATCCGGCGAGCTTCACCCTCGAGATCACCGGGAACGCTGGCGACGGGGTGAACCTTGCCGATACCGATGGCCTCGGTGCGGGGACCGATTGGATCGCGGGTGCGACTTCCGGCGGCTTCACCACCTGGTCTTACGGCACGGTCGATGTCAAGCTCGACACCGACCTCAGCGTGCAGGTGATCGACGTCGCTTAGCGGTCCTTGCTTGGCGGTTGCATTGAGGCGGAGGGCTCCGGCCCTCCGCCCTTTCTTTTCATGACCGGCGCCGGGACCTGCGACGCGGTGGCCGGTGCTTCAGCGCGGCGCGTGGGCGGCCACATAAGCCGCGGCGATGGGGCCGAGGCGCTGCTGCAGCCAGGCGGTGAGCGCACGGTCTTCGGCGCTCCAGAGCCGCGGTGCGTCGAACACGCACGGCTCGAGGATGCCGACCAGTCGGCCGTGATGGTAGATCGGCGCGTGAATCAGCCCCCGATGGCGAAACTCGCGCCGTTCGTACTCGAGGTTGAGCACTTGAGGCCCGGCGCGCTCGATGTCGTCGACGAAGATCGCCTTTGGATTGCGCAGGGCCTCACCGAACAAGGGATCGTCGCTTGCGAGGCTCTCCGGCTCCTCGAACCACGCCGTCGGACCGCTAAAGGCATGCTCCGGCTTGGCCCACCACGAATGGGTAAGACGGCTCAGGCGCCGTTCCGGGTCGCGCAGGAACAGGAGACAACGGGGGCAGTCGAGCGCCCGGCACAGCGCCGGCATCAGCGCATCGAGCAGCGCCGAGGGCGCTTGGCTTCGTTCAAACAGCTCCCCGATCTCGTGTGGCACGACCGGCACGCTCATGGCCCCCACTCGCAAGCAGCGTCCGACGATGATATACCACGCGCCGCAGCGTGTCCCCATCCGGCGCCCAAGCCGGCCGCGCCAAGCCCGTGGCGCCGCCCCGGCATCCCGATCGGAGCGGGCTGCACCGGGTCGCCGGACAGGAGAGACGATCGTGACGCCTTATCGGTTGAGCATCTGCGGGCTTGATGAGCTCGTGCGCTTTCGCCGGCGCCGGGTGAGCCATCTGGTGTCGATTCTTGATCCGGGACATCCCATGCCGTCCGGCTGGGAGTCGCGACCGTTCGAGGCGCGCCTTGATTTGCGCTTTCACGATGTCATCGAGGAAACCGAGGGCATGATCGCCCCGACCGTGTCCGATGTCGAACGGCTGCTTGGATTCGGCAGCGAGATTCTTGGTCGATTCGCCGGAGCGACCCATCTCCTGATCCATTGCCATGCGGGTGTATCGCGCTCGACCGCGGCGGCCACGCTGCTCGTCGCCGCCGCCTGCCCCGAGCGAGACGCGGAGGAGGTCATCGTCGCCGTCAGCCGCCTTCGCCCCGTCGCCTGGCCGAATCTGCGCATGGTCGAGATGGGCGATGCGCTGCTGGGGCGCAAGGGCGGGCTCGTCGCCGCGCTGCGCACGCAGTACCGCGCGGTGCTCGAGCGCGAACCCGAATGGGCCGAGGTGATGCGCGACGAGGGCCGCCAGCGCGAGCTCGAGCACTTGCGTAGCGAGGGAACCGCCGTCTAGGCGGCCTCCAGGGCCGGCTGCCACCGGTCCTAGAGCATCGGTTTCTCGTCGAAGATCGTCGGCGAACGCGGCGCATCCTCCAAAGTCTTTTCATCCGGAGGCGGAGGCGCGGGCGCCCCTCCAGGGGACGGCTCGCAGCCCACAAGCAGAAGGGCGGCTGCGATCGCGGCAGCATAGACGGTGCGTGCCGGGGCGCGGGGCATTGTGCTCGACCCAGGAGTTAGCGCAGCGTCCGTCGTTCGACGCCGACGCAGAATACGGCCCCGACCGGGCCATCGTCCATCTCATCGCCGCGGCCGGGCACCCAGCGGAAACACGGGCTGGGCTGGGCCGTGTCCAATCGCGCAAGGGAGCGGGAGGGGCTCGGGACTAACGGGCAGGCGCTTTCGCGACGGGCCGCGCGAAGGTTTAAGCCAAGGGGGGCTTGTAGAGGGGCGGGGTTACGTTATCTCCTTGGGATCGAGGCGCCGTGCCGCAACCCATCGATCGAGGGAGATCAGGATGAAGCTTTATTACTACCCGGGCGCATGCTCGCTCTCGCCCCACATTGCCTTGCGCGAGGCCGGGCTCAAGTTCGATCTCGAGCAGGTCGATTTTGAGACCGGACGCACGAAGAAAGGCGAGGACTTCGCGAAGGTGAATCCCAAGGGCTACGTCCCCGCCCTGATGCTCGACGACGGCCAGGTGCTCACGGAGACTGCTACGATCGTTCAATACATCGCGGACAAGGCGCCGGGCGCCAAGCTGGCTCCGCAGGCCGGCACGATGGAGCGCTACCGCCTGCAGGAGTGGCTCAACTACATCGCGACCGAGCTCCACAAGAGCTTCGGCCCGCTCTTCGCCTCGGACACGCCCAAAGACTATCAGGAGATCGTCAAGAAGAACCTGGCCAAGCGCTTCGACTATCTTGAAAAGCACCTGGCGGGGCGCCAACACTTGACCGATTCCGGGTTCACGATTGCCGACGGCTACTGCTTCACGGTGCTCGGCTGGGCAGGCCAGGTCGGCATCAGTCTCGACAAATGGCCCAACATCAAAGCGTATCACGCGCGAATCGCGGCACGGCCCGCGGTCGCCGCGGCGCTCAAGGCCGAGGGCTTGAGCTAGTCAAGGTCCAAGAATTGGGCGACGGCGCGGCCCGCGGTCGCCGCGGCGCTCAAGGCCGAGGGACTGACTTCGTAATCGGCTTGCTTGGGGTC
>CAZVZP010000237.1:0-3534 GCA_964631625.1 uncultured Hyphomicrobiales bacterium | reverse complement strand
GATCGGCCTCGAGCTGCTTCATGCCGAGCGAGATGCGCTGGGTTTCCGCGTTGAAGCGGATCACCTGCACCTTGACCGTCTGCCCGACCTGCACGATTTCGCTCGGATGGTTGACGCGCCGCCACGACATGTCGGTGACGTGGAGGAGCCCGTCGACGCCGCCCAAGTCGATGAAGGCGCCGTAGTCGGTGATGTTCTTCACCATCCCCTCGAGCACCTGGCCCTCGACCAGGTTGGCCACGAGCTCGCGGCGCTCCTCGGCGCGCGAGTCTTCGAGCACCGCGCGGCGCGAGACCACGATGTTGCCGCGCCGGCGGTCCATCTTGAGAATCTGGAAGGGCTGCGGCGTGCCGATGAGCGGGCCGATGTCGCGTACCGGGCGGATATCGACCTGGCTGCCGGGCAAGAAGGCCACGGCGCCGTCGATGTCCACGGTGAAGCCGCCCTTGACGCGGCCGAAGATCGCGCCCTCGACGCGCTCGCCGCCCTGGAACGCCTTCTCGAGCCGCTCCCACGCCTCCTCGCGCCGCGCCTTCTCGCGCGAGAGCACCGCTTCGCCGTGACGGTTCTCGATGCGCTCGACGAAGACCTCGATCTCATCGCCGATCTTGACCTCGCTCGCCTGCCCGTGCGCCCCGAATTCCTTGAGTGCCACCCAGCCCTCGACCTTGAGGCCGACGTCGACGAGCGCCATGTCGTTCTGAATTGCGACCACCTTGCCTTTCGTCACGGCGCCTTCGAAGCGCGGCACTGCGCTTAAGGAGCTTTCCAGGAGGTCGGCAAAGCGTTCGGCTGCGGGCGCCGCCGAAGAGGCCTCGGGGGTTGTGGTCGCGTTCGGGCTCATCGTCTCTCCAACATCCATTAGCGCTGGGCGGGCGCAACCAAAAAGGCCCGCGCGGCCTGTCACGAGCAAAGGATCGGGCCGCGGCACTCCACGGCCTGGGCGCCGCTCGGCGCTCTCCGCTAAAGACGCGCGATCTTGTCTTCGACGAAACAGAGCGCGGTCTTGAAGACGGCGTCCGCATCGAGCCCCGTGGTGTCGATGCGAAACGCGTCCGGCGCCGGCACGAGCGGCGCAACGGCGCGCTCGCGGTCGCGGCGGTCGCGGTCCTTCATCTCCTCAAGGACGCGCTCTTCTATACCCTCGACCCCCCGTTCCTGCAACTCCTTAAGCCTTCGGCACGCACGGGTTTCGGGGGCGGCGTCGAGGAAGAGCTTAACCGGCGCCTCGGGGCAGACGACGGTGCCGATGTCGCGCCCATCGATCACCGCCCCGGGCGGCTCGGCGGCGATGCGCCGCTGCAGGCCCAAGAGGGCCGAGCGGACCTCGGGCCGGGCGGCCAAACGCGAGGCCGCCTGGGCCACCCGCTCTTCGCGCAGCGCGGGATCGGCGAGGTCCGCGCTGGCAAGGCTCGGCACCGCCGCCAACGCCTGCTCGAGATTTTCCGTATCGCCACAGCCCTCGAGCACGAGGAGCGCAAGCGCCCGGTAGAGCGCCCCGGAATCGAGATGGCGCAGGCCGAAGTGGGCGGCGAGCCGGCGCGCGAGCGTGCCCTTGCCCGCCGCCGCCGGGCCATCGACGGCAATGACCAGGGGCTTACGGGCCGGCTTCGGCAATCTCGGCCCCCAGCGCGTTCATGAGCGCAACGAAGCCCGGAAAGCTGGTCTCGATCATGCTGGCGTCATCGACCGTCACCGCACGCTCGGAGGCCAGGCCCAAGGTAAGAAAGGCCATGGCGATGCGATGATCGAGGTGGGTTAAGACCACGCCCCCGCCCGGGACTCGGCCGCTTAGGCCTTCGACGATCAAGCCATCGGGCAGCTCCTCGACGCGCACGCCGTTCGCTTCCAGGCCGCGAGCGATCGCCGCGAGCCGATCGCTCTCCTTGACCCTGAGCTCGGAGAGCCCCCGCATCACGGTGCGCCCCTCGGCGCCCGCGGCAAGCACCGCCAGCACCGGGTATTCGTCGATCATGCGCGGCGCCCGTTCGGCTGGCACCTCGACGCCCTTGAGCGGGCTCGCCTCGACCTCGATATCCGCGACCGGTTCGCCGCAGGATTGGCGTTCGTTGATGAGGCGCACGCGCGCACCCATGTCGGCGAGCGTATCGAGCAGACCCGTGCGCAGCGGGTTGACCCCCACGTTCTCGAGGGTGAGCCGCGAGCCCGGGCGCGCCAGCGCGGCGGCAAGCGGAAAGGCGGCGGAGCTGATATCGCCCGGAACGGCGAGCCGTTGAGCCGAAAGCTCGGGCTCGCCGGCAAGCCGGATCCGCCGCGTCCCGTCCGGCGCCGTCTCCTCGGCCACGCGCGCGCCGAACAGCTTGAGCATGCGCTCGGTGTGATCGCGCGTGCGCTCGGGCTCGATCACGATCGTCTCGCCGGGCGCGCTGAGGCCGGCCAAGAGAATCGCCGACTTGACCTGGGCCGAGGGCACCTCGAGCCGGTGCTCGAGCGGCAGGAGGGTTTCGGGCCCGGTGATGGTGACCGGCAGCAGCCCGCCCGCGCGCGCGAGGATGCGCGCCCCCATGCGCTCGAGCGGTCCGCTCACCCGCGCCATCGGGCG
The DNA here is from genome assembly GCA_964631625.1 of uncultured Hyphomicrobiales bacterium. Lineage (GTDB taxonomy): Bacteria > Pseudomonadota > Alphaproteobacteria > UBA828 > JAPUJA01 > CAZVZP01. The sequence goes on along the minus strand of CAZVZP010000237.1, from coordinate 971 downwards.
GCGCGAGAGCGAGGCATCGCCGCAAAAGGTCGTGGTCATCGGCTGGCCCGCGGCAACCCCCATGAGCAGGCGCACACCGGTGCCCGAGTTGCCGAGATCGAGCGGCTTCGCGCTTTCGCGCAGGCCGCCGATGCCCACCCCGTCGATGCGCCAGCGCCCCTCGCCCTCGCGCGTGAAGGCGACGCCCAGCGCTTCAAGTGCGCCGATGGTAGCGAGCACATCGCGGCCCTCGAGTAGGCCCTCGACCGTGCTCGGTCCCACGGCGAGCGCGCCCAAGATCGCCGCGCGATGGGAGATCGACTTGTCCCCAGGCACGGCGAGCCGGCCGGAGAGCGCGGAGCGGGCGCGGGCGATGAGCGCCGTCACGGGCGGCGGCGATCGGTCCGGCGCGCTGCGGCGGGGTGGGGAAGCGGACCGGAGCGTGTCATGGCGGTGTACCCTCGCGCGCCCGTCGAGGGCCGAAAGGCGGCCCGGCGGGCGGCGCAAATTTGCTTTTGACAGTTTTTCGCATCCGTGGCAAAGGGGCCAGCAAACGGCCAGCGCCGTAAGGGATGTCGTCGAGGGATGTCGTCCGTGCCGACGAAGGCGGAATGGGGTCTTAAGCGGACCTGCGCGGGATGCGGCGCCAAGTTCTACGATATGCGCCGCGACCCGGTCACTTGTCCTCGCTGTGGTGCGCTCTACGCGCCGCAGGCCACGGTGAAGACTCGCACGAAGCGAGCCGCGCCGGCCGAGGAACAGCGGCGCCGGCCCGTGGTCGCCCCCGTGCCCAAGAAAGAGGAACCCGCCGTCGAACCAAAGGCCGAGACCGAAGAGACCGAGAGCGAGGAAGAGGTGATCGAAGACACCTCCGAGCTCGGCGAGGATGAGGACGACGTGGCCGAAGTGATCGTGGGCATCGACGAGGAGGAGCCGAGCTAGGCATCGGCGCGCCGCCGTGGCGCTCACGCGCACTCATTCCCTTCGGTCGA
>CAZVZP010000236.1:2322-3578 GCA_964631625.1 uncultured Hyphomicrobiales bacterium | reverse complement strand
GACCGCTTCCGCGTACTCGAGGTTGATCTCCTCCTGACCCGGCCCGAACTCGCCCTTGGAGCACTCGACCGGCACGCCCGCCGCGTCCATGTGCTTGCGGATGGCGCGAATCAAGCCCTCCTCCTTGGTGGTCTGGAAGATGTGGTAGTCCTCGTAATACCAGCCGGCGGTCTTGAGCTCGCGGTAGCCCTGCGCGCGGGCCTCCGCGTAGCTCGTCTCGAAGAGCAGGAACTCGAGCTCGGAGGCGGTCTTGACCACGTAGCCCTTATCGCGCGCGCGGGCCACCTGGCGCTTGAGGATCGCGCGCGGCGAGTGCGGCAGGTCGTGGCCGTGATGATCGCAGATGTCGCACAAGACGAGCGCGGTCTTGGGCAGCCAGGGCACGAGGCGGAGCGTCATAAGGTCGGGCTTCATGACGAAGTCGCCGTAGCCCTTCTCCCAGGAGGCGAACGTGAAGCCGGGCACCGGCTCCATCTCGATGTCCACCGCCAGGAGGTAATCGCAGCCGTGGCTCTCCGTCATGGCGTGGTCGAGGAAGAAATGGCCGGTTGTGCGCTTGCCGAGGAGCCGGCCCTGCATATCCACGGCCGCGACCAGAACCGTGTCGATCGCATCCTCGCGGATCATGCGCTTCAATTTCTCGACGCTCAGGTTGCCGGCCATCTCGCCCTCCTTGCGCTTTCCTCTCAGCCACGCCCAACGATTGCGGAAAGAAGCAGCCCCACTCTGGCCACATGTATCACGGTCTTCGGGTATCGCTAAAATACCTTCTTCCCTTGGCAAAGATTAATCCACTTGGCCCGCGCCGGTGCTCGGCCTCCTCGCCCGCAACGGTGCTCGGCCTTAGCCGTTACGGATTGAGAATGGCTGGGCGCGGACTGCGGACCGGCTGCGCGCCGGCCTCGAGCGGAATGAAGCAACCGTTCGAGGGATAGGCCTTCGAGCCCTGAGCCCAATCCGGCGGCCTCTTATCGGCGCCTCAGGCCGCAGGCCAAGACGATGGGCCGATGCGGCTGTGGCTCGGGTTCGGCGCGTTTCCGGCCCCGTCGTCTTCTGGCCACAATCGTTGCTCACGCTCCAAGCAGTCCGCTGCCAACCTCTTTCCGAGGCCGACGGCAGGCCCTACAATCTGCCCCCGGGCGAGGTCGAAGCGGTCAGTAGGCCCGCGGCAACGCGCCATGGATCAGGGACTCGGGGATCAGGGAGGATCGCAAATGAGTAGACATTTTACGCGCCGCCAAGTGATGACCAGCACC
>CAZVZP010000236.1:0-2312 GCA_964631625.1 uncultured Hyphomicrobiales bacterium | reverse complement strand
GCGGGTCTTGCAACGGCGAGCGCCATGCCGCGCCTCGGTCGCGCGGCCGACGAGGGCGTGATCAAGATCGGCTATGTCGGCGCGCTCACCGGCTTTCTCGCCGCCTGGGGACTGCCCGGCTATTACGGCTGCCAACTGCTGACCGAGTGGTACAACAAGGCAGGTGGCATCAAGGTCGGCAACGACATGTACAAGCTCGAGCTCGTCGCCTACGACGATGAGTTCGATCCCGCGAAATCGCTCGTCGGCGCCAAGAAGCTCGTGCTCGAGGACGAGGTGAGCTTCATCATTGGCTCCTACGCCTCGCCCGTGCGGTCGATGCAGCAGTTCCTCACGGACGAGAAGATGGTGTCGACGACCCTCGTGCAATACGACACCGGGCCCGAGTCTCCGTATCTCATCTCGGTTACCGAGCCCTACCCGTACGAAAATCTCGCCGCTGGAATCTGGTTCACCAAGGCCCATCCGGACCTCAAGAAGGTTGCGACCTGCTCGCAGAACGACGAAGTCGGCATCTACGGCATCGCCTCCTTCAATGCGATCTGGGAAACCGCGGGGATGGAGTCCGTCTATACCAATACCTTCGGCACCGACACCACGGACGTGGCACCGATCGTCTCCGCCATGCTGGCGTCCAAGCCCGACGTGATGTGCTGGGGCGGCTCGTGGCCGGACTTCATCAACCTCTTGTCCGAGCAGGCCTATCTTCAGGGCTGGCGCGGCCCGATGATCGCCAACACCTGCGACAACTATTGGAAGATCATCGAGAAGACGAGCACCGAGTTCCTCGAGGGCTACACCTACCCCTATCCCGATTTCGACGACCCGATGCTCCAAGGACCCGAGATCAACTTCCCGGAGCCCGCGCGCTTCTACAAGGAATCCGAGGAGCGCTGGCCGGGGAGTTGGAACGCGGTCTCCTGGCTCTATGCGGGGAACATGGTGCTGTGGAAGGCCGCGGTCGAGGCGGGCGGCAGCTATCAGCCCCTGGACGTGCTCGCGACGTTGAAGGCGATGGACCCCGTGCCGCTCGCCTTCGGACCCGGCAAATGGCGCGGCATGAAGGAAAACGGAATCGACAACGCCGCGGTGGGCTATTGGCCGGCCGTCGAGATCAAGAGCGGCAAGGGCACCATCATGGAGATCGTCGATCTCCCGCCCTGGCTCGATGAGAACCTCGACGTGCTGCTCAAGCAGTACGAGGCGCTCGGCCTCGTGTGATCCGGTTTTGGGCACCGCCTCGCTCCGTGAGGCGGTGCCCCATTCCTTGACGAGAATTGATCGGCCTCACGCGGGCTTCCTGACGGGAGCGGTCCGCGAAGCCGTATAGAGTCGCGCCCGCGGGCCGAGAGCGACCGGGCGATTCATTTATAAAATGGTGGTGCGGGCGGTGGGAGTCGAACCCACAACCCCTTTCGGGGAACGGATTTTAAGTCCGTTGCGTTTACCGGTTTCGCCACGCCCGCAGCCGCATAAAGGCTAGGCGCGCGGCGGCGTGAGCGCAAGGCGCGCCCGCGCTTAAGGCGCCCGCCCCATTCGCCGCAGGCCTACTGCGCCGTGTAGCCGCCGTCGATGACAAGCTCCGTGCCGGTCACGAAGCTCGCTTCGTCCGAGGCCAAGTAGAGCACGCCCTGGGCGATGTCCTCGGGTTTGCCCAAGCGCCCGATCGGGTGCTCCAAGCGCCACTCCTCGAACAGCGCCTCGCGGTTCGAGGCGCCCGTGGCCGCGAGCACCTCGCTCGCCTCCTGCTCGACCATGGGGGTGATGACGCAGCCGGGGAGCACCGCGTTGATGCGGATGTTGTAGCCCCTCTTGGCGCAATGGAGCGCCGCCGACTTGGTCAGGCCCCGCGCGGCGAACTTGCTCGCGCAATAGGGCGCATTCAGCTCCTCGCCCACGATCCCGTAGGTCGAGGAGATATTGACGATCGAACCGCCGCCCCCCTGCTTCATGGCCGCGATCGCGTGCTTGGTCCCGAGGAACATGCCTTCGAGGTTGACCGCCATGTGAAAGCGGAAATCCTCGAGCGTTGCCTCCTCGATCGTGCGCGTCCGCTGCACGCCCGCGTTGTTCGTGTCGACCTGTGAGGGAGCGAGCGTCTCCAGGATCGTGGTGGAGTCCCCGAGATACAGCCGGCAGGTGATCGTGCCCGCGCTGTCGCTGATCACGTGCTCGATCTCGATGCGATACCAGGTGTCGTGACTCAGGACCGTGGTGCTGTTCGCCTCCACGCCCGGCGAGACGTTGTTCCGGCACCGGAGCGTGCCGTCCGCATTGACCAGGATGCGGACGCTGTCCGCGATGCCGGTGTT
>CAZVZP010000235.1:3065-3597 GCA_964631625.1 uncultured Hyphomicrobiales bacterium | reverse complement strand
CGCCTCGCCGATTACGCCGAGGCCATCGGCCCGCGCACGGCGCTGCTCGTCAAGGTGCACCCGAGCAATTTCCGCATCGAGGGGTTCGCCGCGAGCGTGGGCGTCCGCGAGCTTGCCGGGCTCGCCGCCGAGAGGGGGCTGCCGCTCCTCGTCGACCTCGGCAGCGGCGCCCTCGTCGATCTCGAACGCTTCGGGATTGCGGGGGAGCCCACGGTCGCCGCGACGCTCGATGCCGGCGCCGATCTTGTAACCTTCAGCGGCGACAAGCTCCTCGGCGGGCCGCAGGCTGGTCTCCTCGTGGGACGCGCGGCGCTCGTATCGAGGCTCAAGCGCAACCCGCTGCGCCGGGCCTTGCGGCCCGGCAAGTTGACGATCGCGGCGCTCGCGGCGCTGCTGCGCCTCTATCGTGATCCCGACCGGCTCGCGGAACGCCTCCCGGCGTTGCGCCTCATGACCCGTCCGCTGGCCGAGCTCGAGGAGGTTGCCCGCCGCCTCGAACCCGCCGTGGCGACAATTTTGTCCGCTCTCGCCG
>CAZVZP010000235.1:0-3055 GCA_964631625.1 uncultured Hyphomicrobiales bacterium | reverse complement strand
TTCGGCAGCGGCGCCCTGCCCGCCGATGGCTTGCCGAGCGTGGCGCTCGTGCTCCGCCCTTTGGGCGGCCGGCGCGGCAAGGGCGCACGGCTCGCGGGGCTTGCCGCCGCCTTCCGTGCGCTGCCAAGGCCCGTCATCGGCCGCATCCGGGAGAATGCGCTCTGGCTCGATCTGCGCGGCCTCGACGACGAGGCGGCGTTCCGGGCACAGCTCGACCGCTTGCCCGAGATTCTGCGGCGCACGGCATGATCATTGCGACCGCAGGCCATGTGGACCATGGCAAGACCCGGCTGGTGAAGGCGCTCACGGGCGTCGATACCGACCGCCTGCCCGAGGAGAAGCGGCGCGGCCTCTCGATCGATCTCGGGTTCGCCTACCGCACACTGCCCGGCGGAGCGACGCTGGGCTTCGTCGACGTGCCGGGCCACGAGCGCTTTCTCCACACCATGGTCGCGGGCGTTGCGGCGGTCGATTTCGTTGTGCTCGTGGTCGCCGCCGACGACGGCGTGATGCCGCAGACTCGCGAGCATCTTGCGATCATCGATCTCCTCGGAATCCGCTGCGGCGCCGTGGCGCTGACCAAGACCGACCGTGTCGATGCCGCGCGCGTGGCCGAATGCCGCGCCGTTATCGAAAAGCTGCTGCGGCCGACAACGCTCGCGGAGGCTGCGATTCAGCCGGTCTCGGCCGAGACCGGCGAGGGCATCGCGGCGCTCGCCGAGACGCTTGGACGCGCCGCACGAGATTTGCCCGCCCGCGCCGCCGATGGCCGCTTTCGGCTCACGGTCGATCGCGCCTTCGTTCTCCCCGGCCTCGGCCTCATCGCGACCGGAGCGGCGCTCTCGGGCCGTATCGAGGCGGGCCAGCCGCTCGTACTCTCGCCGTCGGGCGCAGCGGTGCGCGTGCGCGCGATCCATGCGCAGAACCGAGCGGCAGCGCAGGGCACGGCCGGCGATCGGCTCGGGCTGCAGCTTGCCGGAATCGAGAGGGCGCAGATCGCACGCGGCGATTGGCTGCTCGATCCCGCGCTTCATGCGCCAACGCGCCGGATCGACGGCCGCATTCGGCTGCTGCCGAACGAGAGTCGCGGGATGCGCAAGGGCGCGACGGTTCATGTCCATCTCGGAGCCGCCGACATTCTGGGCCGCATCGTGCCGCTCGACGCCGAGACGCTGGCACCCGGCGCGAGCGCTTTGGTCCAGATCGTCCTCGATCGGTCGGCAAGCGCGCTCTACGGCGATCGCTTCGTGTTGCGCGACTCCTCGGCGCAGCGGACCATCGGCGGGGGTGTGGTCATCGACCCGTTTCCACCGGCGCGCGGCCGCCGGCGTCCAGCGCGACACGCGACCCTCCGTATCCTCGAGCAGCGAGATATAAACGACGTGCTGCGCGCTCTCCTCGCCCAAACACCGACCGGCCTCGCGCTCGCGCCGTTCGCCGCCGCACGCAATCTCTCCGCCGATACCCTCGAGCGCCTGCTCGACGAGGCCGGTGCGATCGCAATTGGCACAGCGCCAGACGTCGTGGCCTTTGCCTCCGCGCACTGGCTTGCGCTCAAGGAAGCATTCCTGGTCGCGCTCGGCGCCGCGCACGCGAAAAATCCCGACCGCGCCGGCGAACACCCCGGGTTGCTCTTGCCACAGCGCATGCCTGACGCTCGCCCGAAGGCGGTCAACGCGCTAGCGCGCGAGCTCGCTCAGGAAGGGCGCATCGCGCGCGAGGGTCCTCTCGTCCGGCTGTCCCATCACCGCGCCGAAGGTGCGGGCACTTCGGCGTCCGCCTGGCGGACGATCGCACCCTTGCTCGAAGCCGATCCGCCGCCCACGCTGAGCGAACTCTCGAAGCGTGCCGATCTGTCCTCAAGCGATGCGGAACGCGCACTCCTCGCCGCGCTGGCCCAGGGGCTCGTCGTGCGGATCGCCAAGGCGCGGTTCCTGACGGCTCCGGCATTCCGCCGGCTTGCCACCGTGGCCGAGGCGCTGGCCGGCGAGCGGCCCGAAGGCTTCGGCGTCGCCCACTACTGCGAACGCGCGCGCATCGGGCGCAATCTCGCGATCGAGGTGCTCGAACATCTCGATCGCATCGGCTTCACCCGGCGCCGCGGCAACCTCCGGGTTCTGCTCAAGCCTGCGGCCGACCTCATCGGTGCATCGCCCGTCCGAGGCGCCTTGGGTCCAGCGCCGAGCTCGCCTACCATTGGGCACGGAGGAGAATCGTCCCCGGTGGGACGCCCGGACTTCAAACCCGGCGAGGGGCGTTAGACGCCCCTGGTGGGTTCGACTCCCACTCTCTTCCGCCCTGAGCCGGGGTGCCGGAGATGCGCGCGTTGCATCGGCTCTTGCGGAAATTGGCCCGACCCTGCGGTCCGGCGGCGGTCCTGCTGTTGGCCGCGGGGCTCGCGGCGAGCGCGGAGCCGGAGACAAGCGGGCCGCGCCTGGGCGGCGAGGCCACCGTCGTCGTCGCCGATCGCACGGCCTTCTCGCGGCCCCTGCCCGCTCTGTCGTCGGATGAACGCGTGCGCTTCCAACAGGGTCAGGAGCTGTTCCGCACGAGTTGGCTGATTGCTCCGGGGCCCGTCCCGACGCTGGATGGCCTCGGCCCGGTGTTCAATCGCAGCTCCTGCGCCGGCTGCCACCAGCACAACGGGCGCGGCCAGCCGCTGCCCGAAGAGGCCCGTGCGTTCCGCTCCATGCTCCTGCGCCTGAGCGTGGCCGGCGAGGACGAGCACGGCGGTCCCAAGCCGCACCCGGCCTACGGCCGCCAGCTCAACGACTGGGGCATCATCGGCGTGCCCGCTGAAGGCCAGCTGGCCGTGACCTACGAACCCGTGCCCGGCCGCTTCGCCGACAACAGCGAGTACGAGCTGCGCCGACCCCGGTTCGAGGCCACAAATCTCGCCTTCGGGCCGCTCGATCCGGAGGTCCTGACCTCGCCGCGCGTTGCCCCGGCTATCGTCGGCTTGGGGCTGCTCGAGGCGGTGCCGGAAAGCCTCATCCTCGAGCAGGCGGATCCGGACGACCGTAACGGCGATGGGATCTCGGGCCGCGCCAACCGG
>CAZVZP010000234.1:0-3597 GCA_964631625.1 uncultured Hyphomicrobiales bacterium | reverse complement strand
TGGAGCGGGGGGCCCGCCCGGCGCGAGCCCCGCCGCGGAGACTTGCCATGAACAAGGCCAATGTGGACGCGCTGACGCGGGAGGCGCTCGATCACTACTTCTTTCCGCTGGTCGAGAAGCGGGAGATCAAGGCGGACGGGCCGCTCCTGTTCACCCGCGCCAAGGGCCGCGAGATCACCGATGCGGCGGGCAAGACCTATCTCGACATGATGAGCACGCAGACCCGTGCCAACTCCTTGGGCTACGGCAACGAGGAGATCGCGAGAGCGGTCTACGAGCAGCTTCTCAAGCTGCATTACGCCGGAACCGTCTATCAGGCGGCCGATGTCACCGTGCAACTCTCGGCAAAGATCGCATCGCTCGCGCCCGGCGATCTGAACGTGACGCTGTTTGCCGGCAGCGGCTCGGAGGCGAACGAGATGTCGATCAAGTTCGCCAAGCAGTACCACTATCACAAGGGCACGAAGAAACGCGCCTACAAGATCATCGCGCGCTGGGATTCCTACCACGGCGCCACCATGGGCGCGCAGGCCGCGACCGACTTCCTCGGCACCCGGCACATCTCCGAGCCGGGCGTGCCCGGCTACTCGCACATCCCGCCCCCCACCTGCTACCGCTGCCCGTTCGGCTTGAGCTATCCCGACTGTGGCGTCCTGTGTGCGCGCTGGCTCGAGAAGCAGATCCAGCACGAGGGCCCGGAACTCGTCGCCGCGTTCATCGCCGAGCCCGTCATGCAGGGCAACGGCACCCAGGTGCCGCCGCCCGAGTACTTCCCGATCATCCGCGAGATCTGAGACAAGTACGACGTCCTGTTCATCGCCGACGAGGTGATCACGGGCTTCGGCCGCACGGGCGAGTGGTTCGCGCTCCAGCATTGGAACGTGGTGCCCGACATCATGAGCACGGCCAAGGCGATCACGAGCGGCTACTTCCCGCTCGGCGCCTCGACCGTGAGCCAGAAGGTCGCGGACGCGCTGCCGATTTTCCTGCACATCCAGACCTACAACGGCCATCCGGGCGGCATGGCGGCCGCGCTCAAGACGATCGAGATCTGCGAGCGCGACGGCTTGATCCGCAAGTGCAAGGAGAACGGCAGGTATTTGCTCGATGCGCTCAAGGGTCTGGAGCGCCTGGCGATCGTGGGCCAGGTCCGGGGCCTGGGCAGCTGGGTGTGCATCGATTTCACACCCGACAAGAAGACGCGGCCGCTGTTTGCCGACGACACGGTGCGCCTGATCCAGCGCGAAATGCGGCGCTTGGGCGTGCTCGCGGGCTCGATGGGCACCGCGATCGAGATGGCGCCGTCCTACACGGCGACGAAGCCCGAGCTCGACCGCGCGGTCGAGGTGGCCGAGGAGGCGATCCGCACCGTGATGCGCCAGCGCAACCTGGGGTGAGCGCGGATCGGGCCGCGCCGGCCGCGGCGCCGTCCTCGCCCGCGCTCGAGAGCGCGGGATGGTTCGTTCTCTCGCCGGAGGAGCTCGCGGAGGTCCTGGTCCGCCTGGCCGGGGAGGCGGCTCTAGCGGTCCCCGTTCTCGCCGAGCCCGCGCGCGCTGCGCTTCTTCACGATGCGCGCGCGATTCCCATGCGCCGGGCGCAGGCGGTCATCGGCGAGGGCGAGCGCGCGGTGTATCAGGACTTCGAGATCGTGATGCCCTTGCCGGACGGATGCCTGCTCGACGCCGCGGCCGATGCCTTCGAAGCATTGCTCGATCAGGCCCTCGCGCGGCTCGACCCGCCGCCCCTCGCGCGCCCCTTTCCCTTGAACGATCGCGTGCTGCAGCGCTACGCCCCCGGCTTCGCGAAGGGCCACGCACGCCCGTTTCATGACCTGATGGGGATTACCAGTGCGCGCTACAGCCTGGGCTTGCGCCACGACACGCGGGCGTAGGCGCGATCGAACACCGATGGGCGGTCCGCCGGAAACGAAATCGGCGCCGGCGGCATGCGCCGGCGCCGATTCCGATCCTTCCGTTCGGCCAGGGAATCCCTGGCAAAAATCTTACTTCGCGGCGATCGGCATGGCCTCCGAGGGCGGCGCGATATTCATGGCCTCGAGCAGCGTGCCCATCTGGCCGAACACCTCGTAGACGCCGAACGAGGCCGTGTACTCCTGCGTGGAGAGATCGCCCTGCGAGAGGAACAGCTCGTTCTGCGAGTCCAGCAGGTCGAGGAGGAACCGGCGCCCCGCCATGAACTGCTCCTTGTAGGTTTCGACCACCCGCTCGTTGGCCGACACTTGGTTGCGCAACTCGTCCGAACGGCCGCCGGCCGTCACCAGAGCGTTCCACGCCGTGCGCGTGCTCTCGGCGACCTCGCGCTCGAGGCGCGCCGTGCGGTGCTGGGCCTCGGCGATGCGTTCGACCGCCTCGCGCTTGCGCGAGGTATCGAGGCCGCCGGAATAGACGTTGTAACGCATGACCAGCATCGCCGTGAGGTCGCGCTCGACGCCGCGCACGCCGTCGATGTTCTTGTCCCACGCGCCCGTCACCTCCGCGTTGAAGTCCGGCCAGAACGCCGCGTTGGCCACGCGCAGCTCGGCCTGCGCCGTCCGGACGTCGGCGCGCCCGGCGTAGATGTCGGGATTCTTGTCCATCGCCGTGGCCACCGCCTCGTCCTGGGAGCCGGGGAACATGTCCATCGGCGGCGTCGGCTGGGTCATGTCGGAAGGCGGATTACCGACGACACGGATGTAGGCGGCGATCGTGTCGTCGAGCTCGCCCTGGGTGCGCACGACGGCCTCGCGCGCCGCCGCGAGGCGGGATTCCGCCTGATTGACGTCGCCCAGGTCGGTGCGCCCGGCGTCGGCCAGCTGCTGCACGTCCTGCAAGGTGGCCTCGTGCGCGCGCACGTTGTCTCCCGCGATGCGCAGGAGGTCGCCCCAGCGCATGACCTCGAGATAGGCGAGCGCGGCGTTGAGCGCCACGGTCTCGGCCGCGCCCTCGACCCGGTAGGCCGCCGAATCGGCGCGCGCCTTCTCGCGCTGCACGAGGCCGGCCGTCTCGAAGCCATCGAAGAGAATCTGGCGCAGCGTCAGCGACGACTCGGTGCGGAACTGCCAGGTATCCGCATCATCGCCGCTCGTCTGCGCGCGGCTGCGGGTGAAAGGGTCGTCGGTGTAGTCCTCGCCCACCGCCGCGCGGAAATCGAGCGTCGGGTAGTAACCGGAGCGCGATTGGCGGATCTCGTGGTTCACCGCGCGCCGATTGGAGCTCAGCTCCAACACCTCCGGATTCGTGGTCACGGCCGAGTGCATCGCGTCTTCGATCGTTTCGGCAGCCGCTTCCGACTGGAAGACCAACATGCCGCAAAAGCCGACGGCGCTCGCCGCGGCCATCACGCCCAGACCTTGGATGTGCTTAACCATGTGCCCCCCAATCCCCAAACGGCATTCGGACTATTGGCGCAGGAATAGCGTATCCCGCGGGACGAATCGACCGTTTCGATTCTTTATACAGAAAATTCTTAAGCGTCAATACGTTACCGATGGCGCGCGGGAGCGCCGATAGTGTCTGCGAGCGCTCCTGCGGCCGGCTTCGGCGGCTGTTCGTAATGCGTTGGCCGGACAGGCGAAAACCTCTCGCGGCGGGGAGGAAA
>CAZVZP010000233.1:1764-3617 GCA_964631625.1 uncultured Hyphomicrobiales bacterium | reverse complement strand
CGAATGCGCAAGCGATCGACCGGCTGGCCGAGCCTGTGCCCTGCGGCGCCGAGGACGTGCTGTTCCTGCCCGCCTTGAGCGGCGCCATGGCACCCGAATGGCACGCCGCCGCGCGCGGCGCCTTTTACGGCCTGAGCGCCGCCCACGGCGTCGAGCACCTGGCGCGCGCCGTGCTCGAGGGCTGCGCCTTCGCCATGCGCGACGTGATCGAGCGGCTCGGCGAATTGGGTGTCGCCTGTTGTTCGATCCTCCTGCTGGGCGGTGGCGCGCGCAGCCGGCTCTGGGGCCAGATTCGCGCCGACATCGCAGGGCTGCCGGTGGAGGTGCCGGCCAACACCAATACCTCGCCCGCCGGCGCGGCGCTGCTCGCCGCCGTTGCGGCCGGGGTCTATCCGCACATCGGCGCGGCCGCCCGGCAGATCGCTCAGACGGTGGCGTGCCTCGAGCCCGACGCCGCACGGCACGCCCGCTACGATGCGGCCTACGGCCGCTACCGCCGGCTCTTCGAAAGCTTGAAACCGATGTTCGGAGCGGCACCATGACGCCCGCGTTCGATCTCGTCGTGATCGGCGGCGGCATCCACGGCGCGGCGGTTGCGCGCGATGCGGCCGGGCGAGGGCTCAAGGTGCTGCTCGCGGAGAGCCGCGATTACGGCGGGGCAACCTCCTCGGCGTCGTCGAAGCTCATCCACGGCGGCCTGCGCTACCTCGAGCAGGGACACATAGGCCTCGTGCGCAAATCGCTCGCGGAGCGCGAGGTCATGCTGCGCCTCGCGCCGCACCTGGTCCGTCCGCTCCGTTTCCTGGTGCCCCTGCGGCGCGGACGCTCGCGCGCCATGTGGCGCATGCGCCTTGGCCTTGCCCTCTATGACCGGCTCGGCAGCCGGCGCAGCTTGCCGGCGAGCGGCCGGCTCGACCAAGCGAAATGGCCTTCCTTGGCCGCTCTTCGGCACGACGGCCTGCTCGGCGTGCTGCACTATGGCGACTGCTGGGTCGATGATTCGCGCCTCGTGCTCGAAACCCTGCTCGATGCGCGCGCCCGCGGCGCCGACATCGCCAACCGGCGCGAGGTGATCGCCGTCGAGGCGTGCGAGACGGGCTTCGCCGTGACGCTCGCCGAGTGCGGACTGCGCCGAAGGGTGCAGGCGCGTGTCCTCGTCAATGCCACCGGCCCCTGGGCCAATCGTTCGCTCGAGCGACTCGGTCTCGACGGACCGCGCCTTCCCTTAAGGCTCGTGCGCGGCAGCCACATCGTGCTGCCTTGCCCTCGGCCCGGGGAATCCGACGCCTTCACTCTGCAGAACGACGACGGGAGGGTGGTGTTCGTACTGCCTTGGCTCGAACGCTTCCGGCTCGTGGGAACGACCGACGTGGAGCATTGCGGCGAGCCGGGAGACGCCCAATGCAGCGAAGAAGAATGCCTTTATCTTATCGATTGTTATCGCCGCTATTTCGACCATGAGGTGAGCCCCGCCGATGTGCTCTGGAGCTATGCGGGCGTGCGCCCGCTGATCGACAGCGCGGCATCTCTGGCGGCGCACCGCCTTTCGCGCGACTCCGCCCTCCTCGTTGACCGGCAGGGCGGGGGCGCCTGCCTCAGCGTCTACGGCGGCAAGCTCACGACCCACCGGATGCTGGCCGAGCAGGCGATGGACCAGATCGCCCGGCTCGGTATTCACCTCGGCCCCCGGTGGACCGCGGCGGCTCCTCTCCACGGCGGGGCCTTGGGCCGCCCTCAGCTCGACGCTCTGGCGGAGCAGGGTCCACCGGATGTGCCGCAGGACACCTGCCGGCGCTGGACGGCGACTTACGGCTCCGAAACCGCGGCGCTCTATGAGCGCGTTCGCAAACGTC
>CAZVZP010000233.1:806-1754 GCA_964631625.1 uncultured Hyphomicrobiales bacterium | reverse complement strand
GACTTGGCAATCGGGATGTCGACCGTCTTGATAAGCGCGTTCGCAAACGTCCCGCGCTCGGGCGTCCGATCGCGCTGGGCGTACCGGAAGCCGAGCTCGACTACGCCGGCGAAGTCGAGGACGCCCGCTCGGCCGAGGATTTCCTGTTTCGACGCACCAAGCTCTTCCTCACGCTCGATGCGCCGGGCCGCCGAGCGATCGAGCGCTGGTTCGAAGCCAGCGGCGCGCGCCGCGCGGCAAGCGGATGACGGCGGCGCTCCTCGAACGCCTCCTCGAGGGCGCGCTGCCCGATCCCGACGGCGGCCCCCCTCTTACGGTGCCCACGCGCGCGGTCATCATTGCTCCCTCCGTGCTCGACGCCGCCGTGCCCTGCCTCAAGGAACTCGCCCTCGGCCGCCGCTTTGCCGTCGTCAGCGATGGCATCACTCATCGGATCCTCGGCGCGCGGGTCGAGCTCGCACTCGCCTCCTTCGCCGCGGCCGAGACCATCTTGCTACCCGACCGGCCGCACGCGGACGAGGCAATGGTCGAGACCATCCGGCGCGGCGCGGCGCACGCCGACGCGCTGATCGCGGTCGGCGCCGGCACCATCAACGATCTGTGCAAATATGCGGGCGCGCTCGACCGCAAGCCTTACGCCGTGTTCGCCACGGCCCCGTCGATGAACGGGTACACCTCGGTCAACGCGGCGATCACGGTGCAAGGGCACAAGACCTCGCGGCCGGCCCAAGGGGCGCTGGCCGTGTTCATGGATCTCGACATCCTGTGCGCTGCTCCGCCGCGCCTGATCCGCGCGGGCTTGGGCGACAGCCTGTGCCGACCCACGGCGCAAGCCGACTGGTTGCTCGCCCATCTGCTGCTCGATCAGCCTTACCGCCTGGCCCCCTTCGCGCTGCTCGAGCACGACGAGGAGGCGCTGTTCGCCGAGCCCGGCGCGCTCTGCCGCGG
>CAZVZP010000233.1:0-796 GCA_964631625.1 uncultured Hyphomicrobiales bacterium | reverse complement strand
CCGGCTTCGGCATGACACTCGCGGGCGGCAGCTATCCGGCAAGTCAGGGCGAGCATCTCATCAGCCATTACGCGGAGATGATGGGCGATCCCGGCTGGCCCCTGACCCTGCACGGCGAACAGATCGGCGTGGCCACGCTCACCATGGCACGGCTGCAGGAGCGGATGCTGGCAGACGGTCCGCCGCGGCTCGAGCCGTGCCCGCTGAGCGAAGCGGATTTCGTCGCGCACTTCGGCGCGGCGCTCGGGCGCTCGTGCTGGGAATCGTTCCGCAAGAAGAAGCTCGATGCAGAGAGTACCGAGCAGCTCAACGGGCGGCTGGCCGAGCGCTGGCCCGCGATCCGCGAGCGCATTGCGCGGATCCATCGGCCCGCCGGCGCGCTCGAGCGCGTGCTCGAGGGGGCGGGCGCGCCGAGCTCGTCCGCCGAGCTCCCCTGGCCGCGCGCCTTTTATCGACAGGCCGTGCGCCATGCGCGGGAGATCCGCGATCGCTTCACGTTCCTCGATCTTGCCGCCGACTCCGGTTTCGTCCCGGAGTCCATCGAGCCTTGAATGCGTCCGCTCGCCGAATTTCCACGAGCCGCCCGCGCGCGCGTCCGGCTGCTGCTGTGCGACATCGACGACACGCTCACGACCGAGGGCCGCCTGCCCGCCGCGAGCTACCGGGCGCTCGAGCGGCTGCACGACGCCGGCCTTCTCGTGGTGCCGATCACCGGCCGTCCCGCGGGCTGGTGCGACCTCATCGCGCGCTTCTGGCCGGTGGACGCCGTGGTGGGCGAGAACGGGGCCTTCTACTT
>CAZVZP010000232.1:0-3651 GCA_964631625.1 uncultured Hyphomicrobiales bacterium | reverse complement strand
CGAGCTTCGGATGGAGCGCGATTTTTTCGGGGCGCTTCGTGATCGCGAGGCCCACTTTCTTGAGGCGCTCGAGGGCGACCGCGGTGTCGGCGTCCTCCTTGAAGTCGCCGCCCACCTCGAAGCCCTTCCAGTAGCCCTCGAGCCAGTCGGCGCGGTTGGGCCGGTAGCTCTTCGAGGCTTCGAGCTCGGCCTCGAGCCGGCCGTGGAACTCACCCACGACGCGGTCGGCCTCCTTGACCGTGATCGCGCCCTCGGCGACCAGGCGCTCGGTGTAGATTTGGCGCACCGTCGGATGCACCTCGATCCGCTTGTACATCAGCGGCTGCGTGAACTTGGGCTCGTCGGCTTCGCTGTGGCCGTGCCGGCGGTAGCAGATGATGTCGAGAACGACATCCTTCTTGAAGCGCTGGCGGTATTCGGCCGCGATCCGGGCCCCGTGCACGATCGCCTCGGGGTCGTCGCCGTTGACGTGGACGATCGGGGCTTGCACGAGCTTGGCCACGTCCGAGGGGTAAGGCGAGGAGCGCGAGTAGCTCGGGCTCGTCGTGAACCCGATCTGATTGTTGACGATGATGTGGATCGTGCCGCCGGTTCGGTAGCCCTTGAGCTCCGAGAGCTCGAGCGTCTCGCCCACCAGGCCCTGGCCCGAGAACGCCGCGTCGCCGTGCAAGAGCACGCTCATCACCTTGGCGCGCTCGGTATCGCCCAAGAGCGTCTGCTTGGCGCGCGTCTTGCCCTCGACCACAGGGTTGACGGCCTCGAGATGCGAGGGGTTGGCGGCGAGCGAGATGTGCATGGTGCGCCCGCCGGCGAGCTCGCGGTCGGCCGAGGTGCCGAGGTGGTACTTGACGTCGCCCGAGCCTTGCACGTCGTCCGGATACGCCGAGCCGCCTTCGAATTCGGCGAACATCGCGGCGTACGATTTGTGCATGACGTTGGCGAGCAGGTTGAGCCGGCCGCGGTGCGGCATGCCGAGCACGATCTCTTCGACTCCGAGTTCGGCGGCGCGCGTGATGATCGCCTCGAGCGCCGGGATCACGCCCTCCGCGCCTTCGAGCGAGAACCGCTTGTGCCCCGGATACTTGATGTGCAGGAAGCGCTCCATGCCCTCGGCCGCATCGAGCCGGTGCAGGATCGAAAGCCTCTCCTCGAGGCTGAAGGCGGTGCGGTTGCGGCCGTTCTCGATGCGCTCCTGGATCCAGGATTTCTGCTCGGGATACTGGATGTGCATGAACTCGACCCCGATGGTCGAGCAATAGGTCTCTTTCAGGATGGCGAGAATCTCGCGCATCGTTGCGGTGTCGCGGCCGAGCACGCCGGCGACGAAGATCGGCCGGTCAAGGTCGCGCTCGGTGAAGCCATAGGTCGCGGGATCGAGCTCCGGGTGGTGCTTCTCGCCTTCGAGCCCCAAGGGATCGAGGTTGGCGATCAGATGGCCGCGCACCCGGTAGGCGCGGATCAGCATCAGCGCACGCACCGAATCGAGGGCGGCCGCGCGCATCTCCTGCTCGCTCGGCGCGGGGATGGGCGCGGGTGCGCTCAGGGCGACGGCGCTCGGCCGGCCGTTGATCGCGGGTGCGCCGATCTCTTCCGCGCGCAGCTCGGCATGCGCCCGGCGCTCGAGGTCGTCGAGCGCGCTCGCCGCCTCCTCGCCCAGCGTCGAGAAGAAGGCGCGCCAGGTCGGATCGACCGAGCCCGGGTCCTTCAGATACTGCGCGTAGAGCGCCTCGATGAACTCGCTGCTGCCGCCGTAGAGGAACGAGGTTTCGCTGAGTTTCGTCGCTGTCATCGGATGTCACGGGCCGCGACCGACCTCGCGTCGGCGCCGGCCTCCCGCTCCTTATCTAAGTGGCGAGCTCGCCAGGGGAATACAACCGCAGCCACAATCGCGCATTGGTCCTACTCCAAGCCTCTTCATAAGAAGTAAAGGCGCGGTTTTAGCGGGCGAGCGCCGTCAACACGGCCTCGGCCAGCGCGGCGGGCGAGGGGCTCACGACGACGCCGGCCTCGCCCAACGCTGCGATCTTGTCCGCCGCGCGGCCTTTGCCCCCGGCGATGATCGCGCCTGCATGGCCCATGCGCCGCCCCGGGGGCGCCGTGACCCCGGCGATGAACCCGGCCACGGGCTTCCTCCTCTTGGCGGACTTGAGGAAATCGGCAGCCTCTTCCTCGGCCGAGCCGCCGATTTCGCCGATCATCAGGATCGCCTCGGTCTCGGGGTCGGCGAGGAACAGTTCGAGACAGTCGACGAAGCTCGTGCCTTGGACCGGGTCGCCGCCGATGCCGATGCAGGTGGATTGGCCGAGCCCTTTGGCGCTGGTCTGGGCCACGGCCTCGTAGGTGAGCGTGCCCGAGCGCGAGACCACGCCCACCTTGCCGCGACGGTGGATGTGGCCCGGCATGATGCCGATCTTGCACGCCTCGGGCGTGATGATGCCCGGGCAGTTGGGGCCGATGAGCCGGCTCTTGGCGCCCACGAGAGCCCGCTTGACCCGCACCATGTCGAGCACCGGGATGCCCTCGGTGATGCACACGATGAGCGGCAGCTCCGCATCGATCGCCTCGAGAATCGCATCGGCCGCGAACGGCGGCGGCACGTAGATGACGCTAGCCTCGGCCCCCGTCTTGGCGCGCGCCTCGGCCACCGTGTTGAACACGGGCAGGCCGAGATGCGTCGTGCCGCCTTTACCCGGGGTGACGCCGCCCACCATCTTGGTGCCGTAGGCCAGCGCCTGCTCGGTGTGAAACGTGCCCTGGCTGCCGGTGAGCCCCTGGCAGATCACCCGGGTGTCGCGATCGACGAGCACCGCCATCAGGCGGCTCCTTTGGCGGCGGCGACCGCCTTTTCGGCGCCGTCGGCCAGGTCGGATGCCGCGATGATGGCAAGCCCCGAGCGGGCGAGGATCGACTTGCCCTGGTCCACGTTCGTGCCCTCGAGGCGCACCACGAGCGGCACGGGAACCTTGAGCTCGCGTGCCGCCGCGACGATGCCTTCGGCGATCACGTCGCAGCGCATGATGCCGCCGAAGATGTTGACGAGGATGGCGCGCACGCGCGGGTCGCTCAGGATGATGCGGAAGGCGGCGGTGACGCGCGGGGCATCCGCGCCGCCGCCCACGTCGAGGAAGTTCGCGGGCTCGCCGCCCTTGAGCTTGATGATGTCCATGGTCGCCATCGCGAGGCCGGCGCCGTTGACGAGGCAGCCGATGTTGCCGTCGAGCTTGACGTAGCTGAGCTCGTGGCGGGCCGCCTCGCGCTCCGTCGCGTCCTCCTCGGACGGATCGCGCAGCTCGAGGAGGTCCTTGTGGCGGAACAGGGCGTTGTCGTCGACGTTTATCTTGGCATCGAGCGCGAGCAGTCGGCCCTCGGCGGTGAGCACGAGCGGATTAAGCTCAAGCAGGCTCGCATCGAGCGCATGGAACGCCGTATGGAGGCTGCCGAAGAATTCGGGCGCGTCCTTGGCCGCGGCTCCCTCGAGGCCAAGACCAAAGGCGAGCTTGCGCGCGTGGTAGGGCTGAAAGCCGCTCGCCGGATCGATGGCGATTTTCAGGATCTTCTCCGGGCTCGTGCGCGCCACCTCCTCGATCTCGACGCCGCCTTCTGCCGAGGCGACGAAGGTGACACGCCCGTTCGCGCGGTCAACGAGCAGGC
>CAZVZP010000231.1:225-3657 GCA_964631625.1 uncultured Hyphomicrobiales bacterium | reverse complement strand
CTCGACCGGCAACCGCCAGGACCCGGGCCGCGTGTTCAAGGGCAAGAAGATGGCGGGTCACATGGGCGCGCGCCGGGTCACCGTGCAAGACCTTCGGATCGTCTCGACCGACGTCGAGCGCGGCCTGATCTTCGTCAGGGGAGCCGTGCCGGGACCCGAGGGCGGCGTCGTCTATCTGTGCGACGCCAAGAAGCGGCCGCTGCCCAAGGAGGCGCCGCTGCCGGGCGCGGTCAAGGGCCGCACCCCAGCCGAGGTGGAGGCGCCGGCCGCGGCGCCGAGCCCGGCGGAGGCTTGAGCCGTGGAAGCCAAGGTCG
The DNA here is from genome assembly GCA_964631625.1 of uncultured Hyphomicrobiales bacterium. Classification (GTDB taxonomy): domain Bacteria; phylum Pseudomonadota; class Alphaproteobacteria; order UBA828; family JAPUJA01; genus CAZVZP01. The sequence goes on along the minus strand of CAZVZP010000231.1, from coordinate 3,343 downwards.
TCGATCTCAGCAACAAGACCGTGGGCACGGTGCAATTGTCCGAGACGGTGTTCGGCGCACCCGTGCGCGAGGACCTGCTCGCGCGCACCGTAACCTGGCAGCTGGCCAAGCGGCGCCAGGGTACGCACCAGACGAAGACGATCGGCCTCATCCAGGGCACCACGGCCAAGCCTTATCGGCAAAAGGGAACCGGACGGGCGCGTCAGGGCTCGTTGCGTTCGCCGCAGTTCCGGGGCGGCGCCGTGATCTTCGGTCCGCTCCCGCGCGACCACGGCTACAAGCTGCCCAAGAAGGTTCGCCGGCTCGCCCTGCGCTCGGCGCTCTCGAGCAAGCTCGCAGAGGGCAAGCTCGTGGTGCTCGATCATCTCAAGCTCGACAAGCCCCGGACCAAGGCGCTCGCCGAGCGGCTCAAGAAATTCGGCTGGCAGTCGGTGCTGTTCGTGGGCGGAGCCGAGCTCGACGCGAACTTCACCCGGGCCGCCGCCAATCTCGCGGGCGTCGATGTGCTGCCCCAGCAGGGCGCCAATGTCTACGACATCCTGCGCTGCGAGGTGCTCGTGCTGACGCGGGATGCGATTGAGCAGTTGGAGGCACGCCTGAAATGAAGCGGATCGTCAAGAACGAGCGCGCCTACGACGTGCTGCTGAGCCCGCTCATCACCGAGAAATCGACGCGCGGCTCCGAGCACAACCAGGTGACGTTCCGCGTCGCGATCGACGCCACCAAGTCCGAGATCAAAAAGGCCGTCGAGGAGCTGTTCAGGGTCAAGGTCAAGAGCGTCAACACCTCGATTCTGCCGGCCAAGGCGAAACGCTTCCGGGGCCGCCCGGGGCGGCGTTCCGCGGTCAAGAAGGCGATCGTCTGTCTCGCCGCAGGCCAGAGCATCGACGTGACGACGGGGCTCTAAGCGATGGCGCTCAGAACCTACAAGCCCACGACCCCGGGCCGCCGCCAGCTCGTCGCGGTGGATCGCAGCGAGCTGTGGAAGGGCAAGCCCGTCGCCCACCTGACCGAAGGGCTCAAAGGCAGCGGCGGGCGCAACAACAACGGCCACATGACGGCGCGCCACCAGGGCGGCGGGCACAAGCGGCGCTACCGGTTCATCGATTTCAAGCGGCGCAAGTTCGACACGCCGGCGACAGTCGAGCGGCTCGAGTACGACCCCAACCGGACCGCATTCATCGCGCTCCTCAAGTATGCGGACGGCGAGCTCTCCTACATCCTGGCGCCTCAGCGTCTGGTGGCGGGCGACACGGTGGTGGCCGGCGAGCAGGTCGACATCAAGCCGGGCAACGCCCTGCCGATGAAGAACATTCCGGTCGGCACGGTGATCCATAACGTGGAGATGAAGCCGGGCGGCGGCGGCAAGCTCGCGCGCGCGGCTGGAAGCTTCGCCCAACTCGTCGGCAAGGACGCGGGCTATGCGCTCTTACGCCTCTCCTCCGGCGAGCAGCGCATGGTGCGCGCCGAGTGTTTGGCCACCATCGGCGCCGTCTCGAACCCGGATCAGAAGAACATCTCGATCGGCAAGGCGGGGCGCTCCCGCTGGCTCGGGCGGCGGCCTCATGTGCGCGGCGTGGCCATGAACCCGGTCGATCACCCGCATGGCGGCGGCGAGGGCAAGACATCGGGCGGACGCCATCCGGTCAGCCCCTGGGGCCAACCCGCCAAGGGCAAGAAGACCCGGAACAACAAGGGCACCGACCGCTTCATCATCCGGCGGCGCAAGAAGAAGTAGGAGAGATCGGTGGCGCGTTCCGTCTGGAAAGGACCGTTCGTGGACGGCTATCTGCTCAAGAAGGCCGAGAAGGCGCGCGAGTCCGGCCGCAAGGAGGTCATTAAGATCTGGTCGCGTCGCTCGACGATCCTGCCGCAGTTCGTGGGCTTGACCTTCGGCGTCCACAACGGGCGCAAGCACATCCCCGTCCTGGTCACCGAGAACATGATCGGGCACCGGTTCGGCGAATTCGCGCCGACGCGCACCTTCCACGGGCACTCGGCCGACAAGAAAGTCAAGCGGGAGGGGGCCTAGCCATGGGCAAGAAGCCGGCCGCACGCCGCTTGGCGGAAAACGAGGCGCAGGCCATGGCCTGGAGTATTCGTTCGGGCGCCCAGCGGCTCAACCTCGTGGCCGAGATGATCCGCGGGCTGGACGCCAGCGTCGCGCTCCATGCGCTGACGTTCTCGCCGCGGCGCGTGGCGGGCGAAGTCAGGAAGGTACTCCAGTCGGCGATCGCAAATGCTGAGAACAACCATCAACTCGACGTCGATCGCCTGTACGTGGCCGAGGCGACGGTAGGGCGCAGCCTGGTCATCAAGCGCTGGCGGCCGCGTGCGCGGGGCCGCGCCGGGCACATCGAGAAGCCCTTCAGCAATCTCAGGATCGTCGTGCGCGAGCGTCAGCGCGAGAGCCGGAAGGAACGGGCCTGATGGGCCAGAAGGTGAATCCGATCGGGCTTCGGCTCGGCATCAATCGCACCTGGGATTCCCGGTGGTTCGCCGATCGGGGGTACCGCAAGCTCCTGCACGAGGACATCCGGCTGCGGAAATATCTCAGCGAGCGCCTGGCCCAGGCGAGCGTGAGCAAGATCGTCATCGAGCGGCCGACGAAGAAGGCGCGAATCACCATCTACACGGCGCGCCCGGGTGTCGTGATCGGCAAGAAGGGCGCCGACATCGAGCGGCTCAAGATCGATCTTCAGAAGATGACGGAGAGCGAGATCTATCTCAACATCGTCGAGATCCGTAAGCCCGAGCTCGATGCGCAGCTGGTCGCCGAGAACATCGCGCAGCAGCTGATGCGGCGCGTGGCCTTCCGCCGCACGATGAAGCGGGCGGTGCAGTCGGCCATGCGTCTGGGTGCCGGTGGTATCCGCATCAGTTGCGCAGGCCGACTCGCCGGCGCGGAGATAGCCCGCACCGAGGGTTATCGCGAGGGGCGGGTCCCGCTCCATACGCTGCGTGCGGATGTCGATTACGGCCGCGCCACGGCGCGCACCGCGTACGGCACCTGCGGTGTCAAGGTTTGGGTTTTCCGCGGCGAGGTGCACGCGCACGATCCGATGGCTCAGGATAAGCGGGCGCTCGAGCAGGCGCAGGTACGCTAGGAAAGGACACG
>CAZVZP010000231.1:0-215 GCA_964631625.1 uncultured Hyphomicrobiales bacterium | reverse complement strand
AAATACCGGAAGGCGCACAAGGGGCGCATCCACGGCCAAGCCACCAGCGGGGCCACGCTCAACTTCGGTGCCTACGGTCTCAAGGCGCTCACCCCGGGCCGCATCACCGCGCGCGAGATCGAGGCCAGCCGGCGCGCCATCACGCGCCACATGAAGCGGTCGGGCCGCATCTGGATTCGGGTGTTTCCGGACGTGCCCGTGAGCACGAAGCCGGC
>CAZVZP010000230.1:649-3670 GCA_964631625.1 uncultured Hyphomicrobiales bacterium | reverse complement strand
GATGGGCCGCGAGAGCGGGCTGTAGGAGCCGGCGATCACCGTTTCGAGGCTGGGCTCGACGCAACCCTCACCGCCGTCGATCGCGACCGCCTTGAGCGAGGTTCCGGCGTAAGGGGCGTAGTAGGCGTAACCGAAGTAGCCGAGCGCCGAGACGTCGCCCGCCACGCCCTGGACGAGCACGTTGTCGTCCTCGCTCGCGGTGTAATCGCCGCGGCTCGCGGCGGCTTGGCCCATCACGGCCTCGGTGAAGTAGTCGAACGTGCCCGAGTCCGAGCCCGCCCCGTAGAGGCGAAGCTCTTCGGCGGGGAAATCGCCGCGGATCTGATTCCAGCTCGTCACGACGCCCTGGGCCGCCGGCTCCCAGGCCTTCTTGAGCTCGGCCACCGTCAGGCAGGTGGCCCAGCTGTTCTGCGGGTTGACCACGACCGTCAACGCATCGAAGGCCACGGGGAGCTCGATGTAGCGGATGTTGTTTTCGCGGCAGGCAGCCATCTCCGTCTGCTTGATCGGCCGCGAGGCGTCCGAAATGTCGGTATCGCCGCGGCAGAACTTCTTGAAGCCCCCACCCGTCCCTGAGATGCCGACGGTCACCCGGGCGGCGCCGCCGCTGGCGATCTGAAACTCCTCGGCCACCGCCTCGGTGATGGGATAGACCGTGCTCGAGCCGTCGATCTTGATGACGTCGGCTTGCGCCCCCGTCGTCCAAAGGCCGAACACCGCGGTGCTCAACACGCCCGCCAGCCCGGCCACCCACGTTGCCCTGTTCATTAGCTCTCTCCGTAGATCGGAAATCCGAAAGGCCCCTGGCCGAAGCCCCGATATCGCCTCGGCCGCCCGGAGCCTGTCGTAACAGCCGGGCATGAACTGAATAAGACACTTCGGTGACAGTTTGATGACAGAACGGGCCGATTCAGGAAGGCCCTGCCGGGCCGGCGCCCTGCCGGGCCGACGAAAAACGCCTTCCGTTCCGCCGCTTGCCTCGCCAGTTGACGTGAGGCTACCGCCGGCCAAAAAGCCCCGGCCCCTGGCGGACCGCGGCCCTGACGGGCGCGCGAACGAGCACGCTCGGATGTTGGGAGCGAAGCCTAGAGCAGCATCCGGTCAGTTGGAATCGCTTTCAGCGATCCAACGACCGGATAAAGCTGCTCGATCGTCTTTAAATCTAGAGCAATTTCATCCACTCGGATTGAACCGGACGGTTCAATCTGAGTGGATATTGCTCTAGAAGTCGATCTGGGCGCGGGCCTGGAAGATGTCGGGGTCGTCGTCGCCCTCGAAGCTCTCGCCCGGCAGCAAATCGGCCGCGCTCGCGCCCAGCGCCTTGTTGTCGTTGTCGACGTGAATGTAGTTGAAGCTCAAGCGGACATAGGGGTTCATGTACCAATTGACCTCGACACCCAGATTTTTTTCGCCGCCGCCGTTGATTGTGTCGTCGGTGAGATCGATGTTCGAATAGCGTACGGCGAGCTCGACCGCGCCGATGCCGTCCGGGCCCAAATTGTGGCTTGGCTTGACGCGGCCGAAGATGCCCTTCGCGGCGTCGTAGGGGCGCGATTCGCCGGTCAGCAAATAGCTCGCCAGGACGTACCAGGCGTCGAAGTTTATCGAATCGCTCGCGCTCGAGCCGGCCGAGACATCGCGATCGACGTTCAGCCAAACGTACTCGCCTTGGGCCGAGAACGGCCCGTAGACGAAGGCGAGCTCGGGGTTGACCGCGACCTGGCTGTTGACTTTGGCGATGTTGCCGGTGTTGACGAAGCGGGTGCCGGTCACGTTCGACTCGGGCTTGGCGCTGAAGGAGACCGTTTCGCTGTTGGGGTCCTTGTAGCGCACGCCCAGCCCCGCGTGGGCGAGCATGGTCTCTTCGAGGATCGGCGCGACCGTGCCGCGGCCGGTCAAGGACCAGCCTTCATCGCCTTCGCCGGCGGGATCGTCGTCCGCATCGCCGCTGAAAGCGCCCGCGGCAAAAGTCCAGTTTTCATCGTGCACGTCGCCCATGGCGCCGATCCGGCGCGAGGGTACGAGGGCGTTGACGAGCGAACGCTCCATGAACGTGATGTAATTGTCGCTGGTCAACTCCTCGAGCGAGAACGGTTCCTTGAAATGGCCCACGGTCAAGGCCACCGGATCGAGGCCGGCGTAAGTGATGTAGCCGTCGCGAATGGCGGTCTGATTGTTGGCGAAATCGATCTCGACCCGATAGCCCCAGTCGCGATAGAGCGTGCCGTTGGCGTGCAGCCGCAGGCGGCGGAATTGCGTGCCGTCGCCGAGCCGCGTCTTGTCCTCGCTGTAGAACGCGGCGTCGAGCTGCATGCGCCCCCCGAGCTCGCCCTTGAAATTGCCGTCGGAACTCTCGACCCGAATGCCGCCCTTGGTCGAGACCTTGAACTCGGGCTCCTCGACCTTGGTCTTGAGCGCGTCGATTTCCTGGGCGAGCGCCTGCAGCTTCGCCTCGAGCTCCTGGACGGTCTGGGCCGAGGCACCCATGGCGGGAATGACGAGCCCCAGCACGCCCACCAGCAACACGCAGTGCCAAACTCTCATGCTCCCCTCCCGCGCTGAAAACTCGCGACCCTCGGTAAAATATGCAGGCAATAGCATAAATCTGCAATACACCTCCTCGGGCGCCCGAAGCCCCCAAGGATCGGGCGGGGCTGGAAGCCCCGTGTCAGCGTCTCACGGATGTTTCGGACCGGCGCTGGGTCCGGCGCCGCAGGGAAAAAAAGAGGGGCCCCGGATGGGGCCCCTTTGCAGTTCCGCGTGCATCGCGGTCTTGCGCCGATCGGGAGGGCGCCGTTGCCGGCGTCGGCGCAAAGCTCTGAGGCCGCGCGGAGGGAACCGCCTCTAGAAGTCGACCTGGGCGCGCAGCATGAAGAGGTCCGGGTCGTCGTCGCCCTTGAAGCTCTCGCCCGGCAAGAGGTTGCCTGAGCTGGCGCCCAGCGCGTCGTTGTCGTTGTTGACGTTCACGTAGTTGAACATCAGGCGCACGTGGGGGTTCAGATACCAGTTGAGGCCGACGGT
>CAZVZP010000230.1:346-639 GCA_964631625.1 uncultured Hyphomicrobiales bacterium | reverse complement strand
CGTTGCGCTCGCCGCCGCCCCGGATGTTGTCGTCGGAGAGGTGGAGCCGCGCGTAGCGCACGGCGATCTCCCAGGCACCGTAGCCCATGGCGCTCTTCTCGGTCGGCTTGCCGAAGCTCGCGATCGGCGTGATGCGGTCGAACTTGCCGTCCTTGGGCTTGTAGTTGCGCGATTCGCCGGTCAGGAAGTAGCTCGCGAACACGTACCAGCCGGAAAAGTCGAGCGAGTCCTCGAGCGTCGAGCCGGAGGCCACGTCGCGGTCGACCATCTGGTGGATGTACTCGCCCTGCACG
>CAZVZP010000230.1:0-336 GCA_964631625.1 uncultured Hyphomicrobiales bacterium | reverse complement strand
GAGGGCGAGTTGGTAATTCACGAGCGAGATGTTGCCCGTATCGACGAAGCGCACGTCGGTGACATGGGATTCGGGCCGGGCGCGCAAGCGCACCGTCTCGGCGTTCGGGTCGCGGTAGCGCACGCCGAAGCCGACGTGGGCCACCTCGCTCGCCTCGGCGATCGGCGCATAGGTCACGCGCCCCGTGAGCTGATAGCCCTCGTCGCTCTCGCCCGGCGGATCGTCGTCGGCATCGCCCGAGAACACGCCGGCGTTCGCGCTCCAGTGGTCGCCCCCGGCGCCCACCCCCACGCCGATGCGCTGGCCGGGGACGAAGGCCTCGTTGATGAAGGCGCG
>CAZVZP010000229.1:660-3683 GCA_964631625.1 uncultured Hyphomicrobiales bacterium | reverse complement strand
TTCGCGAGCCCGTGGGAATCCCCCCGCGATTCAAACCAAAATCATCCTGCTCTAGAGCAATTTCATCCACTCAGATTGAACCGGACGGTTCAATCTGAGTGGATATTGCTCTAGTGGCGCAGCGCGCGGCCCGGGCCGATCTTGGCGCGCGGGTCGTCGAACACGAAAAGCCCCTCATCGAGGGGCACATTGGTCGATAGCTCGACAAAGGCGATGGTGGTGATGCGCCCCTGGGGGTCGGTGATCGACCACTGCTTGAGCTCGATCGGCCGGTCGGCAAAGGTGAGCGTGAGCGAGCCCTGCCCCGGATCCTCGCCGTCCACGAGCACGAGGTCGATGACCCCGGGCCGGCGCGCGAGCCCCGCGATCTCGAGCGGCGGCTCGAAGCGGATGCGCTCGCGCGTGAGCACGCCGATGGGCGTCTTGTCGATCGGGTAGTCGTTGACCTGGCCCAGCTCCCGGTCGTAGTAGTGCAGCCAGACGCCGTCGCCCACGATGAGGAGCGGGCTCGGCGGCACGTACTCGAAGCGCAGCTTGCCCGGCCGGCTCAAGTAGAACATGCCCTGCGCCACCGAGCCGTCCGGGTTGATCTGGTAGTACTCGGAGCTGAGCGTCGAGATGCCGTTCAGATACTCTTCGATGCGCGTGACGTCGGCATGCTCCTCCGCCGAGAGCGCCGGCCGAGCGCTGACATCGGCCGCCGGCTCCTCCGCCGAGGCCAGGGCGGCCCAAGAAAGCAGCAGCAGCACGCACAGGCCCGCGGCCATCCAATCGAGGATGCGGGATAAGCGTTGCGGCATTCCCGATCGCGGCATTCGCGGCCAATCCGTTTTGCGCCCGGGGCGTCGGCGCCCGGGCCCTGCGCCGGGTGAGCTCACCAGGAGATTGCGGCGGATTTCGGGCTAGCCCGCCCGGTCCTCGACATTGCGCGCCAGGACTTCGCGCTTGCCGACGTGGTTGGACGGGCCCACGACCCCTTCCGCCTCCATGCGCTCGATCATGCGCGCGGCGCGGTTATAGCCGATCTGCAGGTGGCGTTGCACGAAGCTCGTCGAGGCCTTGCGCTCGCGGCAGACGAGCGCCACCGCCTGATCGTAGAGCGGGTCGTCGAGCGCGCTCTCGAGCCCCGGCGAAAGGCCGGCGTCGGGCTCCTCGGTCACCGCGTCGAGGTAGATCGGCTGGCCTTGCTTGCGCAGGAAGCGCACGACGCGCTCGACCTCGGAATCCGTGACGAAGGGCCCGTGCACGCGGGTCAGGCGGCCGCCCGGCTCCATGTAGAGCATGTCGCCCTGGCCCAAGAGCTGCTCGGCGCCCTGCTCGTTCAGGATCGTGCGGCTGTCGATCTTGGACGTCACCTGGAAGCTGATGCGGGTCGGGAAGTTGGCCTTGATCGTGCCGGTGATGACGTCGACCGAGGGACGTTGGGTGGCCATGATGAGGTGGATGCCCGCGGCGCGCGCCATCTGGGAAAGCCGCTGCATCGCCGCCTCGACTTCCTTGCCGGCGATCATCATGAGGTCGGCCATCTCGTCCACGATGACGACGATCAAGGGCAGGGGCTTGAGCCCGAGCGGCTGGTGCTCGAAGATCGGCTCGCCCGTGTTGGGGTCGAATCCGGTCTGCACCGTGCGCGAGAGCTCCTCGCCCCTCTCCCGCGCCTCCTGAACGCGCCTGTTGAAGCCCGCGATGTTGCGCACGCCGAGCTGGGCCATCGCCTGATAGCGGCTCTCCATCTCGCGCACGGTCCATTTGAGCGCGACGATTGCCTTCGATGGGCTGGTCACGACCGGGGCCAGGAGATGCGCGATGCCGTCGTAGACCGAGAGTTCGAGCATCTTGGGATCGATCATGACGAACTTGCACTGATCGGGCGGCAGCCGGTAGAGCAGCGACAGGATCATCGAGTTGACGGCGACCGACTTGCCCGAGCCCGTGGTGCCGGCGACCAAGAGATGCGGCATGCGCGCGAGATCGGCGATCACCGGCGCGCCGCTGATGTCCTTGCCGAGCGCGAGCGTGAGCCGCGCCGCGGTCTTCTCGTAGGCTTCCGAGGCCAGGAGCTCGCGCAGGTACACCATTTCGCGCTGCGCATTCGGAAGCTCGATGCCGATCACGTTGCGCCCCGGGATCACCGCGGCGCGCACCGAGACGGCGCTCATCGAGCGCGCGATGTCATCGGCCAGGCCCACCACGCGCGAGGACTTCGTGCCCGGCGCGGGCTCGAGCTCGTAGAGCGTGACCACGGGCCCGGGCCGCACCTTGACAATCTCGCCCGAGATGCCGAAGTCGGCGAGCACCGCTTCCAAGAGGCGCGCGTTCTGCGCCAGCGCCTCGTCCGAGACCGCACTCCTTGAGGATTGCTGCGGCTCGAGCAGGAGATCGAGAGGGGGCAGCTGGTAGTCGGCCTCGGGCATCAGGTCGAGCATGGCCTGGCGCTCGGCCTCGGGCCTCCGCCCCGGCCGCGGCTTGGGGCTGCGCCGTTCGACGATCTCGAGCGGCGGGCCGCCGCGCGAGCCCAGCGAATCCCTGGCCTCGCCCAGGTTCCCCGTCACGTCTGCCGTGCCGAGCCGGGGCTCGCGGCGCAAGGGCCGCTCCTCGGCCTGCGGGCGGCTCCTCGTGAGCTGAGCCGTCGTGCGCAGGGCCCACAGCAGGCCCCGGCTACCGCGCCGCGCTCCTCGGCCCAGCGCACGCCATTCCGTGCCGGTCAGGCCGAGTGTCGAGGCCAGAGCCGCGACCATGAACACGGCGGCGACAATCCCGACGGCGGGCGCGGGAAGGCCCACGGCCTCTGCGAGCGGCAGCAGCTCTCTCGCAGCGAGCGCGCCCAGCGTGCAGCCGAACATCGAGGCCAGGATTCCCACGGCCAGTGCCGTGCGCGCGCCGTAGACGATGCGCGAGAACACGTCGCGGCCGTACTGGTCGGTGCCGAACCAGTGCGCCTCGCCGGGCCGCGTGAGCATGGCCGCGAAATCGATCTCCTCGGGATGGTAGGGCGCGATCCACCGGGCGCCGACCGCGCACAC
>CAZVZP010000229.1:0-650 GCA_964631625.1 uncultured Hyphomicrobiales bacterium | reverse complement strand
CTCGAGCGGCCAAACCTCGGGCCTCGGTATGGAACCGAGCGCGAGCGCCGCGAAGCCGACCGTTAACAGGGCGAGCGGCAGGCGCAGCGGCCACAGACTCAAGCGGTGGCGGCGCAGCAGCGACCAGCCCCAGGCGCCGGCGATGAGCGCCAAGAGGCCGCCCGCGAGGCCGCCGCCCTGCAACACGAGATCGGCCGCGTAGGCACCCGGCCGTCCGAGCACGTTGCGGGCCTCCTCAGTGCCGGCGCTGTTGAACGAGGGATCGATGGGCGAGTAGCTCGCGAGCGCGAGCGCGAGCAGAACCCCGAGCGCGATCGAGAGCGTGCCGGCGCCTTCGATCAGGCGTTGGCGCAGGAACAGGCTCACGCCTTCGGGCAGAAGAGGCGGATTGCGGCGGCTGCTTGCGCGTGCGCTCATCGAGGGAAGCGCCCTACCCCGAAACCCACAGCATGCTCAAGCTTCTACCCCATTTTGCCCTCTAACGCACGAAAAAACTTGGAAGAATCAATTCGGGCGGGGGTTCGGCTCGAGGCTGGCCCGGGTGCTGGGCCGGGCGAATCGAGGGGGCTAGGGCCAACCCGTCGTCCGACCTTGCTCCTAGAGCAATATCCACTCAGATTGAACCGTCCGGTTCAATCTGAGTGGATGAA
>CAZVZP010000228.1:0-3691 GCA_964631625.1 uncultured Hyphomicrobiales bacterium | reverse complement strand
TCCTGCTCGGGACGGATGAAGGCGATATCGGCGGGGCGGATGCGCGCCTCGACGAGAAGCGTGTCCTCGATCGGCACGATGTCGATGAGGTCTTGGGCAGGCTGGACCACGCCGCCCACGGTGTAGACCTTGAGCTCCTTGATCTCGCCGCGCACCGGCGATCGGATGTCCCTCCGGAAGACGCGGCCCTCGCCCACCGTCACCGCCTCCTTGGTCATCTCGAGCTCGGACTTCCTCTGATTGAGCTCGTTCCAGGCCTCGGCCCGGAAACGCTGCTCGCGCTCCTGGATCCGCTGGTCGATCTCGGCAAGCGCCGCCTCGGCGCGGGGGATCGCGTTCTGGGTCGCCCGCAGCCGCCCCTCGATATCGGTGGCCTCGCGCTCGAGCCGCAACAGCTCGACCTCCGAGAGCACGCCTTTCGCGACGAGCGGCCGCGTTATATCGAGCTCCCGGTTAATCAAACCTAAGGATTCGCGAAATGTTCGCGCGTTCGTTTCCCCCTCGAGCAGCTCCTGGCGCTTCTGCTCGCGCTGTTGCTGGAGCACGTCGAGATCGGAGTTGACCTGCAGGCGCCGAGCGGAGAACTGCGCCATCTCGTCCACGACCACCTGCGGAGCGTCCGCCCGCACCTCCTCGGGGAATACCACCTCCGCCAGGCCCTCGGCCTCGGCGGAGAGCCGGGCCACGGCCCCCAGCAGCCGCACGTAGCCCGCGTGGTTTTCGCGGTAGTCGCCCGAGACGAGCTGATTGTCGATGCGCAGCAGCACCTGCCCGGGATCCACGATCTCGCCTTCGCGCACGAGGATTTCGCTGACGATGCCGCCGTCCATGCTCTGCACGGTCTGAATCTGACGCGAGGGCACGACCTTGGCCGTGCCGTGCGTCACCTCCTCGAGCGTCGCCTGGCTCGCCCAGGTCACGAAGGCGACGAGGAACGCAAAGATCGCGAGCAGGAGCGTGTGCGAGCCCCAGGCGACGCCCGCGTTGCGCGCCGCATCCACCGGGCGCATGAACTCGACGTCGAGCGGATTCGAAAACAGCTTCGTCTTCAGGCGCTGGAGAACCTCTTTCATGAGGCGGACACTCCCGCGGTGGCCGCACCCGTGCGAATGCCGCCTTGAGCTAAGCGCTGCAACACGAGCTCCTTCGGCCCATCGGCGACGACGCGGCCCTGATCGAGCACGATGACCCGATCGACGAGGGCAAGCATCGAGACCCGGTGCGTGATCAGCAGCAAGGTCTTGCCCTCGAGCCGCGGGCCGAGCCGGGCACGGAACTGGCTCTCGGCGGTGTTGTCCATCGAGCTCGTGGGCTCATCCAGGATGAGGATGGGCGGATCGAGCAGAAGCGCGCGGGCGATCGCGACCGTCTGGCGCTGGCCGCCCGAGAGCGACATGCCGCGTTCGCCCACTTCGAGGTCGAGGCCCGCGGGATGCATGCGCGCAAACTCGTCGAGGCCCGAGAGCTGCGCCGCGGCCAGGACGGCCTGGTCGTCCGCATAGGGAGCGGCGAGCGCGACGTTTTCGCGCAACGAGCCGGAAAACAGATAGATGTCCTGTAGCACGCAGCCGATGTTCCGCCGCAGGTCCGCCGGGTCGATCTGACGGATGTCGGTGCCGTCGACGAGGATCACGCCCGACTCCGTCTCGTAGAGATTCACGAGCAGCTTCTGAACCGTGCTCTTGCCCGAGCCCACGCGGCCGATCAGGCCGACCCGCTCGCCCGGACGGATGACGAAGTTTACGTTGTTGAACAGCGGCGTCTCCTGCCGGGGGTAGCGGAACACGACGTCGCGGAACTCGATCGCGCCCTCGAGCCGCGCCCGGTGCAGGAAGCGCCGCTCCGCGGGCCGCTCGAGCGGCAGGTCCATGAGCTGATTGAGCACCTTGTAGGCCGCGCGCGCCTGCTGGAAGCGGGTGAACAGCGTCGCGATCTGGGCCAGCGGACCCATGGTGCGCGAGCCCAGGATGGTCGCCGCGATCAGCCCGCCGACGGTGAGCTCTTTTTCGGCGATGAGGTAGACGCCCATGACCACGGTGCCGACGGTCACGAGATTCTGCACGAAGGTCACGAAGTTGACGGCGAGCGTCGCGAGGCTGCGCACCTTGGTGCCCGATTGCGCCGCCTGATAGATGCAGCGCTCCCAGTCGCGCTGGAGACGGCCTTCTGCCCCCATCGTCTTGACGGTCTCGAGCCCGCCCACCGCCTCGAAAAGAATCGCGTTCTTGCGGGTGAGCTCGGAGAACGCCGTGCGTACGATCCGGCCGAGCGGAAACTGGATCGCGAAGCCCATCAGAATCACGACGATGGCGCCCACCAAGGGAATAAGCGCCAGCGGGCCCGCGAGATACCCGATGATCAGGATGAAGAAGAAGACGAAGGGCAGATCGACCAGCGCCGCGACGGAGGCCGAGGCGAAGAACTCGCGCAAGGTTTCGAACTCGCGCAGGTAGTTGGCGAGCGCCCCGCTCGAGGCCGGCAGCGCGGTCACGCGCGTCCCCATGACGTGCTCGAAGATCTGACTGCCGATCAGCACGTCGGCGCCGCGCCCCGCGGTGTCGACGAAGCGGTTGCGCAAGGCGCGGATCACGACGTCGAACACCAGCACCGTGAGCACGCCGATCGCGAGCACCCACAAGGTGTCGACCGATTCGTTCGGAATCACGCGGTCGTACACGTTCATAATGAACAGCGGAACCGCGAGCACGAAAAAGTTGCTCAGCGCCGCCGCCAGCACGACCTCGCTGTAGAGCGGCCAAAAATATTTGAGATTGCTCCAGAACCAGTGCTGGGCGCGGGGTGCCTCGACAAACGGCTTGCCGATCGGCGCGAGCGGGGCCGTCCGCGCGAAGAACGCGCGGCCGGTGTAGCTCTTGGCGAGCTCCGAGAGCGGCACGCTGTGCGCTCCGCCCCCCGACTCGGGCAAAAGGATGCGGGCGTGCTCGCCCTCGAGCGCCACAAGCACGCAGGCGCGGTTTTCGGCGAGCACGAGCAGGCAGGGCAGCGCGAGCGGCGATATCTTCTCGAGCGGGCGCTTGAGCAGGCGCCCCGAGAACCCCGCCCGATTGGCGCTGCGCACCAGGAGATCGGGCGTCATGCCCTGTGCCGGAATGGGCAGCCCGACAGTCAAGGCATGGGGGGTGACGGGCGAGCCTAAGGCATTGAAAAGCACAACTAAACTGTCAAGCAGCGGGTCATCGCGCCGGCCCTGGGGAGAGGCGTCCGGTGGGCTCCCCCCCTCCAGCACCTCGCCCGGAGAGGCCTCGGCCTTAGCGCTCGATATCTTGCCCTGCGACATCGCCCCTCGATCCTCTGCCATCGCCCGGTCACACTTAAAGCGCCGATTTGTTGAGCTTGAATTAAGCTCGACGGCGCAGGGAGTCCCTAGACCCTTGCACCTAAGCCGTTCGGCGCTCTCCTAAACTGTTTAATCATTTCAAATAGTTTAGTTTTATCGCCGAGGTTCGAATCGACCACATATGACGTGGGTTGGGCCCCTGCGCAGGGCTTGCGCCACTCAACTCCCGATACCCCTTTGTAAGGGCACGACCCCGCACCCCTTTTGTAAGGGCACGACCCCGCAGCCGCCGGAGCGCAGGCTGCAAAGCATAATAGCAGGAAATCCGGGGCGCGCGGCTTAAGGCACCGAGCCGGGGAGCCGGCGCGGCACCGGACCGCGGGCGCAGCCGAC
>CAZVZP010000227.1:0-3750 GCA_964631625.1 uncultured Hyphomicrobiales bacterium | reverse complement strand
GATGGAACCGGACCGGCCCACGGCCCCGAAGCGGTGCCCGATGCCGCGGCGCTGCGCTACTTCGGCGTGCAGCTGCTCTCGGGCCTGCTCTTGCTCGCCGGCATCCTCGTCCACTTCGCCGAAGGCGGCGGGCCGGCGCTGGGCTACGTGGGCCTCGGCAGCCTGGGCGGCGTGCTCATTCTCATTGCGCTCGGCGTCAAATGCGCGTTTCCCGCGCTCCATGTCTGGATGATCGACGCCTATCCCGAATCGACTCCCACGGGCACGGTGTTCTTGAGCATCTTCAGCACCAAGACGGCGGTCTATGCGCTCGCCATGGCCTTCCCCGGGGCCGCGCCCCTGGTGCCGATCGGCATCGCCATGACGATCTTTCCGATCTTCTACGCGGTGATCGAGAACGATTTCCGCCGCGTGCTCTGCTACAGCTCGGTCAACCAGCTCGGCTTCATGGTGGCGGGCATCGGGCTGGGCAGCGCGCTCGCGGTCAACGGCGCCGTGGCGCACGCCTTCGCGGAGGTCCTCTTCAAGGGCCTGCTGTTCATGTCGATGGGCGCGGTGCTGCACGTCACCGGGCGGGTCAAGGGCAGCGAGCTCGGCGGGCTCTACAAGACCATGCCGATGACGACGGCGTTGTGCTCCGTGGGCGCGCTGGCGATCGCCGGCATGCCGGCCTTCTCGGCCTTCGTCACCAAGTCGATGGTGCTCGAGGCCTTCGCCGAGAAGGACTTATGGATCGCGTGGCTCCTGCTGATGTTCGCTTCCGCGGGCGTCGTCGAGCATGCCTCGATCAAGATCCCCTTCTTCACCTTCTTCGGCCACAACCGGCGGATCGCCGCGCGCGAGCCGCCGGCCCACATGCTCGCGGCCATGGCGCTCGCCGCCCTGCTCTCCATCCTGATCGGCTGCTACCCGGACGCGCTCTATCGCCTGCTGCCCTACCCCGTCGCCTACAAGCCCTTCGCGGCGACCCATATCGTGACGCAATTGCAGCTGCTCTTCTTCGCCGCTCTCGCCGTGTTCACGTTGATGCGGCTCAAGCTCTATCCGCCCGAGCTACGCTCGACCAATCTCGACTTCGATTGGCTCGCCCGCCGGCTCGCCTGGCCTGCCGCGCGCCGCTCGGGCCTGGCGGCCCTGGCCCTTTCGGAGTGGATGCACGGCCTTGCGAATCACCTCGCGGCACGCGGCCTCGCCGTGCTGCTGCGCATTCACGGCCCACGGGGCGTGCTCGCCCGCACCTGGCTCACCGGCAGCACCGTGCTCTGGATTGCCGCGCTGCTCGGTGCTTACCTCATCATCTCTTACCTTTAGCTCCGGGTTCGGAGCACGGGCTCGATTGGGCAGTCGAGCGGTGGAGCGTCCCGATTGTCCTCGAACCCAAGTCCGAAGGTGCACACCTAAGCCATTGCTGGCACTGGCCGGCGCTGCCCGGTGGACGGCCATGACGGCGGCGAGCGCGCGGGTGCCGCGAGCCCAAGGCCGGCGTATCCGCGCGCCGTTTCGCACCCGCCTCCCAAGACCCTGCCGTCCTCATGGCCAACGCCTTCAAATCATTGGCTTCGTGCGGCGCAGTATGCTTGACGGCCCGTGCGAGCACGCCCCATACTTAGAGGTAACGAGAACAGAGCCGCCCTTAGCGCTCGAGCTCTACCTCGGCCGATTATCCTGGGCCGGCAGGTTCGGGACGAAAGGGCCGAAGGATGAGCGTCCGATCCCGCCGAAGCGGGAGGAGCGGCCGCCGTGCCGGAGTTTCCGGACCGGGGGCGCTCGATCAAGGGCCGCATTCGACTGGCGCGGAGCCCGTCGCCGACGAGGGGAGTGTGACTTGAAATGCCGAAATCTCTGAACATCACGGTCGACAAGTGCACCGGCTGTCTCCAATGCGAGATGGCGTGCTCCTACGAGAACGAGGGGCTGTTCAACCCCGCCAAGTCGCGGATCAAGGTGTTCATGTTCCACGACGAGGCGCGCTTTGCGCCCTACACCTGCACCCAATGCGCCGAGGCCTGGTGCGCGCAGGCCTGCCCGGTCGATGCGATCAAGGTCAATCCGGTGACGCTCGCCAAAGAGGTGCACGAGAACATCTGCGTGGGCTGCAAGGTGTGCACCATCGCCTGCCCGTTCGGCACCATCAACTACAACCACGACACCGGCAAAGTCACCAAATGCGATCTCTGCGGCGGTGATCCCGAGTGCGCCAAGGCGTGTCCCACGAGCGCCATCACTTATGTCGACTCCGATTGGACCGGCTATGAGCGCATGAAAGCGTGGGCCGCGAAGACCGACGCCGGCAACGTCGCCGAGAGCGGCGCCGGAGCGGCCGGACACTAGGGTACGGAGTCCGCGAGGCGGTAGCGCAGCACGAGCTTACGGGGAGTCATCGAGATGTCGTGGGCACGGAAGATTCTTCGGGTGGACCTCGATAAGGGCACCTGCAAATCGGAGCCCCTCAATATGGAGTGGGCGAAGCAGTACCTCGGCCAGCGGGGGCTTGCGACCAAGTACTTCTGCGAGGAGGTGGATCCGCGGGTGGATCCGCTCTCACCCAAGAACAAGCTGATCATCGCCACGGGTCCGCTGACGGGCACCTGCGCCTCGACCGGCGGGCGCTACTCGGTGATCACGAAGGGGCCGCTCACGGGCGCGATCGCGTGCTCGAACTCGGGCGGTTACTTCGGCGCCGAGCTCAAGTTCGCGGGCTGGGACATGATCATCTTCGAGGGCAAGTCGAAGAAGCCCGTGTACCTCTGGGTCGAGGACGACAAGGCGGAGCTGCGCGACGCCGCGGCGATCTGGGGCAAGACCACTTGGGACGCCGAGGATTGGATCAAGCGTCATCATCAGGACCCCCAGATCCGCGTCACCTCCATCGGGCCTGCGGGCGAGAACGGCGTCTTTTATGCCTGCCTCGTCAACGACAGACACCGCGCCGCGGGCCGTTCGGGCGTCGGCACGGTGATGGGATCGAAGAACGTCAAGGCCGTGGCCGTGCGCGGCAGCAAGGGCGTCAAGGTCCACGACTTCAAGAAGTTCATGGCCGCGGTCGCCAAGGGCAAGAAGGTGCTGGCCGAGAACCCGGTCACGGGGAAGGGTCTGCCGACCTACGGCACCAACATCCTGATGAATGTGGCGAACGAGAGCGGCATTCTGCCCACGCGTAACTTCCGTGAATCCCAGTTCGAGGGCGCATCCAAGATCAGCGGCGAGGCGATGCACGCCAAGCGGCCCGACGGCACGACCAACCTGGTTGCCAACCAGGCCTGCTTCGCCTGCACCATCGCCTGCGGGCGCGTCTCCAAGATCTCGCACGATCACTACACCGTGAAGAACCGCCCTGAATATTGGGGCGCGAACGGCGGACTCGAATACGAGAACGCCTGGTCGCTCGGCGCCGACACCGGCATCGACGATCTCGACGCCTGCACCTTCGCGAACTTTATATGCAACGCCTACGGCATGGACCCGATTTCGTTCGGCTCCACCGTGGCGGCCGCCATGGAGCTCTACGAGATGGGCGTGCTCGACGACAAGGCGACCGGCGGCATCAAGCTCAGCTTCGGCAACGCCGAGGCCCTGACCACCGTGACCGAACTCACGGGCAAGGGCCTGGGCGTGGGCAAACTTCTGGGCTTGGGCTCCAAGCGCCTGTGCGCCAAGTACGGTCACCCCGAACTGTCCATGACGGTCAAGGGCCAGGAGTTTCCGGCTTACGATCCGCGCGGCGCACAGGGCATGGGGCTCGCCTACGCC
>CAZVZP010000226.1:0-3832 GCA_964631625.1 uncultured Hyphomicrobiales bacterium | reverse complement strand
TTCTTCTGGATCAGCTGGTTCGCGGCCAAGGGCCGGCCGAATTGCTTGCGGTCGAGCGTGTACTGGCGCGCCGCGTGCCAGCAGAACTCGGCCGCGCCGAGCGCGCCCCAGGCGATGGTGTAGCGGGCGCGGTTCAAGCAGCCGAAGGGGCCGCTTAGCCCCGAGACGCCCGGCAGCTCGTTCTCGGCCGGCACCGGCACGTCGTCCATCAGGATCTGGCCCGTGGCCGAGGCGCGAAGCGAAAACTTGCCCTCGATCTTGGGCGTCGCGATGCCCGCCATGCCCCGCTCGAGGATATAGCCACGAATCTTGCCGGCGTCGTTCTTGGCCCAGATGACGAACACGTCGGCCAAGGGCGCGTTCGAGATCCAGGTCTTGGAGCCCTTGAGGCGGAAGCCGGCCTTGTCCCGCTTGGCGCGGCTCGTCATGCCGCCCGGGTCCGAGCCGAAGTCGGGCTCGGTCAGGCCGAAGGCGCCGACGAGCTCGCCCTTGGCGAGACGGGGCAGGTACTTCT
Source organism: uncultured Hyphomicrobiales bacterium (assembly GCA_964631625.1). Taxonomy (GTDB): domain Bacteria; phylum Pseudomonadota; class Alphaproteobacteria; order UBA828; family JAPUJA01; genus CAZVZP01. The sequence continues at coordinate 3,318 of CAZVZP010000226.1, read as the reverse complement.
GCCGCTGCTCCTCGCTGCCGTAGGCGTAGATCGCATGCATGACAAGGCTCGACTGGACCGAGAAGGCCGAACGGTAGCCCGAGTCGACGCGCTCGAGCTCGCGCGCGATCAGCCCGTAGGCGACGTAGTTGATCCCGGCGCACCCGTAGCCCTCGATGGTGGCGCCCAAGAAGCCGAGCTCGCCCATCTCGGTCATGATCTCCCGCTCGAAGCGCTCCTCGCGGAAGGCCGTAAGGATGCGCGGCATGAGCTTGGATTGGCAGTAGCCGCGCGCCGTGTCCCGGATCAGGCGCTCCTCTTCGGTGAGCTGGTCCTCGAGCAGGAACGGATCGTCCCACTTAAGGCTGCCGCCCACCGCCTCGTGGGAACCGGCCGCGGGCCGCGCGCTCGTGGCTTGCTCGCTCATGGCGTCTGCTCCGTTGGCTGTGCCACGAACCCACTCTCGGCCAGGCCGGGCGCCGAGTCCAGCGGGTGGCCACGGCGGCGGCTTGCCAGCGATTGAGCCGCGCTGGCATCCTTATCGGCCGGCCGCGGCGAGCGGCGCCGGAGCCGAGTGGAGGCCTGCCGTTGAAGAAAGAGATCGGGGGCCGCGAGGTCATCCTCGAGTTCCAGCGCGTCGGCAACTACGTCAAGGTCTCGGCCATGGACGTCGAGACGCTCACCGAGGCGAGCATCGTCGGCGCGGCGAGCGCGAGCCAAGCCGAGCTCGAGCGGCTCGCTCTTAAGAAGCTCGACTACGTGCTCAAGAAACAGCGCCCGGCGCCGCGGCGCTAGCCTCCTTTAAGAGCGATGCGCACGGGCGCCGCTCACGGCGGCCGTGCGCCGGCGGCTCGGGATCATCGAAGAGTCGCGCGGCAACTTCCGCCAGCGCGGCGCGGGTGCCGCGCTGTAACAAGTCACTCGGGCGCGCTGCCGGCACCGGGCGCGCGCCGCGCCTTAGGACTTTCTTAGGGCATTGCGCAAATAAATCTTGCATTGCCGGGCGATTGAGCGCATATCCGCGCGCTGACCCCAGTGATCTGGGTCATCCGGCTGGTTGGAGGATGGGATGGTGCTCAAGCCCTCCGTTCGCCAATTGGGGATCGACTTGGATGAAATTTCCAGCGCCCCTGAGGCTCCCGTTGCCGCCGCGCCCCGCAAGAACGACCACTTCGCGGAGCGCGACGGAAGGCGTTTTGCTGGCCTGCATCTGCTCGTCGACCTGTGGGGCGCCGAGCGGCTCGACGACCTCGACTACATCGACGCGAGCTTGAGGAAGGCCGTCGCCGCCGCGGGCGCGACGCTGCTTCACGTCCACCTCCACCACTTCGGCGACGGCGGCGGCGTCTCGGGGGTCGCGGTCATCGCCGAATCGCACATCAGCGTGCACACCTGGCCCGAGTACGGCTTCGCCGCCTTCGACGTCTTCATGTGCGGCAACACCCGCCCCGAGGCGGCCGTCCAGGTCTTGCGCCAGGCCTTCAAGGCGCGCCGCGCCGTGGTCAGCCAGCACCGGCGGGGGCTCGTTCGATGACCGGCTGGTTCGAGGAGACCCTCTACGAGGGCTTCCGGACGCGGCTCAAGATCGAGCGAGTGCTCTACGAGGGCAAGAGCGAGCACCAGCAGCTGATGCTCTTCGAGAACCCGGAGTTCGGCCGGGTGCTGACGCTCAACGGCGTCGTGCAGACGACCGAGAAGGACGAGTTCGTCTACCACGAGATGCTGAGCCACGTGCCCATCCTGGCTCACGGCCGGGCGCGCTCGGTGCTCATCGTGGGCGGCGGCGACGGCGGCATGATGGAGGAGGTGCTCAAGCACCGCTCCGTCGAGCGCGTCACTCTGGTCGATATCGACGGCGATGTGATCGAGTTCAGCAAGAAGTACCTGCGCTCGATCTGCGGCGACGCCTTCGAGGACCCGCGCGCCAAGGTGGTGATCGCCGACGGCGTCGAGTTCGTCGAGACCACAGCCGAGCGCTTCGACGTCCTGATCGTGGATTCGACCGACCCCATCGGCCCCGGCGAGGTGCTCTTCAGCGAGCGTTTCTATAAGGGCTGCGCGCGCACGCTCGCCTCGGGCGGCGTGCTGGTGACCCAGAACGGCGTGCCGCTGTTGCAGGGCACCGAGCTCAAGGGCACGACGGCGCACCTGCGCAAGTTCTTCAAGGACGTCAGCTGCTATCGGGCGGCGGTGCCGCTCTATGTGGGCGGCGACATGGCCTTCGGCTGGGGCAGCAACGACCCCGCCTTGCGCCAGACCCCGCTTAAGACGCTGCGCGAGCGGTTCCGCGCCGCAGGGATCAAGACGCGCTACTACACGCCCGAGGTCCACGCCGGCGCCTTCGCGCTGCCGCCTTTCATTCAGGAGCTGTTCGGGAACTGAGCGGGGCGCGCCGCCCGGTTGCGCACCCTTCTCCCCCAAGCCCGGGTCGTCGGCCGGCGGCCCGGCGGCTCTCGTCCTCCTTTTCGAGCCGCGAGGGCCCGGTTTTGTGCCCGGCCAGGATTCTTGTGCCAGATATGGGACACGCCGTATAGACTTCCGCCTAAGGCCGGCTCGGCCGGGCGGGCAGGGCGAACGGCTGCGGTCAGGGCGATGCCTTCTGGAACCATTGCCATAGCCTCGGATCACGCAGGCGTCGAGCTCAAGCGGGTGCTCGCGGAGGAACTCAAGCGCATGGGACGCGATGTCCTCGATTTAGGCACGGGCGGCAGCGAATCGGTCGATTACCCAGACCTCGCCGACCGCCTCGCCGAGGCGCTCAGGGCCAAGAAGGCCGAGCAAGGCGTGCTCGTCTGTGGCACGGGCATCGGCATCAGCATCGCGGCCAACCGGCACCGGCACATCCGCGCCGCGCTGTGCCACGACGCCTCGACGGCGCGGCTCGCGCGCGCGCACAACGACGCCAACGTGCTCGTCTTGGGCGCGCGCACGACCGGCGTCGAAGTGGCGCGCGATTGCCTGAAGACCTTTATCGAGACGCCGTTCGAGGGCGGCCGGCATGAGGGCCGCGTGGCGAAGCTCGGCTAGAGGCACGGCGCGAGAGCAGACGCGATGAGCACCCGGGGGAGAACGAGCGTATGACCACGGCGGCCAAGACCACAGGGGAAGCGCCGCTGTTTTCCCGTCACTTGGCGACCAGCGATCCCGAGGTCTACGCCGCCGTGCGTAAGGAGCTCGCGCGCCAGCAGAACGTGATCGAGCTCATCGCCTCCGAGAACATCGTGAGCCCCGCCGTGCTCGAGGCGGCGGGCACGGTGCTGACCAACAAGTACGCCGAGGGCTACCCCGGCAAGCGCTACTACGGCGGCTGCGAGTTCGCGGACGTGGTGGAGAACCTGG
>CAZVZP010000225.1:0-3913 GCA_964631625.1 uncultured Hyphomicrobiales bacterium | reverse complement strand
CGTCTCGAAGGATGAGGGTCATCGGGGACTCATGTGTTGAAACGAGACCACTAGCATGCAGATACCGGAGGACGCGGTACTCCTGCGCATCTTCATCGGCGAGAGCGCTCGTCATGACGGCAAGCCGCTCTACGAAGCGATTGTGCTCAAAGCGCGCGAGATGCATCTGGCAGGCGCGACGGTCCTGCGCGGACCCATGGGGTTCGGCCGCTCGAGCCGGTTGCATACCGCGAAAATTCTCCGGCTTTCGGAAGATCTACCCGTGGTCGTCGAAATCGTCGAGGGCCGCGAGAAGATCGACGCCTTTCTCGGCGTGCTCGAAACCATGATTGGAAGCGGGCTCGTGACGCTGGAAAAGGTGCGTGTGCTGCGCTACGGGAAGTCGTGACGGAACGGCTCGCGTGGGACCCGGCCGGAATGAGCCGGGCGCAAGGCGGATCGTCCCTGGCATTTCGTAGCGAGGTGCCCAGATAACAGCGCAGGAGCTGACTCTCTCGGTGGCCGCCGTATCATCAAAAACCGCAATCGCCGCGCTCGCTCTTCTCGCCGCCCTCGCGCTGCCGGCGCAGGCCTACGACAAAGGCGCGCTCAAGACTCTGCTCGAGACCAAGCAGTGCCCGGGCTGCGACCTGCGCGAGGCCCCGATCGGCGGCTCGATCGCCGGGGCGCTGGCCATCGGCGCCGAGTTCTTGAGCAATGTCACGGGCGCCAAGGTGGGCGACCCTGGCTTCGCGCGCACGGACCTCAAGGGTGCCGATCTGCGCGAGGCGAGCTTGATCAAGGCCAATTTGACCGGCGTCGATCTGAGCGGTGCCGTGCTCGTCGGCGCCGAACTCATGGGCGCCAAGTTGGAGCAAGCGCTGCTCCGCAAGACGACGTTGCTGCGCGCAAATCTGACGGACGCCGTGCTCGAGGGCGCCGATTTGAGCGGAGCCGAGGCCGCCGGAGTGGCCTTTGCCCGGGCCGATCTGACCGGCGCCAGGCTCGCAGAGTCAAATCTCAGGGGCGCCGACCTTTCGGGCGCCACGCTCAGCAAAGCGGTGCTGGACGGCGCCGACTTGACCGGCGCCACCCTCGAAGGGGCGGTGCTCGAGGGCACCACCTGGGAAGGCGCCATTCTTTGCCGCACCAAGTTGCCGCAGGGCGCCTTCGACGACACCGGTTGTCCGCAGCCTTGAGGCCCTCGGCCGTGCCCTCGAGCCGATCTCACGTCGCGAGCACCGAACCCCGGAGATCGTAATCGCCGGCGCGCCGAACGCGCGCCTTGACGATATCGCCCGGCCGTAAACCCGCGGCCTCATCGAGGTCCATTTTGCCGTCGATCCCGGACGCATCGCCGTGCCCGCGCCACGGGGCGGCAAGAACGAGCCTCGCTCGCAACAAGAGTGACCGTGTGCGCGCCGCCGTTCAATATACCGGCCTTCCACGCGCTTTAGGCAGCATTCCGTACTCGGGCCGGGTGGCAGAGTGGCTATGCAGAGGACTGCAAATCCTTGTCCGTCGGTTCGATTCCGGCCCCGGCCTCCAACTCGCAATCCCTTCAGCGCAGAGCGTTAACCGACAATGCCCCTTACGCCTCATGCCGTCCGTTTCGGGGCGGTGTGAAATTCCTGTGCAATCGAGCTTCGTGATTGGTTCCCGGCGAGTTCCGGCAACGGCCTGCCAAGATGACGCATCGCAGCGTCGATGCGAGCGCCGCACCCGCGTCCCGTGCAGCTCTTAACGTGATGCGCCTTTAGATCGAGCGGCCCCAGCTCGTCTTGCCGCCGTGACGGGTCCGTTTCGTGTAGCGCCGCTGGGGGCCGGTGAAGGGCTGCCTCTTGGACGTCAGACACTCGATGACGAGGCGCTGAAAATGATGCACCGTGCCCTCCCATGTCGGCGCGAAGATGCCGCCCTCCCGTTGCGCCCGATGGCCCTTCTGCAAGGCTTCGAGGATCGCCTTGTCCTCCTTGAAGGTCTGGGCGTAGAAGTCGATGACCTCGGCCCGGGCCGGGCCGTATTCGGGCCGGGTCGCCGCCTCGCCAACGAAGAACACGTCCCAGCGCTGGCGCACGAGATTGGGCCCCAGCGCGTACTCGCTGCCCGAGGTCGCGTGGTTAGGACCCGCCACGAACTTGAAGTTGGGGAACAAGTTGATGTTGTTGTACCCGGTCTTGAAGTCCTGGGCCTGCTGCTCCTCGAATGTCGTGCCCTGCGGCGGGTCGGGGAACAGGGACAGCCGGATCTTGGCCGCCGAGACGTCCAGGCCCGCGTCGACCACCGTGCCCAGATAGGCGCCGTCGAGCACGTTCCCATGCTCGTAATAAGGCTCGGCGGAGTTCAGCATGGGGTGGATCGTAAGCACGTGAAGGCCTTCGTTCCAATTCTCCTGGACGAGCTTCCAATTGGTCTCGATGTCGAAGGTGAAGGTGCCGCTGTGCTCGAGCACATCGAAGTCGTAGCCCCGGAGCCGGTCCGTGAACGGCTTCATGTAGTCCTCAAGCGGCGGCGCCTTGCCGTCGAGGTTGACGAACACCCACTTGTGCCATTGCGCGCACCGCACCGGGTGGAGCCCCAGCGCCTTAACGTCGCGCCCCCCGACGTAGTTCTTGTCCCGGCCGCTGAAGTTCGGGGTCTCGAGGAGCCGGCCGTCGAGATCGTAGGTCCAGGCATGGTAGGGACAGATGAAATTCTTGCGCCCGCGGGCGTTGCGTTTGCAGATCTGAGCCCCGCGATGGCGGCAGGTGTTGTAGAACGCCTTGATCTCCCCACCCGGGCTGCGCACCAGGATCAGCGGTTTCCCCGCCACCGTCGCCAGCGTCGTGTCGCCGGGCCGGCTCAGCTCATGGCTGAACCCGGCGTGGACCCAGACCCGGGCGAACAGCTTGTCGTGCTCAAGCCGCAGCAGCTCCTCGCTGGTGTAGGCGACCCCGGGCAGCCCCCGCGCTTGGCCAGTCGGTTTGCGCAGCTCCTCGAGCGCCTTGCGCCCAATGATGTGCGCGACCTCCCCCGTGCTCATCCCCTCCTCCGGCGTCTTCGTCCGGGCAAAGCCTATGCCCACCGACGATCAAATTCTAGCGCGGGCATCGACGATGCCGGGGCCCGACGCGCTCCCCGTTCCGGGCACGCTCGGGCAACCTTGGTAAGGTGAATCGGGATCTCGATCACGCCGCCCGCTCCGCCGAGCGGGGATGTCCCGCCCGATGTTGAAATTGGCTGGGCAGGCATCGCGGGTTGAACATTTCATGCAGCCTCGGCTTGGTCTTCAGGGGCGGTGTTGTCCGCAGGCCTAGCTTGGTGGTCTGCCAGGGCTGCCCTCAGGCTCGGCAGTTGCTTGTGGGCCTTCAGCCGTCGAAAGCCCTTGGCGGCCTCCCGCATGGCGGCGCTGGTCCAACGCAAGGCCGTGGCGGCGTTCTTCCAGCGTTTGACGTTGGGCAGACGCGCCGGATGGTGCCCATCGTGTTCTCGATGATGTTGGTTGAGGCCAGCGACCGGCGCAGTTGGACAGGCAAGCCGAGGCGGAGAAGGGTGAGGATTTCGTCGAAACCCTCCAGGATACTGCCGGAGACGCCGGGGGCGTCGTGCTCCAGGCGGCGGGCGAGGTTGCGGATCAGCCGCTCCGCCTTGTCGGCATCATCCAGTGCCCAGGCTTGGCACAGCGTCTTGCGGACGCTTGCATGCAAGGGCTTGGGCAGGCGCTCCAGGATATTGCGGGCCTTGTGGACCTGGCAGCGCTGGATCGGCGTATGGCGGGCGAAGGTGTTGCGCATCGCCTTGGAGAGGGCCTTGGCTCCGTCGATGATGAACAGGCGGCAGACCTTCGGGTCCAGGCCGCGCCCGATCGCGTCGAGCGCCCCCTCGCGCGCGCCGCGCCCGCTAGAGCAATATCCACTCGGATTGAACCGTCCGGTTCAATCCGAGTGGATGAAAT
>CAZVZP010000224.1:1666-3926 GCA_964631625.1 uncultured Hyphomicrobiales bacterium | reverse complement strand
CGGGCTCACCCAGGGCTCGACTTGGCACGCGGCCGGCATGGTGGGGCAGCTCCGCTCCTCGCGCAATCTCACGCGCTTGGCTCAGATGAGCGTCGATCTCTACAGCCGTCTCGAGGCCGAGACCGGCCAGGCCACCGAATGGCACCCGGTCGGATCGATCCGGCTCGCCTCGAGCGACGATCGCTGGCGCGAGTGCAAGCGGCAGGCGACCACCGCCAAGACCTTTGGCTTCGAAGCGGCGCTGCTCACGCCCAAGGAGGCACGCGAGATGTTCCCGCTGATGGACACGCGGGGCGTCTTGGGCGCGCTCTACACGCCGAGCGACGGCTTCGTCGAGCCCGCGAGCGTCACCCAGGCGCTCGCCAAGGGAGCGCGCCGGAGCGGAGCGGTCATCCGCGAGGGGCTCGCCGCGACCGGTTTCGACATCCGTGAGCGCCGGATTCGGCGCGTGCTCACGTCCGAAGGGCCGATTGCCTGCGACGTGGTCGTGAATGCCGGCGGCATGTGGGCGCACGAGATCGGACTCATGGCCGGCGTCAAGGTCGCCGTCGCCGCGTTCGAGAACCAGTATCTCATCACCGATCATCTCGGCGGCATGCCATCCGGCCTGCCGACGCTGCGCGACCCCGATAATCTTCTTTATGTCCGCGCGGAGGTCGGCGGGTTGCTCGTGGGCGCGCTCGATACGGTGGCCCCGCCCTTCGGCCTCGACGGCATACCGGAAAACTTCGCCCAGCAGCTCTTGCCCCCGGACTTCGACCGTTGGGAGCCCTACGCCGAGCTCTTCGCGCGCCGCCTACCGGTGCTGAAAGAGCTCGGCGTGCGCAAGATGATCAATGGGCCGATTTCCTCCTCGCCCGACGGCGAGCCGATTCTGGGTCCGGCGCCCGAGCTCGATAATTTCTTTCTCGCCTGCGGCTTCGTCGGCGGCATTGCCGAGGGCGGCGGCGCCGGACGGCTCATCGCCGAGTGGATCGTCGAAGGGCGCCCGAGTCTCGATGTCTGGCGCAACGACAGCCGTCGCTTCAGCGAAACGCAGAAGACGAGGCGTTGCGTGCTCGAGAGCGCCCACGAAGCCTTCGCCGAGCATTATGTGCTCCATTACCCGGCCCAGGAGCGCAAGGCGGGGCGGGGCGCGCGGCTCAGCCCGGTGCACGCGAAGCTCCTCGAGAACCGTGCGGTCTTCGGTTCCGTGTTCGGATGGGAGCGGCCGAACTGGTTCGCAGCCCGAGGCGAGGAAGCGATCGAGCGGCCCGGCTTCGGACGTCCGAACTGGTTCATCGCGCTCGGCCGCGAGCAGCGCGCGATTGAAGATGGCCTCGCGCTCGTGGACCAGAGTTCGCTCGGAAAGCTCGCGCTCTCGGGCCTCGACTCGGCCGGCGTGGTGCAGCGGCTCGCGGCCAACGACGTGGCGGCGGGGCCGGGTGCGTCGGTGCCGAGCTATCTGTGCAACGAGCAGGGAGGCGTTGAGGCCGAGGTCACGATCCTGCGCCTCGATGAGAATGAAATCATCGTTCTGACCGAGCCCGAAACCACCTTGCGCACGGCCGACTGGATCCGGCGGCACTTGCCTCGCGACTCTTCGCTCACCTTGCGCGACACGAGTGCCGAATACGCCGTGCTCACGATCCTGGGCCCGCGGCTCGCTGACTTCATGGCGGCTCTCTCGCCGGACCACGGCCGCGAGCAGCCCGCACGGCCGGGTTCCTGGTCCCGGGTCGAGCTCGGTTGCGCGCCGGCTCTCGCCGCCTTCGTTGCGGTCTCGGGAGTGAGCGCGTGCCAGTTTCACGTGCCAAGCGATGGGGCTTGCGCCGCTTGGGAGGCGCTGCGTACGGCTGGCCGCGCCTTCGATCTCTCGCTCGCCGGTCAGCGGGCGCTCGAGTCGGTGCGCGTGGCGAATGGTGTGGCGCGCTGGGGCCACGAGCTTTCGCCCGAGACCAATCCGGCCGCGCTGGGGCTGAAGACCACGATCGGTCTGTCCAAGGGCGATTTCCTCGGTCGGGCGGCGCTTCGGGAGGCCTCCGGGCGCGAACCGACACACGAGTTGGTCAGGCTCGCGGTCGCGGCTTCGGAGCCGCTGATCGGCGGGGAGGCTATCGTGATCGACGGCGAGGTCGCCGCGGCCGCGACGAGCGCGGGATACGATTTTCAGCGCGATCGGCCGATCGTCCTCGCTGTGGTGGAGACGGGGCGGCTCGCTCGTGCCCGGGTGATCGAGGTCGAAGCCTTCGCCGAGCGATATCCCGCCCGACGGATCGAC
>CAZVZP010000224.1:0-1656 GCA_964631625.1 uncultured Hyphomicrobiales bacterium | reverse complement strand
GCGTTGTTAGGAGCTCTCTCGTGGTGCACAGCCTCTGGCTCGAACAGGCCCTGGCGGAGGAACGCGCCGAGAGCCGCGCGCTCGAGGGCACGGCGCGTGCCGACGTCGGCATCGTGGGCGGCGGATACCTCGGCCTGTGGAGCGCGCTGCGCCTCAAGGAGGCCGAGCCGAGTCTGCGCATCGTCCTGATCGAGCGGGATGTCTGCGGCGCCGGCGCGAGCGGGCGCAATCACGGCATGGCGACCAATCTCTGGCGCCGCTTCCCGGCGCTGTCCGCCGTCTGCGGCGAGGACGAGGCGCTGCGTCTGTGTCTCGCTTCCGAGGAGGCGATCGACGAGCTGGGCGCGCTCGCGCCGCGGGTCGGCGCGGAGATCGGCTTCGAGCGATCCGGCTGGCTGTGGGGCGCGACCTGCGCCGCGCAGTCCGGTAGCTGGACGGCGATCAACGATCTCCTGGAACGCTACCAGCGGCCCACTCTTACGCCTCTGACCCGCGAGCAAATCGCCGCGCGTTGGAACATCCACGCGTTCGTGGCCGGCGTGTTCGACGCCTCGGCCGCGTTGGTGCAGCCGGCCCGCCTCGCGCGCGCCTTGCGCGGGCTCGCCCTGTCGAAAGGCGTCGAGATTTACGAGCAAACACCCATGCTTGGCCTGACACGCAAGTCTGCTGTCCACCTGCGCACGCCGAAGGGCGAGGTCATCGCAGACCGGGTGGTGCTCGCCCTCAACGCCTGGTCGGTCGCGTTCCGGGAGCTGCGCCCCGCGCTCGTCGTCATCGGCACGGCGATGGCCGCGACGGCGCCGCTCGGCCGCGAGCTCGACGCGCTCGGCTGGCGCGAGCGCACGGCGATCTCGGACTCGAGGGTCTATCTCGGCTTCTTGCGGCAGAGCGCGGATCGCCGCGTGATCGTCGGTCGAGCCGGCTGCGGGCTCTCCTTCGGTGCGAGCCTCGACCGCCAGTACGAGGGACCGAGTCGCCACCTCGCCGAGCTTCGCGATGTGATCGGCCGCGTTTACCCCGGGCTTAATGGCGCGGCCTTCACCTCGACCTGGTCGGGCCCCGTCGATCGGACCAAGTCGGGCCTGCCGTTCTTCGGACGCCTGTCCCGCATGCCCGAGGTCGTCTACGGCTTCGGCTTCTCGGGCAATGGCATTGTCCCCTGTTGCCTCGGTAGCCGGATCGTGGCCTCGCTCGTGCTCGAGCGCGACGACATCTGGGCGCGTTCGGGGCTTATCCGTGCGCCTTCGCGCGACTTCCCGCCCGAGCCGATCCGTTACCTCGGGGCCCAGGCGGTGCTTGCCGCGGTCAAGCGCAAGGACGCCCTCGAGCACGCCGGCCGCCCCGTCGGCGGGCTGACGAAGCGGCTGGCCGATCTGGCCCCCACCGGGTTCCGGCCCAGCCTTCCCAACCGCCCAACCTGAAGCCACACACTCACCCGGCTGGCGCTGATGGAGGAGAGCAGGACCATGTTGCACCGCGATTGGCCCGTCCCGCAAATCGAAGACTACCTCCGCGGCTTGCCGATTTGGCAGGGAACGCCAAGGCTCGAACCCCTCGTCGGCGGTCTGCAGAACCGCAACTACGTCGTGACCGATGGGGCCGGCAAATATGTCGCGCGCGTCGCGGGCGAGCTGCTCGACATCTGGGGCGTGCCCA
>CAZVZP010000223.1:0-3931 GCA_964631625.1 uncultured Hyphomicrobiales bacterium | reverse complement strand
ACCGCGAAGGCGCACGCCCCGTTCTGCCAGTTGTGCGCGCCGGGCAGCGCCGGGGCCTGCCCGAGGTCCACCACCGGACTGCGCCGGCCGTCCGCGAATTCGAACAGAGTGCCGTCGATCACCGCGACGCCGTCGGCGAGCGAGTGGCCGACGGCGACGGCCACGATCCGCCGCCCGCGCTCCTCGACGAGTGCGTGGTGGATCGCGCGCGTCTCCTCGTCGTCGACGCCGAGCACGGCAATGCTCGCCTTGCCGCGCGCACGGAAGATCTTGCGCTTGCATGCTGCGTAGGCGGCCATGCTGCCGTGCCGGTCGAGGTGGTCGGGGGTGATGTTGGTGAGCACGCCCACGTCGAAGGCGAGCGCGCGGCCCAAATCGAGTTGGTAGGAGGAGAGCTCGAGCGCATAGATGCCGCCGGGCCCGAGCGCGGGCAGGTCGAGCGCGGGCCGCCCGATGTTGCCGCCGACCGCGACCGCCATCTTGTGGCGCTGAAGGATGTGGCCGATCAAGGCCGTCGTCGTCGATTTGCCGTTCGTGCCCGTGACGCCGACGAAGCAGGCTTCCGGTTGCGCGCGCTGCAAGAGCTCGATGTCGCAGACGATCTCGACGCCGGCCTCGCGCGCGAGCCTCACCACCGGATGGGGCTTGGGATCATAGGGCACGCCCGGGCTCAAGACGAGAAGGGCAACGCCCGTCCAGTCGAGCCGCGCCGGCTCGGCCAACTCGAAGCCTTCTCTTTCCGCGCTCGTGCGGCGCCGGGCGTCATCATCCCAGAGCAGCGGGCGGGCGCCGCCCGAGGCGAGCGCGCGCGCGGCCGAGAGCCCGGTGCGTCCCAGGCCGAAGACGGCGACACGCCGGCCCTTGAGATGATCGAGCGCGATCACGGCCCCTACCTCAGCTTGAGCGTCGAGAGGCCGACGAGAGCGAGCACCATCGCGACGATCCAGAAGCGGATCACGATCGTGGGCTCGGCCCAGCCGAGCTTCTCGAAATGGTGGTGCAGGGGCGCCATGCGAAAGATACGCCGCCCCGTGGTCTTGAACGAGACCACTTGAACGATCACCGAGACGGTCTCGAGCACGAAGAGGCCGCCGATGATCGCGAGCACGATCTCGTGCTTGACGATCACGGCGATGGCGCCGAGCGCTCCGCCCACGGCGAGCGAGCCGGTATCGCCCATGAACACCAGGGCGGGCGGCGCGTTGTACCAGAGGAAGCCCAGGCTCGCGCCCACGAGCGCGCCGCACAGCACGGCGAGCTCGCCGGCGCCCGGCACGTGGTGGAGCTGCAGATAGTCGGCGAACACCGCGTTGCCGCCGAGGTAGGCGATGAGCGCGAAGCAGGCGGCGGCGATGAGCACGGGCACGATCGCGAGCCCATCGAGGCCGTCGGTCAGATTCACGGCGTTCGAGGCGCCCACCATGACGAACATGCCGAAGGGTACGAGCCCCCAGCCCAGATCGAGGACGAACTCCTTGGCGAACGGGAAGGCCAACGCGGTGTCGAAGGGCGCGGGCGTCAAGGTCACCACCCAGGCGGTGGCGCCGAGTCCGAGCGCGATCTGAGCCAGGAACTTGACCCGCGCCGGCAGCCCCTTGCTGCTCTTGCGCCGAAGCTTGATGAGGTCGTCGAGCATGCCGACCAGCCCGAAGCCGAGCGTAACGACGAGGACGACCCAGACGTAGCCGCTCGTGAGGTCGGCCCAGAGCAGCGTGCCCGCCACGATGCCGAGCAGGATGAGCAGCCCGCCCATGGTGGGCGTGCCGCGCTTGGTGAGCAGGTGACCCTCGGGGCCGTCCTCGCGGATCGGCTGACCCTCGCGCTGCCTGCGGCGCAGGGTGCGAATCACGGCCGGGCCGCAGAGAAAGCTCACCAGCAGCGCGGTCAGGATCGCGCCGGCCGTGCGGAAGGTGAGGTAGCGGAACAAATTGAAGACGCCGATGTCCTCGGCGAGCGGCGCGAGCAGGTTGTAGAGCATCGGCCCCTCCTACCGCCCGCCCGCGACGCGGCGCTCGCGGCTCTCGGCCCGTGCGCGCAACGCCTCGACGACGACGCCCATGCGGCTGCTTGCCGAGCCCTTGACCATCACGGTGTCGCCCGGCTCGACCGCGGCGCACACGAGGGGTGCGAGCTCCTCAGCGCTCGGCGCCCAAGCGCCCCGCCGATCCGCGGGCAAGGCGTCGCAAAGCGCGCGCATCAGCGGGCCTGCGGCGAAGACCTGGGCGACGCCGGCAGCGTCGAGCGCCGGGGCGAGCTCGGCGTGGAAGCGCGCCGCATCGGGGCCAAGCTCGAGCATGTCGCCCAAGACGGCGATGCGCCGGCCGCGCGCGAGCGCGAGCGTCGCGAGCGCGGCCCGCACCGAGGCCGGGCTCGCGTTGTAGCTCTCGTCGATCAGCGTGAATGTGCCGCCGGCAAGCGCCACCTCATGGCGGACGCCGCGGCCCTTCATCGCGGTGAAGGCGCCAAGCGCTTGCGCCGCAGGCTCGATCGGCACGCCGAGCGCGTGGGCGACGGCAAGCGCGGCCAAGCTGTTGTGGGCCCAGTGGGCGCCGGGAAGGGCGAGGCGATAGTCGACGGGCTTGCCGGCGACGCGTGCCCGCACGCAGCCGCCGCTCTCTTCCGCCACATAGTCCACGAGCTCGGCTTGGGCCTCGCGGGAACGGCCGAAGGATCGGATGCGGCGGATGCCGGCGAGCCGCGCCGCGCGCTCGAGCCGGTCGAACTGCGTGTTGTCCCGGCTGAGCACGGCGAAGCCGTCCCAGACAAGGCCGTCGAAGATCTCGGCCTTGGCGTCCGCGATCGCCTCGAGCGACGCGAAGGCCTCGAGGTGCACGGCTTCGACGGTCGTGATCACCGCGACGTGCGGTCTTAAGAGCTGGGCGAGCGGACGGATCTCGCCCGCGTGATTCATGCCGATCTCGAACACGCCGAAGGCCGCATCACGCGGCAGCCGGGCGAGAGAGAGCGGCACGCCAACGTGGTTGTTGAGGCTGCCCTCGGCCGCGAAGGTTGGGCCCGCGCTCGCGAGGGCCAAGCGGATCATCTCCTTGGTGCCGGTTTTGCCCACGCTGCCGGTGACCGCGACGATACGCCCAGCGTTGCGCGCGCGCGCCGCCCGTCCGAGCTCGGTGAGCGCGCGCGCGGTGGAGGGCACCTCGAGGACGCGGGCGCTCTTGGGAGCCTTGACGCGATGAGGCTCGACCATGGCGGCGACCGCACCGCGGGCGAGCGCCTCGAGGGCGAAGTCGTGGCCATCGAAGCGCGCGCCCTTGAGCGCGATGAACAGATCGCCGCCGCGCACCGTGCGGCTGTCGATCGACACGCCATCGACCTGCCAGCCGTGGCCGCTCGCCGCGCGCAACGCCTTGCCGAGCTCGGTGCCGTGCCAGAGGGGTTCGCCGGTCATGCCGCCCCCCGCGAAAGTTCCGCGATCGCTTGGCGCGCCACCTGGGCATCGTCGAAGGGCAGCGTGCGGGAACCCACGATCTGGCCCCGCTCGTGCCCCTTGCCTGCGATCAACAGCACATCGCCTGGCCCGAGTTCGGCGAGCGCGCAGCGGATCGCCCGCGCCCGGTCGCCGATCTCGCGCGCCGAGGGGCAGGCGGCGAGGATCTCGCGCCGGATCGCGGCGGGATCTTCGCTGCGCGGATTGTCGTCGGTGACGTAAGCGCGATCCGCGAGGCGGCGGGCGATCGCCCCCATCGTCGGACGCTTGCCTCGGTCGCGGTCGCCCCCGCAGCCGAAGAGCGCGATGAGCCGCGTGCGCGCGTAGGGCCGCAACGCCCGGAGCACGGTTTCGAGTGCGTCGGGCGTGTGGGCGTAATCGACGTAGACCAGGGCGCCGCGCGGATGTCCCCTTACGGCCTCCAATCGGCCACGCACCGGGGCGACGCGGCTTAGGGCCAAGAGCGTCTCATCGAGCGGGGTGCCG
>CAZVZP010000222.1:1504-4051 GCA_964631625.1 uncultured Hyphomicrobiales bacterium | reverse complement strand
CAAGCGCGCCTCGGCGAGCGCGGCAGGCAAGCGCACCATGGCGCGCTTGATGATGTCGGCGGCCGAGCCCTGGATCGGCGCGTTGATCGCCGCGCGCTCGACGAACCCCCGCCGCGCGGGGTTCTTGTCGTTGATCCCGGGCAAGTGCACCTTGCGCCCGTAAAGCGTCTCGACGAAGCCGGACTTGCGGCACAGCGCCTTGGTGCGCTCCATGTAGTCGCGAATGCCGGGGAAGCGAGCGAAGTAGGCGTCGATGTAGGCCTTGGCCTCACCCTGCGCGATGCCGAGCTGGCGCGCGAGCCCGAAGGGCGAGATGCCGTAGATGATGCCGAAGTTGATGGCCTTGGCGCGCCTTCGAGTCGCCGCGTCCATGTCGTTTACGGCAACGCCGAACACCTGGCTTGCGGTCAGCGCGTGGATGTCCTGGCCCTTCTTGAACGCCTCCTTGAGCGCGTCGATGCCGGCGATGTGCGCCAGGATGCGCAGCTCGATCTGCGAGTAGTCGGCGGAGAGGAAGCGGAAGCCGTCCTCGGCGACGAAGGCGGTGCGGATCTTGCGCCCCTCCTCGGTGCGCACCGGGATGTTCTGCAAATTCGGATCGGTCGAGCTCAAGCGCCCCGTCGAGGCGATGGTCATGCCGTAGGAGGTGTGCACGCGCCCGCTCTCGGGGTCGATCTGCTCGAGGAGCGCGTCCGTATAGGTGCTCTTGAGCTTGGCAAGCTGGCGCCAGTCGAGCACACGCTGCGGCAGGTCGTGGCCGAAGGCCGCTAGCTCCTCGAGCACGTCGGCGCCGGTGGCATACGCCCCGGTCTTGCCCTTCATGCCGCCGGGCAGGCCCATCTCGTCGAACAGGATCTCGCCCAGCTGCTTGGGCGAGCCGATGGTGAAGGGGCGGCCGGCGAGCTTGTAGATCTCCGCCTCGAGGCCGGCGATGCGCCCCGCGAAGTCGGCGGAGAGCATCTTGAGCACCTTGGGTTCGACCTTGACGCCCCACTCCTCCATCTCGGTCAAGACGGGGATCAAGGGGCGCTCGAGGCGCTCGTAGATCGTGGTCATGCGCTCGCGCATGAGCCGGGGTTTCAAGACCCGGTGGAGCGCGAACGTCACCTCGGCGTCCTCGGCCGAGTACGCGGTGGCCTTGTCGATCGGCACCTGGTCGAAGCGGAGCTGGTTCTTGCCGGTGCCGGCGACGTCGGCGTAGCGGATGGTCTTGCGGCCGAGGTGAAGTTCCGCAAGCTCGTCCATGCCGTGGCCGTGCTCGCCGCAGTCGAGCACGTAGGAGATCACCATGGTGTCGTCCACGGGCGAAACGCGAATCCCGTAGTGGCGCAAGACCCGCATGTCGTACTTGATGTTCTGGCCGATTTTGAGCACCGCGCGCTCCTCGAGCAGCGGCTTCAAGCGTTCGAGCGCATCCTCGAGCGCGATCTGCCCGGGCGCGAGCGCGGACCGGCCGCCGTCGAGCGCGCCGAGCGAATTTTCCGCCTTGTGGGCGAGCGGGATGTAGCAGGCCTCGCCTTCCTCGAGGCTGAGCGAGACGCCCACGAGTTCGGCCCTGGCCTCATCGAGCGAGGTCGTCTCCGTATCGACAGCGACCAAGCCTGCGGCGAAGCCGCGCGCGATCCAGCGCTCGAGCTGGGCCAAGCTTGTCAGCGTCTCGTAACGGGGCGGTTGGCTCGCCCGGGGTTTGGCCGGCGCGCCCCTCTCGGATTCCGCGGCCTGCTGGGCCTTGAGCTTGCTCTCGATGCGCTGGGCCAGGCTCTTGAACTCCTGCGTGCGCAGGAACGCGAGCAGACGCTCCGCGTCGGGTTTCTTGAGCGCAAACGAATCGAGCGGGGTCTCGACCGGCACGTCGTCCTTGAGCGTGACGAGCTGCTTCGCCAGCCGCGCCGCGTCCGCGTGGGCGATCAGGTTCTCGCGCCGCTTCGGCTGCTTGATCTCCGAGGCCTTGGCCAGCAGCGCCTCGAGATCGCCGTAGTGGCGGATCAGCTCGGCCGCGGTCTTGACCCCGATCCCGGGCACGCCCGGCACGTTGTCGGTCGGATCGCCGGCCAGCGCCTGCACCTCGATGACCTTCTCGGGCGGCACGCCGAAGCGCTCCTCGACCTCCCGCTTTCCGATCTCGCGGTTCTTGAATTGGTCGTAGAGCACCACGTTGCCGTCTTCCACGAGCTGCATGAGGTCCTTATCGGAGGAGACGATCGTCACCTTGGCGCCGCGCGCACGGGCCTCTCTCGCGTAGGTCGCGATCAGATCGTCGGCCTCGAAGCCCTGCTGTTCGACCGCGGCCACGTTGCAGGCACGCACCGCCTCGCGGCAAGCCGCGAACTGCGGGATCAGCTCCTCGGGCGGCGCCTCGCGGTTGGCCTTGTAGGCGGGGTAGAGGTCGTTGCGGAAGGTCTTGCGCGCGGCATCGAAGATGACCGCGACGTAATCCGCATCGGTCTCGGTCAGGAGCTTCAAGAGCATGGTGATGAAGCCGTAGACCGCGCCCGTGGGCGTGCCGTCGCTGCGCGATAGGGCGGGGAGCGCGTGGAAGGCGCGGAA
>CAZVZP010000222.1:0-1494 GCA_964631625.1 uncultured Hyphomicrobiales bacterium | reverse complement strand
TGGCGCATCGGCGGCGGGCGGTCCTCTTTAGGCGTCATGGGGGCGGCTCGATGAGGTCGTGATCTCGCGCTTTGGGCTTGCGGTAGACTTGCCCACTATGCCACGAGGGAGGCCGCCCGCCCACGGCCCGAGGGAGCGTGACTTCGCCGTGCTGACCGCCGCGCTCGCCGTCCGCCTCTCGGCCTTCTATGCCGGCTATTTCCTCGTCATCGGCATGCTGACGCCGTTCTGGCCCGTGTTCCTCAAGGGCAAGGGCATGAACGCCGCCGAGATCGGCCTGCTCATGAGCCTGACCGTGCTCGCCCGCGTCATCGCGAGCCCCGTGATCGCGCGCATCGCCGAGCGCACCGGGCGCGCGCGCGGACCGGCGCTCGCCGCCGCCGCTCTCGCCCTCCTGATCTCGCTCGCCTTCTTCGTGGCCGAGGGCTTCTTCTCTCTGCTCGCGGTGAGCGCCGCGGCGTTCTTCGCCTTCTCCTGCCTCCTGCCGCTGGGCGAGAGCCTGACCCTCAAGATGGCGCCGGTGGAATCACGCTACGGGCGGATCCGGCTCTGGGGCTCGGCGAGCTTCATCGCGAGCGCGGCCTTGGGCGGGCTTCTGCTCGACATCGCAGCGGTGCCCTCGGCCGAGATCATTCTTGCGCTCGTGCTCGCAACGCTGGTGCTCGCGCTCATCGGTACGGCGCTCCTGCCCGATCTGCGGCACGAGCCGCTGGCGGCGGGCGCGGCGCCGCTGCGCACGCTGCTGACCCAGCGGCGCTTCGTGCTCCTGCTCGTGGCCGTCGTGCTGTTGAGCGCGAGCCACACGGTCTATTATGGCTTCGCCACGCTCTACTGGCAGCAGGCCGGGCTCTCGAACACGCTGATCGGTTTGTTCTGGGCCGAAGGAGTGGTGGCCGAGATCGTCTTGTTCGTGGCCGGCGCAACGCTCGCCGCCCGCATGGGGCCGGCGGCCCTGCTCGCGCTCGCGGGCCTTGCAGGGGCGATCCGCTGGCCCTTGACCGCGCTGAGCGCTGAGCCGGCCGCGCTCGCGCTCCTGCAGCTCCTGCACGCCGGCACCTTCGGCGCCATGCACTTGGGCGTCATGCTGTTCATCGGACGCTGCGTGCCCAAAGTGTTGGGCGTCACCGCGCAAGGCGCCTATGCCGCGGCCGGCGCGCTCGCCACGGGCCTCGGCCTGTTCGCCGCCGGCTTCCTCTATGGGGCCATCGGCGCCGGCGCGTTCCACGTCGCGGGCGCGCTCGCCGCGCTCGGGCTCGTTGCCGCGCTCGTGCTCGCCCGCGCGGGCGATGGGCAGCCCGCCGCGCGCCTGCCTTAGAGCGTTATTTGGCGAAGTGGAATCACGGTTGAGCGGCAAATTTGCCGATGCCCCCACCCCGGCCCTCCCCCACGAGGGGGGAAGGAGCCTCTTATTTCGTCCCCCTCCCCCTTTGCCTACGGCTTTCACACATCTCAACCGACCACTGCGATGGAAGAGAAAAAATGAATCCTTTCAAT
>CAZVZP010000221.1:0-4094 GCA_964631625.1 uncultured Hyphomicrobiales bacterium | reverse complement strand
CCGAGATCGCGCGCCAGTGTCAGCTTCGGCTCCGCGACGTCGAGCGCGACCACGCGTAGGCCCATCGCCACCGCATATTGCACGGCGAGGTGCCCGAGCCCACCCACGCCGATCACGGCCACCCACTGGCCCGCCCGCGCGCCGGTGTCCTTGAGGCCCTTGTAGGTGGTGACGCCGGCACAGAGGATTGGAGCGGTGGCCACGAAATCCGCCTCCGCCGGCAGGGGCACCGCGAAGCGCGCATCGACGAGCACATAATCGGCATAGCTGCCGTTGATGCCGAACCCGGTGTTGAGTTGCTGCGCGCAGATCATCTCGCGGCCGCTCAGGCAATATTCGCAAGCGCCGCAGGTGTGGTTGAGCCAGAACACCCCGGCCCGGTCGCCTTCCTTGAGTCCGCTCGTCCCGGGCCCCAGCGCCGCGACGTAACCGACGGCCTCGTGTCCGGGCACGAGCGGCAGCTTGGGCAGCACCTGCCAATCGCCGTCCATGGCGTGAAGATCCGTATGGCAGACGCCGGTCGCGACGACGCGCACCAGGGCCTGGCCCGGGCCGGGTTCGGGCGCCGCCATCTCCTCGAGCGAGAGGGGCTTGCCGAACTCGCGGATGACCGCAGCCTTCATCGTCTTCGCCATGATGTTGTGCCCGTGCTTTGTTGCCCCGCTTCCCACGCCGGAACGGGTCTCTTTAGCAGGCCCCTCGCGTGACCGGAAGGGGTCGCTTCACCGGTTAGACCACGCGCGCTTCGGTGCTCGTGCGGTTGACCAGGAACAGGCCGACGAGGAGCAGCACGAGCGCGCCGTAGATCCAGCCGCTGTGGCTCTCGCCGAACGCCACCATGCCGAAGCCGAGGCCGGCCGGCGTGCCGACGTAGCCCCAAGTCGAGTAGAAAACAGGGCCGTAGAGCCGGATGCACTCGATCGCCAGAATCCAGATGATCGGGTTGTAGACGATCGCGGCCAGCATCGCCCAGTCGGCCTGGTCGAAGCGGCCGCTGAACCACCACCACTCGCCCGTGACCGCGAGAGGGACGATGAGCAGCGCGGACGAGGCCGCGAACATGCCGAAGGCGAGCGAGACGGTATCGGTCTTTGGCGGGCGCGTGCGCGCGAGCCAGACATTGAAGACCGCCCAGCTGATTGGTGCAACCAAGCCTAAGAGAACCCACGGCACCATCTCGCGCGAGGGCAGGCCCGCCTCCGGCACGACGATCACCATCAGACCGGCCATGCCGGTGACGAAGCCCAGGAAGCGCAGGCGGTGGAATCGTTCCATCGCCAGCAGAAGCGCGAAGGCATAGGTGAAGGCGGGCTCGAGCGTCACCTCGAGCGTCAGCACCCCCACCGGCACGTGGGGTGCGGCATAGATGACCGCCACATAGGCGAGCACCACGGCGAACAGGCCCATGATGGCGTAGTAGCGCACGAACGATGACGTGATCGGGACGGACGCGCGGCGGACCAGCAGCACCGGCACGAGCAGGACGGTTGGACCCAGGCATTGCCAGAACGCGACGGAGAGCAGGGGGACACCGGCGTCGACCGCGAGGCGGTTGAGGGTGTAGCCCCCGGCCCAGCCCACGCCGATGATCGCCACGAGGCCGAGCGAGACAAATTGCCGCAGAAGCGGCGTTGCGGCGTGTCGATGAGAGGTCGAAGTCATCGGCGCTCGTGTCGGGCTGTGAAATTCCCCTGCGCGGTGGCGCGTTCGGCCGCCGGTCCATGGATTGAGACTAGAGGGGCGACATTCTAATGGCCAGAGCGCACGGGCTTGGCAAGGCGCCCGCCTTGCGTCACCAGCGCCGTGCCGATGAACAACAGTGCGACCGCAGCCCAGATCCAGCCGCTGTGTTGTTCGCTGAACACCAAAATTCCGAGGCCGACCGCCGTGAGCGTGCCGACGTAGGCCCATATCGAATAGAGCACGATGCCGGCGTAACGGATGCATTCCATCGCGAAATAGAACAGGAACGCATTGATGAGCGTCATGGCGATCACCGACCATTCGGCCGCGCCGAAGGGCGTCTTGAAAAACCACCAGCCGTCGGTGATCAGCACGGCGGGCCCGGTGATCAGCGCGCTGAACAGCGCATAGCCGGCGGCGTAGGCGACCGGCCGCTCTTGCGGGGGCCGCACGAGCACGACGACCACGGTCCAGAAGGCCCAGGAGAGCGAGGCCGAGAATCCGATGACCACCCACATGACCATATCGGGCGAGGGCAGGCTCGTGCGCGGTACGAGGACCAACAGGATGCCGGCCAGCCCCACGACGAGTCCGCCCACGCGCAGCCAGTGAAAACGCTCGAGGGCGAACAGCATCACGAAGAGGTAGGTCATGAGGGGCTCGATGGTCTGAACGAGACCAAGTACGCCGGCCGGCACCTTGTCCGCCGCGATCGTGAGCACGTAATAGGGAATGCCGATGCCGAAGAAGGCGAGCACGAAATAAGCCCGCACGTGCGCGCGCGAACGAATTCTTGGAAGCTGGCGCGTGAGAGCTCCGGCGATGAGCAGAAGAACGGCCGCGCCCACGCACTGCAGGAAGACGTAAGACGCGAACGGCACACCGGACGTGATGGCGATACGGTTCAAGGGAAAGGAGCTGCCCCAGCAGAGCCCGATGATCAGCACCATGAGAAGGGCGAGGGGCACCGATCGGGACTGCGCCGCCCGCGCCTCGCTCGCCTCGATCATGGCTGCATCGGAGAGGAAAGAATGAACAGGGGCTGTGTCAGTCGGTCGGCGCCGGAATCCGACGCGGCCCCGCCGAGAGGTCCGGCTCGGCAAGACTTTTGCCGCCGGCCAGCACGATGGTTGGATAGCCGGCGGCGCGAATTTGGCTCACGATCTGTTGCACGTGCGCGGCGTCGCGGGTCTCGCAGGCGACGATGAGGTCGGCGGAGAGCACGGGCAGGCCGGAGAAGGCCCGCTCGTGGTGCACCTCGACGATGTTGGCGCCGGAGGCCCCGATGATTTCGGCGATCTTCGCGAGCACGCCGGGCCGGTCGGGGATTTCGATGCGCATGCGCACGAGGCGCCCCGTGCGCACGAGCCCCAGCATGATCACGGAAGCCAGGATGCGCGGGTCGATGTTGCCGCCCGAGACGATCACGGCGGCCTTGCGCTTGGCGAAGCGCTCCCTGTTCATGAGCACGGCGGCGAGCGCGGCGGCGCCGGCGCCTTCGGCCACGGTCTTCTCGATTTCGAGCAGCAGCAGGACCGCTTCTTCGACGGCCTCTTCGCTCACGAGCAGGATGTCGTCGACAAGCGCCCGGATGATCGGCAGGTTGAGCTTGCCGATGGTCTTGACCGCGATGCCCTCGGCCACGGTGCGCGCGCCGAACTTGGGCTCGAGCCCGCGCAGCGCGCGGAAATACGACGGATAGCGCTCGACCTCGACGCCCACGATCTCGATCGCCGGTGCGAGCGCCTTCGCGGCGATCGCGATTCCCGAAACGAGGCCGCCGCCGCCCACGGGGACGACGATCGTCTCGAGATCGGGATGGTCCTCGAGGAGCTCGAGCGCGATCGTGCCCTGGCCGGCGATCGTCTTGGGATCGTCGTAAGGATGGATGAACATCAGACGCTCGCGCGCCTCGATCTCGCGCGCGGCGACGGCCGCGTCGTCGATGCCTTCGCCCGAGAGCACGACGCGGGCGCCGAACCGCTCGGTGTTGGCGACCTTGACCGAGGGCGCCGTCGTGGGCATGACGATGGTCGCCGGGATGCCCAGCGCCTGCGCGTGATAGGCGACGCCCTGCGCGTGGTTGCCGGCGGAGACCGCGATCACGCCGCGCCGGCGCTCCTCCGGGGAGAGGCTCGCGAGCTTGACGTAGGCGCCCCGGTCCTTGAAGGAAGCGGTGTACTGCAGATTCTCGAACTTGAGCACGATTTCGGCGCCTGTGATGGCCGACAGCGTGCGCGAGTGAAGCGCCGGCGTACGCACCACCTTCCCCGCGATCGTGCGCGCCGCCGCCCGGACGTCCTCGAGCGTCACGGGCAGCGGCGCGTCGATCTTGGCGCTCGGCTCCGGGCTCATGCTCTGGGTCCTGTCTGCGTGATCCCCAACTCTTTCAGTGCTCCCCGGGCGGCCTC
>CAZVZP010000220.1:0-4134 GCA_964631625.1 uncultured Hyphomicrobiales bacterium | reverse complement strand
TCCACCACCTTCCCGATCAGCTCCTTCATGTCGTAGGGCTTGTTCGGATTTGCCGGCACCAGGGTGTCGAGCGAGCGCTCGATGCGGTCGGGCCGGTCCGCGGTCTTGCGGGTGGGCGGCTTGGTCCGGTTGGATAAAGGGAGGAAGTCGAAAAAGCGGCGGGTGGCGGCCAGCGTCTCGACATCGTTCTCGAAGGCAAGGTCCGCGACCCCCGACTTCGTGGTGTGGGTGAGCGCTCCGCCGAGGTCCTCGTGGGTAACCGTCTCGTGGGTCACGGTCTTCACGACATCGGGGCCCGTTACAAACATATAGGAGGTATCTTTCACCATGAAGATGAAGTCTGTCATGGCCGGGGAATAGACCGCGCCGCCGGCGCACGGCCCCATGACCAGGGAAATCTGGGGCACCACGCCCGAGGCCAGCACATTGCGCTGGAACACCTCGGCGTAGCCCGCAAGCGACGCCACGCCCTCCTGGATGCGGGCGCCGCCCGAATCGTTGAGGCCGATCACCGGGGCCCCCACTTTGAGCGCCAGGTCCATGACCTTGCAGATTTTCTCGGCGTGAGGTTCCGACAGCGAGCCGCCGAAGACGGTGAAATCCTGGGAGAACACGAAGACCCGGCGGCCGTTGATGGTGCCGTGGCCGGTGACCACGCCGTCGCCCGGGATCTTCTGCTCCGCCATGCCAAAATCGGTGCAGCGGTGCTCGACGAACATGTCGAACTCCTCGAAGGAGCCCTCGTCGAGCAAAAGCTCGACGCGCTCGCGCGCCGTGAGCTTGCCCTTGCCGTGCTGGGTCTCGATCCGGCGCAGGCCACCGCCCAGCCGCGCTGCCTGGCGCTTCTCCTCGAGTCGCCGGAGAATCTCTTCCATCGCCCCCGCCGCGATATCTGCGAGAAAACCCCTGAGAAACCGCCCTGGATTAGCACCTTCGGCCCGGTGAGGCCAGCCGATTTGGCGCCCGCTCAAAGGCTTGGAGCCCCGACACCTGAGGCGAACCGGGGCCCCTAGAACAGGTCCTCGATGCTCTTGAGCCCCTTCTCGAGCAGGTCCTCGAGGGGAGCCGTGGGCGCCTTCTCCTCGCCCTCCTTCGGCGCGGGGGCTACCGCTGGAGCGTTCGCGCCCTGGCTCGCGCGGGCCAGCGCCGCGCCGCAGGGATCCTCTTCGCCCGTGCCCTCCTCGACCAGCGGCAGCAAGAGCCCGAGCGGGCCCAGAAGCGCGTCGCCGGCGACCGACTTGGCAACGTCGAGGGCGGCCGCCTCGCGGTCGATCGACCAGTCGGGCTGGCGCAGCGGGCCCTGAACCTCGACCGGGAAGGCCAAGCTCAAGAGGCTCGCATCCTTGGGCCGCGGAACGAGCGTCAGGTCGAGCGTCTCGGTCTTGAGATCGAGCGTGCCCGTGCCCGCGACGGTTGCCTGTGGCGTGTCGGCAAGCAAATCGTCGAACCGGCCCATCCCATCCTTAAACCTGGCGCGCGCGACGAAGCAGTTGAGCCTCGGGGCCTCGCCCTCGCTCCAAAAGGCGAGCGCGCCCAAAAGATCGCGGCCGAGCGCGTATTCGAGCCAGGCCGGCAGCTTGCGGCCCTCGGTCAGATTGACCGAGACGACGCCATTCAGGCTCGATGCGATCGCGTGCAACGACCGTCCCCGGCCCATCGCATCGATCCGCGCGTCGAGCTTGCCGCCGACAAAGTCGCTCGTCTTCTCGGACTCCGTGAGCGCCCCGAAATCGGCGTCGGTCAACGCCGCATCGAGCATCAGGGTCGGCTGCTCGGCCGCCGCATCGAGCGACAGCGAGCCGGCGACCGGCCCCTTGGCGAGCACGCCCTTGAACGGGTCGATCCGCAATATTCCGTGCTCGAGCACGATGTTCAGTTCGATCTCTTCGAGCTCGGTCTTGCCCGCGATCACACGAGCGATGGCCACTTTCGCCGTGCCATCGGCCCCGCGCAATCCATCGACGGGCAGCGGGTCGTCGCTGAACACGAGCTTGCCGCTGCCCCTCGACGCGCCTTCTCGCTCTTTCTTCGGCGTATCGGTTTGCTCCGTGGTAGTGCCGGCGTCTGGCTCGCCCGAGCGCTCTGGATCGGTCAATTGCGCGCCACCTCCGGCGCCGGAAAAGGCATCGAGATCGAGCGTCGCAACGGACAGCTCCGCATCGAACGCCGGTCGTTCGCCGCTCAGCCGAACGCCAATGCGGCCCGTTGCGGAGGTCGAGCCCAGGCTCAATGTCATGCCGTCCAAAGCAAAGTTACCGTCCGCCGCTCCTCCGGTCAGCTTGCCGGCCAGCGCATAGGGGCCGAGCGCAGGAACGCCGTCGCCCAACAGCGGCGCGAGGTCGGCGAGCGAGCGGCCTTCGAGCGCAAGATCGAGGCCGAGCCCATCGAAGGTCGACACCTCGGCGATGACGCCTTCGACCTTGAGCTTGGCCCCGGCGATGATGCCGTCGAGCTTGACCGGCGCGTTGCGCAGCCCGGGTCCAAGCTCGCCCTCGAGCTCCACCGGCGCACCGTCGATCGCACCGCGCGCGGCGATCACGAACGGCTCGCCGGGCTTCTCCTGACCGCCCCGGGCCTCTTCGAGCACGATCGTGTGCGCCGTGCCCGCCGTCGCGTCGCGATAGGTCAGGCGAACGCCGTCGAGCTCGACCGATCCAATCGCCGGGAGCGCCGCCGCATCCTGCGGCCGGGCCGCCTGATCGCCGGGCTCCTGGGCGGTGCCGTTCTCCGGGCCGCCTGGCGCCGTGCCCGGCGCCGCTGCTGGCGCCCCGGGTTGGGTCGCCTCGAACTGCCAGTTCTGGCGCCCCTCGGCGTCCCGCTCGAGGGCCAACACCCCGTTGCGCAAGACGAGGCGCTCGACCTCGATGTCGCCGAACAACATGGGCAGCAGCGCGACCTTGGCCTCGACCTCCGCAAGGGTGAGCATCGCGGGGCTCGAGGCCCAGCTTGCGTTTTCGAGCGTTACGTCGGTGGCGCGGATCGCCGGGGAGAACGAGACCGAGAGACCGAACTCGCCCCCGATCGTAAGCCGCCGACCGGTCTGTTCGAGCACCTGCCGCTCGACCAAATCCTTGAGCGGAGAGACGTCCTGCGTGACGAGAAGGACCACGCCAGCGACCACGACCGCCGCCACGACTCCGCCCACGGCGGCGAGCGCAATCCAGCGTCTCCTGTGCGCCGGTCCGGCCATCAGGCGCCGAGCGCGAACACCGTCGCGCACGCCTTAAGCTCTCGGCCGAGCGATTGGCGCCGGGCCACCGCCTCGGCATCGTGGCCCCAACATTCGCCCTGAAAAGCCTCGTCGATCTGCGACAGCGCCAAGCCCTCCGCCGCGTCGATGCGCCCTTCGGCGAACGCCAGGGCAATGACGAGCGAACCGGTGGCCTGGGCCGCCGCATGAAGCGCGGTCAATTGCAAGAGGGGCAGCGTCTCGATGTGCCGCCGCAGGAGCGCCACCGCATCCTCGGCCTGATCGATGGCGACGATCCCGGCGCTGACCGCGAGACGCGCACCGAAGCGCTCGGCCGCCCAGTCGATCAGGGGGTCCCAGCCGGCCGTCTGCCGGCGCACGAGCTCGGTCGGCTCGACCCCCCGGTAGCACACCAGATCGGTGCGCACGTAGTTCACGAGATCGTCGCCGAGCGCGGCGGGATTCTCGGCCACCCGGTCGATCGCGGTGAGCACAAGCCGCGTGAGGGGCATCCGCTGGCGCTCGATCGTCTCGTCCTGCGCCTGCCATTCCGCGGCAAGGGCCTCCGCCAGGGCCTGGCTGGCGACCACGAAGGGTCGCCGGGCCGGTGTCAACATCGCCCGGCCGTCGAGCAGGAGCGCGAAGCCTCCGCCCTCCGCGGGCCGCGAGCCGGCCTCGGTATAGAAGCGCTTAAGCGCGCGGTGCAGGTTATCGCGCACCGCTAGCCACCCAGTTCGAGATCCGCAAACGGATCGGACACGGGCTCCTGGGCGAAGCCGAGCGCCCGGAAGGTCGCCGCCATATGGGCCGGCAGCGGCGCGACAATGCGCAGGGGCGTACGCCGCCCCACGAGCTCCCGCGGCAGCACCATCTCGCGGGCGTGCAAGTGCAAGAGCGGCGAGAGCCCGGGGCCTTCGAGAAACGCGGCGCGGCCTCCGTATTTG
>CAZVZP010000219.1:0-4138 GCA_964631625.1 uncultured Hyphomicrobiales bacterium | reverse complement strand
GCAGCCGGGCTCGCGCCATTCGAAGCCAGCCTCGCGGAAGATGCGGTCGAGCCCCTCGGCCTCGGCCTGCTCCTTCACCAACCCCGAACCCGGCACCACCATCGCGCCCACATGGGCGGCGACGCGCCGGCCCTTGGCCACGGCGGCGGCGGCGCGCAGGTCCTCGATGCGCGCGTTGGTGCACGAGCCGATGAAGACCCGGTCGATGCGGATGTCGCGCATCGGCGTGCCGGGCTTCAAATCCATATAAGCGAGCGCCCGTTCCACGCGGGCGCGGCCCGCCTCGCTGCCGGCGTCCTTGGGATCGGGCACCTGGCCTGTGACCGCGACCACATCCTGAGGGCTGGTGCCCCAGGTGACCTGCGGCGCCAGCGCGCCTGCGTCGAGCACGACTTCCCGGTCGTAGCGCGCGTGCGCATCCGAAGAGAGCGTGCGCCAGTAGGCCAAGGCGCGATCGAACGCCGCGCCCTTGGGCGCAAGGGGACGGCCCTCGAGGTAGGCGAAGGTGGTCTCGTCGGGCGCGATAAGCCCGGCGCGCGCACCCGCCTCGATCGACATGTTGCACACGGTCATGCGGCCCGCCATCGAGAGCGCCCGGATCGCCGCACCGTCGTACTCGATGACGTGGCTGGTGCCACCCGCCGCGCCGATCGTGCCGATGATCGCCAAGATCATGTCCTTGGGGCCGACGCCCTTGCCCGGCGTGCCCTCGACCCTGATGCGCATGTTCATGGCCCGCTTCTGGATCAGCGTCTGGGTCGCGAGCACGTGCTCGACCTCGCTTGTGCCGATGCCAAAGGCGAGCGCGCCGAAGGCGCCGTGGGTCGAGGTGTGCGAATCCCCGCACACGATGGTCATGCCGGGCTGGGTCAGGCCCTGCTCGGGGCCGATGATATGAACGATGCCCTGGCGCACATCGCTCATCGAGAAATAGCGGACGCCGAATTCGGCGCAGTTGCCCTCGAGCGTATCGACCTGCAGACGCGATTCCGGATCGTCGATGCCCTTCGAGCGCCCGGTCGTGGGCACGTTGTGGTCGGCCACGGCGAGCGTCGCGTCGGGGCGGCGCACCCGGCGGCCGGCCGCGCGCAGGCCCTCGAAGGCCTGCGGGCTCGTCACCTCATGCACGAGGTGACGGTCGATGTAGATGAGGCAGGTGCCCTCGTCGCGCTCGTGCACGACGTGGCTCTGCCAGATCTTGTCGAAGAGAGTGCGAGGCTCTGCCATGGCATCCTCGAGCCGGGAGGGTCCACGCGACGCGGAACCCTGCGGCGCGCGGGCCTCTCTAGTCAGGAATCGCCGGTTTCGGCGGTCGTTTTGCCGCTCTCGGTGCTGCCGGTCTCGGGCACCACCGGCACGGCGAGGCCACGCTTCCTCTCGCGGATGCGCGCCGACTTGCCGCGCCGCTGGCGCAGGTAATAGAGCTTGGCCCGGCGCACGTGGCCGCGGCGCAGGAGTTCGATATCGGCGATCATCGGCGAATGGAGCGGGAAGACGCGCTCGACCCCTTCGCCGTAGCTGATCTTGCGCACGGTGAAGGACGAGTTGAGCCCACGGTTGCGGCGCGCGATGCACACGCCCTCGAACGACTGCAGGCGCTCGCTCTCGCCTTCGACCACGCGCACCTTGACGCGCACGGTGTCGCCCGGGCTGAATTCCGGGAGGGTCTTGCCTTGCGAGAGCTTGGCGATCTGCTCTTGATTGAGCTCATCGATCAGATTCATGGCCGCACCTCGCTTCAACTCGTTCGATCCGTCTTGCCCGCCCGCGCCCGATACCGTTGCCAGAGGTCCGGCCGCCGTTCCCTGGTCGTCTCCTCGGCCTGCGCCCGCCGCCAGGCGCGGATGCGCTCGTGGTGCCCGGAGACGAGGACCTCCGGCACCGCCCGGCCCTCCCACACCTCGGGCCGGGTGTAGTGGGGGTACTCGAGCAGGCCGTCCGCGAAGCTTTCCTCGGCGAGCGAGGCCGCCTCGCCGACCACCCCGGGCAGCAGCCGCACGCAGGCGTCGATCAGGCAGTACGCGGCGGGCTCGCCGCCCGAGAGTACATAATCCCCTACGCTGATTTCTTCAACCGCCCGGGCCTCCAACGCCCGCTGATCCACGCCTTCGTAGCGCCCGCACAGCAGGATGATTCCCCGCTCTCGAGCGAGCTCCTGTGCCAGGCCCTGGTCGAAGAGCCGGCCGCGTGGGGAGAGGAAGATCGCGCGCTCAAGACCGCTGCGGTCGCGCGCCGCATCGAGCGCCGCCGCCACGATCTCCGCGCGCATCACCATGCCCGGCCCACCGCCGAAGGGGGCGTCGTCGACGGAGCGGTGTTTATCGGTCGCAAAGTCCCGAATGTCCAGCGTTTCCAGGCGCCAGAGACCTTCGGCCAAGGCCTTGCCCGCGAGCGAGGCGGAAAGCGGGCCGGGAAACGTCCCGGGGAACAGGGTGAGCACCCAGGCGCTCCAGCAGGATTCCGCGTTCATAGGTCTAACCTCTTGCGCCAAGAGGAAGAAGTTAGTCGATATCGCCGGCTTCGGGAACGACCACGAGGCGGCCTTGCGCGAGATCGACTTCGGGAAAGCGGCTCTTGGTAAAGCGGATCAGCAGAGTCGCGCCGCCGCCCTCGGGTTCGATCTCGATCAAATCTCCCGCGCCGTAATTGGCGATCGCGCGCACGCGCCCGAGCGATCGGCCATCCTCGAGCGCGACGCGCAGGCCGATGAGATCGTCGTGGTAGAACTCGCCTGCCCCGGGTTCCGGCAAGGCCGCGCGAGCGACGAATAAACGGGTGCCCTTGAGCGCTTCGGCGGCGCTTCGGCTGGCGATGCCGTGGGCCGCCGCGATCACGAAGCGCTCGCGCACCGACTTGATCGCGAGCTTAAGCGACAGCCGGCCGCTTTCGTCCTCGAGCGGGCCGTAGGCTACGATCGCCCGAGGGTCCTCGGTGTAGGACCGGATGCGAAGCAGGCCGCGCACCCCGTGGGCGCCCAGAACGACGCCCAGGCACACCCGCTTCTCCTTGGATTTTTCCCTCAACTCTCGCTCGTCCGGCTCGAGCCGCGCGCCTCGCGGACGGCGAAAGGACCGGGCCGTGGCCCGCGGCTCCGCCGGCGCCTAAGCCGAGGCCTCGCCTTCGGCGGCAGCCGGCTCGGGCGCGGCCGTTTCGGCTGCAGGCTCGGGCGCGGCCGTTTCGGCAGCAGGCTCGGGCGCGGCCGCTTCGGCAGCAGGCTCGGGCGCGGCCGCTCCGGCTGCGGCCTTCGCCTTCTCCTCCTTGGCCTTGAGCCGCTCCTGGGCCTTGGCCCTGGGCAGTGCCTTTTTCGGGTTGTTGCGGCGCGGCGGCATCGCCGCCACGCTGGCCTCGCCCAGCACGCGCGCCACCCGCTCCGAGGGCTGTGCGCCCTTGCCGAGCCAATACTTGATGCGCTCGACATTGAGCTTGGCGCGAGCCGGGTTGTCACGCGCCAACACCGGCTCGAAGGTACCGAGGCGCTCGATGAACCGGCCATCGCGCGCCTCGCGGCGGTCCGCCACCACGAGACGGTAGAAGGGGCGCTTCTTGGCGCCGGCCCTGGCCAATCGCAGTCTCAACATGGGCGGCTGTTCTTTCTCCTTTTGGGCCGCGAAGCAAGGGAATTCGTCGCACGTTCCCAAGCTAGCGAGGCAGCACACCGCCCAGGCCGGGCGGCAGGCCGGGAAGCCCCGCGCGCTTCAAGCCCTTCTCGCCCAGCTTGCCCGCCCGCTTCATGAGGCCTTGAAGCTCGGTGAACTGCTTGATCAGGCGGTTGACCTCCTGCACCGAGGTGCCCGAGCCAAGGGCGATGCGCCGGCGACGCGAGGCGTTGAGGCACTTCGGGTTGCGCCGCTCCAAGGGCGTCATCGAGGCGATGATCGCCTCCTGATGCGCGAGCATCGACTCGTCCACCTTGGCCTGCTCGAGCTGCTTCTTGATCTTGGCCACCCCGGGCAACAGCCCCATCAGCCCGCCCATGCCGCCCATCTTTTTGATCTGGCGAATCTGCTGGGCGAAGTCGTCGAGGTCGAACTCGCCCTTCATGACTTTGGCCGAGAGCTTCTCGGCCTCGGCGCGGTCGATCTGCTCAGCCGCCTTCTCGACCAGCGAGATCACGTCGCCCATGCCGAGGATGCGCGAG
>CAZVZP010000218.1:0-4140 GCA_964631625.1 uncultured Hyphomicrobiales bacterium | reverse complement strand
TACGCCACCGCCAATCGCGGCGCCTGCCACCTGCGGGGCTACACGATCGCCTCCGAGGTGTTCGGCATTCCGGTCAAGACCGACCCGCTATCGACCGACGGCAAGGCGGGGCTGCTCAAGGCCTTCCAGGACGCGACCGCGGTGGTCGACTCCTCGGGCCTCTGCCTGTTCACGACCTTCGCCTGGTCGCTCGAAGACATCCAGCCGCAAATCGACGCGGCCTGCGAGGGCGGCTTCTCGCTCGAGAAGCTGCTGCAGATCGGCGAGCGTGTCTGGAACCTCGAGCGCGACTTCAACTTGCGCGCGGGCTTCACCGCCAAGGACGACACGCTGCCGGCGCGCCTCCTGAAGGACGGCGCGCGCTCGGGCCCGGCCAAGGGTTTGACCGCGCAGCTCGACAAGATGCTGCCCGAGTACTACCAGCTGCGCGGCTGGACCAAGGACGGCGTCCCGAGCAACGAGACCCGGGCGCGGCTCGGTCTCTAGTGGTCTCGTTTCAACAGGCGCGGCTCGGTCTCTAGTGGTCTCGTTTCAACACATGAGTCCCCGATGACCCTCATCCTTCGAGACGCTCGCTGCGCTCGCCCTCAGGATGAGGGCCGGTTTTGGGCCTCACCCTGAGGAGGCCCGAAGGGCCGTCTCGAAGGGTGAGCTCAGTCGCGGGTACCAAGTGTTCGATTCGCACCACTAGGCGCCCGCCCATCGTGCGGGCGAGCGTCGGTCAAAGTTGGGGGAAGGTGTCGCAAGCCATGGCCCTTCCCCCTTTTCGCATCGCGCTGGGGCCTCAGGCCAAAAGGGAGAGCACAGCATGCACCACATGATCGTCGGCGCCGGCCCGGCTGGCGTGATCGCCGCCGAAACGCTGCGGCGGGCGGACCCCAAGGCGCGGATCACCATGATCATGGACGAGGACGAGCCGCCCTACTCGCGCATGGCGATCCCCTACTACCTCGCCAACGAGATCAAGGAAGCCGGCACGCACCTGCGCAAGGACAAGGGCTACTGGGAGGATGTCGCGCGCGTCGAGTACCGGCGCAAGACGCGAGTCACGAAGATTAATTCCAAGGCGCACGAGGTTTCGCTCAGCACCGGACGCAAGCTCAAGTACGACAAGTTGCTGCTGGCCACGGGCTCGCTGCCGATCAAGCCGCCGATTCCGGGACTCGATGCCAAGCAGGGCATCTACCACTGCTGGACGCTCGAGGACGCACGCAACATTGCCAAGCACGCCAAGCCAGGTTCCAAGGTGGTGCTCATGGGCGCGGGCTTCATCGGCTGCATCATCCTCGAGGCCCTGGCCAAGCGGGGCGTCGACCTCAGCGTGGTCGAGATGGAGAACCGCATGGTGCCGCGCATGATGAACGCGGCCGGCGGGGACCTGATCAAGCGTTGGTGCGAGACTCACGGGCTCAAGGTGCTGACCTCGACCAAGGTCACGGCAGTCGAGCAGCGCAAGGGCAAGGGCAGCCCCTTCCTCGTCTCGACCAGCGCCGGCAAGAAGCCTCTTCCGGCCGACCTCATCGTGGTCGCCACGGGCGTCAAATCCGCCACCGATTTCCTCAAGGGAAGCGGCGTCAAGAGCGACTTCGGCATCGTGGTTAACGACCAGTTCCAGACCAGCGCCAGAGACATTTACGCGGCGGGCGACTGCGCCCAGGGCCTCGATCTCTCCGACGGCGGTTGGAACGTCCAGGCCATCCAGCCGACGGCGGTCGAGCATGGCCGCATTGCCGCCCTCAACATGGCGGGGCACGCTTATAAGCACAACGGCAGCCTCAACATGAACGTGCTCGCGACCATCGGGCTGATCTCGAGCTCGTACGGCCTTTGGCAGGGCGTCAAGGGCGGCGAGCACGCCGAGCAGCTCGACAAGGGCGGTTACCGCTATATGCGACTCGAGTTCGACGGAGAAAGGCTCGTGGGCGCGCTCGCCTTGGGTTTCACCCAGCACGTGGGCGTGCTGCGCGGACTGATTCAGACCGAGGTCGAGCTCGGCGAGTGGAAGGGCAAGCTGATGCACGACCCCATGCGGGTCATGGAGGCCTATCTCGCCCGCGTGCATCTGATGAGCGCGAAGTGACGTTCTCGGACGCATGAGGATCCGGCTCCGGCTGCTGGCGACGCTCCGGAGGTATTTGCCCGCCGACGCGTCCCGTTTGACCGAGGATACCGTCGATCTCGACCTGCCGGAGGGCACGAGCGCGGCGGCGCTGATCGCACGCCTCGGGCTCGCCAAGGGCGAGTGGGCGCTGGTGATGATCGACGGCCGCCACCAGCGTTACGAAGACCTGGGCCGGGCCCTCGCCGAAGGGCAATCGCTCACCATCGCGCCGCCCGTGGCCGGAGGCTAGGTGAGGGCCGGTGAGCCGCCGAGCGAGCGCCTCGAGATGGGCCTCGGCCACGAGGAGTTCTTCCGCCTCTTGCCGAGCGCCGTGGAAGGCCGCCGCTACACGGTCGAGGGAACGCGCGTCATCGTCGAGGACGCGCCGGATCGCCGCGTCATCATCCGCTTGGAGCCGGAGTCCCTGCGCCGGCTGGGGCCCACCCTCGTGCTGCCGGTGACCGCGCTCGAGATCGCCTTCGAGGGCTTCCGTGCGGCCGACGCCTCCGCCTTCCTCGAACGCTTTCACCGGCATTATCAGCGCGGCGGCGGTTGAACGGGCGGCACGGAGAGCGGAGTCAGCCGTGAAGGTGTTCGGGCTCACGGGCGGCAGCGGCGAGGACAAGGCCGAGCTCTTGGCCGCGCTCGTGCCGAGCTTTCGCGCGCGCGGCTTGTCGGTCTCGCTGGCCCGGTTCATCAATCATCCCTTCGAGCTCGACCGCCCGGGCAAGGACAGCCACGCCCACCGGGCCGCCGGGGCGAACGAAGTGCTCGCGCTCTCCTCGCGGCGCTGGGCGCTGCTGCACGAGAACCGTCCGCCCGTCCGTCCCGATCTCGATGCGCTGCTCGCGCGCATGACGCCGGCCGATCTCGTGTTCGCCGTCGGTTTCCATGATCACCCGCACGAGCGGCTCGAGATCCATCGCGAAGCGCGCCAGGCGCCCCTGCGCTGCTTGACCGACCGGCGGATCGTGGCGATCGTGAGCGACGCGCCGGTGCCGCCCGAGGAGCTCCCGGCGCTGGCTCCTCGCGTCTTCGAGATCGCCCGGCTGGACCCCATCGCGGCATTTATTCTGCGCCGTCTGGGCCTTTGACCTCGAAGGCGAAGGGCGCGTGGCGGGCGCTCTTCGGCTGTGCTAATCAAAGCACAGACAACGAGGGTTTCGTTGGCACAGTCACGGGGTCGCGGCGCGATGAGCACGGGTCGGGCGGATAGCGCGCCGGATCGGCCACCCGTCCTGCTGACGCCGGGACCGCTGACGACGCCCGACTCCGTGCGCCGCGCCATGCTGCGCGACTGGGGCTCGCGCGATGCCGATTTCATCGCTCTCATGGCGCGGCTGCGCCGGCGCCTCGCGGCCCTCGTCCATGCGGAGGAAAGCCACGTCTGCGTGCCGATGCAGGGCAGCGGCACCTTCGCGATCGAAGCGGCGCTCGGCAGCTTGCTCGGGCGCACAAGCAAGCTGCTGATCCTCATCAACGGCGCCTACGGCCGCCGCATGGCGCGCATCTGCGAACGGATCGGGCAACGCTACGCCGTCCTCGAGGGGCCCGAGGACGAACCCGTCAGCCTGCGCGAGATCGTGCAGGCCTTGGATGCCGACAGTGCGATCCGCGAGCTTGCCCTCGTCCACTGCGAAACCACCTCGGGCATCCTCAACCCTTTGTCCCAAGTGGCCGAGCTCGCCGCCGAGCGTGGCTGCGGGCTGATCGTCGATGCCATGAGCTCGTTCGGTGGCCTGCCGATCGATGCGCGCGCCGAGCGCTTCGATGCGCTCATCGCCTCGGCGAACAAGTGCCTCGAAGGGGCGCCGGGTCTGTCCTTCGTCATCGTGCGGCGCAGCCTGCTCGAGGCTTGCGCCGGCAACGCCCCTTCGTTGAGCCTCGATCTCTACGAGCAGTGGCGCGGCTTCGAAGCCAACGGCCAATGGCGCTTTACCCCGCCGACCCATGTCGCGGCAGCCCTCGACGCCGCGCTCGATGCGCTCGCGGCCGAAGGCGGTGTCGCGGCGCGATCCGCCCGCTACGGGGCGAACTGC
>CAZVZP010000217.1:0-4182 GCA_964631625.1 uncultured Hyphomicrobiales bacterium | reverse complement strand
CAGAGATGCCTCGTCAATGCCGGATACGCTTCAACCTAACCGCATCCTGCTCTAGTCGTCGGGCTTCTTGGGCTCGCGCCGCCGGCCGATCCAGTGCCGGCGATGGAAGTAGTAAAGGAGGCCACCCGCGATCGCCGCCATCACGCCGAGTGCGAAGAAATAGCCGAAGCGCCAGCCCAGCTCGGGCATGTTCCAGGGCGAGGTGGTGTCGAAGTTCATGCCGTAGAGGCTCGCGACGAAACCCAAGGGCATGAAGATCGTCGCGATGATCGTGAGCACCTTCATGATGTCGTTCATGCGGGCGCTCTGGCTCGAGAGATAGACATCGACGAGGCCCGAGGCGATCTCCCGGTAGGTCTCCATGAGGTCCATGAGCTGGATCGTGTGATCGTAGCAGTCGCGCAAGTAGAGCCGCGTCGTCTCGCTCACGTGACGGAAGTCGCCCCGGGCGAGCGAGTTGATCATCTCGCGCTGCGGCCAGATCGCGCGCCGCAGCGTCAAGAGATCGCGCTTGAGCTCGTGAATTTCGGCGACCTGCCTGGCTTCGGGCCGGCTCACCACCCGATCCTCGAGCGCCTCGAGCCGTTCGCCGTGGCGCTCGAGCACGGGGAAGTAGCCGTCGACGATGGCGTCGACGAGCGCGTAGGCGAGGTAATCGGGCTTCTGGCCGCGAATCTGGCCGCGGCCGCGCCGGATGCGCTCGCGCACCGCCTCGAGGACGTCGCTGTGCCGTTCCTGGAAGCTCAGGACATAGTCCTCGCCCACGAACATGGCGAATTGCTCGGTGGCCGGCGGCTCGGGCGTCACCATCATGGTCGTGACCACGAACAGATAGCCGTCGTACTCCTCGGCCTTGGGGCGCTCGTGGGTGTTGACCACGTCCTCGAGTGCGAGCCGCTGCAGGCCAAAGAGCGTGCCCAGGCGCTCGATCAGGGCGAGGTCGCCCAGGCCCACCACGTCGACCCACAGCACGGGGAAGCGGCCCCTCAAGGCCGCGATCTCGTTGACATCCTTGAGCGTCCCCTCTTCCAGGCCCTCCGGGCCGTAGCCCATGAACAAGATGACCGATCGGGCGGCGCTCGGGTCCGCGATCAAGGTGCCCGGGGAGGCACCGACCGGCGTGCGCCGGCGGCGCCGCGCCCGCCGCGGCTTGAGGGCCACGGCCAGGCCCTCGGGCGAGGTCGGCGGTTCGGGCTTGGGTTGATCTTCGGTCATCGGGGGCTCCGCGTGGGGCAATGATAGTCGTGCCGCACGTCAGCTCCAAGCACGGCCGCGGTTGTCTCTTGGCCGTTGCGCCGCTCTAATGGACGCCCCCGCTCAAGAACAACCGAGGCCGCACGATGGCGCGCGATCCCCGTTACGACATCTTGTTCGAGCCGGTCCGCATCGGGCCCAAGACCGCGAAGAACCGCTTCTATCAGGTACCGCACTGCAACGGCATGGGTTTCGCCTACCCGAGCAGCATGGCCGCCATGCGGGGCATGAAGGCGGAAGGGGGCTGGGCCGTGGTGTGCACCGAGGAGTGCGAGATCCACTGGTCGAGCGAGATCACGCCGTATGTCGAGATGCGCCTGTGGGACGAGCGTGATCTGCCGGCGCACGAGCGCATGGTCGATGCCGTGCACGCCCACGGCGCACTGGCCGGCTTCGAACCGGTCTATTCCGGGCACGACGGCGCCAACCGCTACTCGCGCGCGGTGCCGATGGCGCCCTCCGACGTCGTCTATCCGAACTACGATCCCGTGCAGGCCCGCGCCATGGACAAGGAGGACATTCGCGCCTTCCGACGCTGGCACCGCGAGGCCATGCGGCGCGCGAAGCGGGCGGGCTACGACATCCTCTACGTCTACGCCGGACACGATCTGTGCATCCTCATGCATTTCCTTCTGCCCCGCTACAACAAGCGCAGCGACGAGTACGGCGGCTCGCTCGAGAACCGGGCGCGGCTCTTGCGCGAGGTGCTCGAAGACACGAAAGAGGCCGTCGGCGATTCCTGCGCCGTCGCTGTGCGTCTCGCGGTGGATGAGCTCATGGGCGAGCACGGCTTGAGCTCGGAGGGCGAAGGCAAAGAAGTGGTCGAGCTGTTGGCCGAGCTGCCCGACCTCTGGGACGTCAATGTCT
This sequence comes from uncultured Hyphomicrobiales bacterium, assembly GCA_964631625.1. GTDB lineage: Bacteria > Pseudomonadota > Alphaproteobacteria > UBA828 > JAPUJA01 > CAZVZP01. The sequence continues at coordinate 2,061 of CAZVZP010000217.1, read as the reverse complement.
CGGACTGGGCGAACGACTCGGCGACTTCGCGCTTCGCGCCCGAAGGCTACCAGGAGAAATACGTGGGCTTCGTCAAGAAGCTGACCTCCAAGCCGGTCGTCGCCGTGGGTCGCTACACCTCGCCCGATGCGATGGTCTCGCTCATAAAACGCGGCATCGCCGACTTCGTGGGCGCCGCGCGCCCCTCGATCGCCGATCCGTATCTACCCAAGAAGATCGAGGAGGGGAGGCCGGAGGACATCCGCGAGTGCATTGGCTGCAACATCTGCGTGACCGGCGACTACCTCGTGCATCCCATTCGCTGCACCCAGAACCCGACCATGGGCGAGGAGTGGCGGCGCGGCTGGCATCCCGAGCAGATCGCACGCAAGAAATCCGACGACCGCGTGCTCGTCGTGGGCGCCGGCCCGGCCGGGCTCGAGGCGGCGCGTGCGCTGGGCCAGCGGGGCTACAACGTCGTCCTCGCCGAGGCCGAGCCGGAGCTCGGCGGGCGCGTCGCGCGCGAGGCCAGGCTGCCGGGCCTTGCGGCCTGGGCGCGGGTGCGCGACTACCGCGTGCAGCAGCTGAACAGGATGGCAAACGTCGAGGTCTATCGGGCGAGCCGGCTTACCGCGCGGGAGGTGTGCGAGGTGGGCGCGGCGCGGATCGCGCTCGCCGTGGGTTCGCGCTGGCGCAAGGACGGCGTCGGGCGCGCGCACCACGAGCCGATTCCGGGCGGCGACGGCGCCAACGTCTTCACGCCCGACGACGTCATGGCCGGACGGCTGCCCGAGAGCCCCGTGCTCATCTTCGACGACGACCACTACTACATGGCGAACGTGCTGGCCGAATTGCTGTGCCAGGCCGGGCGGACCGTGATTTTCGTCACGCCCGCCGTCGAAGTCGCGACCTGGACGCGCAACACCATGGAGCAGCACCGTATCCAGGCGCGACTCATCGAGCTCGGCGTCGAGCTCCACCTCGCGCATAGCCTGAGCGCACTCGAAGGCGGCGAGGCGGTGCTCGAGTGCGTCTATTCCGCACGCACGCTGCGCAAGGCTTGCGCCTCCGCCCTCATGGTCACGGCGCGGCAGCCAAACGATGCGCTCTATCGCGAGCTCATGGCGGATGAAGGCGCGCTCTCGAAGGCCGGGATCACCTCGGTCGAGCGCATCGGCGACTGCCTGGCCCCGGCCTCGATCGCCCATGCGGTCTACGCCGGCCATCTCTATGCGCGCGAGTTCGACGAGCCGAAGCGGGATGGCGTGCCCTTCAAGCGCGAGCTCGTGGCGCTCTCGGGCTGAGAACCAAGCCTTGTTGCGACCCGGCGTCCCGATGATCCGCCTGAAGCGAGTTTACGAGGAGCCCGGTCCCAAGGACGCTTGGCGGTGCGGTAGGCGGGCGGATCGTTGCGGCGAACGAAGCGCGACTTACGGTTGCCGGCGGATCGGCGCACGGGTTACCGCGTCACGGCACCGGGCGAGGGGAGCCACCGTTGGTCCGGCCGTTCGCGCGCACGGCGCCGGCATGCGACGTTTTTCGCACGAGCCATTTGCGCGCTTCCTCCGCCCCCAGCATGAAGAACGCGAAGGGCAAGGCGAACACCCAGACCTGCCACGGCAGGGGGGCCGTGCCGAAGATCGCGTTGCCCCAGTCGGTGTAGACGACGAAGAGGATGAGGGCCGCTTCCGTCGCCACACCAAAGAGAATCAGCCGGTTTGCGAAGACGTCGGCAGACACGACCGATTTGGTTTCGCTTCGGCAGAGAAAGACGTTTGCCACCTGGACCACGACGATCGCCGCAAGGCACGCGGTGGTCGCTTGCAAGTAAAGCGGATCGCGTGTCGCAAGATCGTGACCGAACGACCAGCCCCCGCGCTCGAGCACGAAGAAATAGGCCGAAAGGGCCGCCAGCGCCTCGAGGGGGCCGAGGAAAAGATAGGCCCGCAGAAGCAGGGGGAGGTCGAGCAGTCGCTTCGAGCGCGGGCGCGGTGGCCGGCGCATGACCTCCGGATGCGGCCGTTCCGCGCCGAGCGCGAGCGCCGGCACCATGTCGGTGCCGAGATCGATCGCGAGAATCTG
>CAZVZP010000216.1:0-4238 GCA_964631625.1 uncultured Hyphomicrobiales bacterium | reverse complement strand
GCGCCTCCGGCGTATCGGCGTCGAACACGACCACGGCATCGACCATCTCGAGCGAGACCAGCACCTCGGCGCGCGCCTCCTCGAGTTGCACCGGCCGATCGGGCCCCTTGAGGCGGCGCACCGACTGATCGGAATTGATCGCCACGATCAGCCGGTCGCATTCCGCCTTCGCCGTGCGCAGTAGCGAGACGTGGCCGGGATGGAGCAGGTCGAAGCAGCCGTTGGTCAAGCCGACCTTGAGGCCGCGCCCGCGCCACTCCTCGATGCGCCGCGCGAGTTCGAGCCGGTTCAAGAGCTTGCCCGTGGCCCGCGCGTCGCCGGCCTCGATGAGCTGGCGCAGCTCCCAGGCCTCGGCCGTGGCCGTGCCGGACTTGCCGACCACGATTGAGGCCGCGAGATTGGCGAGTTCGGCCGCCTCGCGCCAGGGAACGCCGCGGCCGAGTGCGGCCCCAAACGTGGCTACCACGGTATCCCCGGCGCCGGAGACGTCGAACACCGTGTGCGTGTGGGCGGGCAGATGCTGGGCCTCGGTGTCGCGGGCCACGAGTGTCATGCCGCGCTCGCTGCGGGTTACGAGCACGGCGGCGAGCTCGGCCTCGCCGATGAGGAAGCGGGCCGCCGCCTCGATCTCCTCCTCGCTCTCGGCCGGTCGCCCGGTGGCCTCCGCGAGCTCGCGGCAATTCGGCGTCAGCACGGTGGCGCCCCGGTAGCGCAGGAAATCGCGGCCCTTAGGATCGACCACGATCGGCCGCTCGGCCGCGCGGGCCCGCGCGATCAGCACCGATAGGACCTCTTTCGTCAGCACGCCCTTGCCGTAGTCGGAGAGCACCAGGGCGTCCCACGCCGTAAGCGAATCGGTGGCGAGCCGGAGCAGGCTCTGCTGGGCGCGCGCACCCAGTCCGTGGGTCGTCTCGGTGTCGGCGCGCAGCAGTTGCTGCCCGCCGGCGATGAAACGGGTCTTGACCGTCGAGGGCCGTGCCGGCTCGACGAGGAGGTAGGGTTCGACCCGGGGCTGGGCGCCGACCATGGCGGTGAGCTGGCGTCCCGCCGCGTCGTCGCCCACGACCGAGATCAGGCACGCCGAGCCGCCGAGCGCCACGACGTTGCGCACCACGTTGCCGACGCCGCCCAGCATCACGGCTTCCTTCTCGACGCGCAGGACCGGAATCGGGGCTTCGGGCGAGGTGCGCTCGACGCTGCCGTAGACATAGCGGTCGAGCATGACGTCGCCCAGGCAAAGGACGCGGCTCGAGGCGAGGGCGTCCACGTGGTGGGCGAGAGCGGGGCGATCGGTCATGGCGTGCGGCGGCAACGAAATCGGGGGCCGAGCATAGCGAAAAGCGCCCCTTGCGCGCCAGCGGCCTGTTGCGCGCAGAGCCCATCCCGCGGGGTTGCCCTTCGCCCATCGGCACGCCACAATCCGGCGGCTTTTCGGCGGAGCGGCGGCCACGCATGACAGTGCGCAGCGACTGGGCGAGCGATTACAGGAAGCGCCTGATGGCGCCCGAGAAGGCCGTGCTTCTCTTCAAGGACGGCCAAAGGATCGCCATTCCCACGATCGCGGGCGAACCGCCGGCGCTCGTGCGCGCGCTCGGGCAGGCGGCAGAGCGCGGCACGGCCGCGCGTCTGACGATGAGCTCGATCCTTCCCGGCTCCTACACCTCGGCGCACCTGCTCAAGCCCGCGTGCCGGGAGCGCATCCACTGGGACTCCTGGTTCTGCGGCGGCGGCGACCGCGATGCCGTGTTCGCTGGAATCTACGATATGACGCCGATGCACTTCGGGCAGCTCCCCCACGTGCTCAAGCGCGATAGGCCCTACGACGGGGTGATCACGGTCGTCTCGCCGCCCGACGAGGAGGGATACGTCACACCCAGCTTTGCGGTCGACTACACGAAGGCCTTGGTCGAGACGGGCACGATCAAGATTGCCGAAGTCAACCCGAACGTGCCGCGGGTCTACGGCGATTGCCGCCTGCATGTCTCGCTGTTCGACGCGATCGTCGAGAGCGACGATCCGATCATGGAGCTCACGACCCCGCCCATGACGGCGGAAGACGAAGCGATCGGCCGCTTCATCGCCGAGCGCATCCCGGACGGCGCCACGGTGCAGATCGGCTTCGGCGGCGTGCCCAGCGCCGTCGGGCTCGCCCTCAGGGACCACAAGCATCTCGGCGTGCACACGGAGATGTTCGGCGATGCCCTGCGGGTGCTCATGGAAAGGGGCGTGGTCGACAATTCGCGCAAGACGCTCAATCCGGGCGTCTCGGTCTATACCTTCTGCGTCGCGACCAAGGAGACCTACCGCTTCCTCCACGAGAATCCGGACATCTCGGCCCATCCCGTGGATTATACGAACGATCCGCAGGTCATCGCGCAGCACGATGACATGATTTCGGTCAACGGCACGATCATGATCGATCTCACGGGCCAGGCCTGCTCGGAATCGATTGGCCCGAAGCAATACAGCGGCACCGGCGGGCAGGTGGACTTCGTGCGCGGCGCCGTAATGGCCAAGGGCGGGCGTTCGTTCATTGCCGCCTACGCGACGGCGATCGACGGCGAGACCTCCCGGATCGTCGATATGCTGCCGCCCGGCGCCGTGGTGACGACGCCGCGCACCGACATCGACTGTTTCGTGACCGAATACGGGGTCGCCCAGTTGCGCGGCAAGTCGCTGCGCGAGCGGGCCCAGGCGCTGATCGCCGTCGCCCACCCCAAGTTTCGCGACGAGTTGCAGCGGCAGGCGCGCGCGCGGGGCTTGGGCCCCCGCTGACGGGCTAAAGGGAGGAGACATGCCCGGACGGTTCGACGCGGTCTACGCGCGTTCGCTTAAGGATCCGGAGGGCTTCTGGGCCGAGGCGGCGCAAGCGATTGATTGGGTCCAGCGCTGGGACACGGTGCTCGACCGTTCGCGCCCGCCCTTCTATCGCTGGTTCGTCGGCGCGAGGGTGAACACCTGCTACAACGCGCTCGACCGCCACGTCGAGCGCGGGCGCGGCGAGCAGGCGGCGCTCATCTACGACAGCCCCGTAACCGGACAGGTCCGCTCCTTCACCTACCGCGCGCTCAGGGATGCGGTCGCGCTGGCCGCCGGCATGATCCGAGACCACGGCGTCAAGCCGGGCGATCGGGTGCTCATCTACATGCCGATGGTGCCGGAGGCGGCGATCGCCATGCTCGCCTGCGCGCGCCTCGGCGCGGTGCACTCGGTCGTGTTCGGCGGCTTCGCCTCGAACGAGCTCGCCAAGCGGATCGTCGATGCCAAGCCCAAGCTCGTGCTCGCCGCGTCCTGCGGCATCGAAGTCAATCGCACCATCGCCTACAAGCCGTTGCTCGACGGCGCGCTCGAGCTCGCGAAGGCGTCCGACACTCCGGTGATCCTCTTGCAGCGGCCCGAGCTGCGCGCCGAGTTGAAACCCGGCCGCGATTTCGATTGGCAGGACGAGGTGGCGAAGGCCAAGCCCACGGATTGCGTGCCGATGGCCGCGACCGATCCGCTCTACGTTATTTACACCTCGGGCACGACCGGCGTGCCGAAGGGCGTCGTGCGCGACAACGGCGGGCATCTCGTCGCGCTCGCCTGGAGCATGAAGAACATTTACGGCGTCGATCCGGGCGAGGTGTACTGGGCCGCCTCCGACGTGGGCTGGGTGGTCGGTCACTCCTACATCGTGTACGGCCCGCTGTTCCACGGCTGCACGGCCATTCTCTACGAAGGCAAGCCGGTGGGCACGCCGGATGCCGGGGCCTACTGGCGGGTCATCGCTCAGCACAAGGTCGCAGCGATGTTCACCGCGCCCACGGCGTTCCGCGCCATCAAGCGCGAGGACCCGAAGGGCGAGCTCTTGAAGAAGTACGACCTCTCCTCGTTCCGCACCCTGTTCCTCGCGGGCGAGCGCACCGATCCGGACACGCTCCTGTGGGCGCAGTCGATCTTGCAGCGGCCGGTGATCGATCACTGGTGGCAGACCGAGAGCGGCTGGCCGATGGCGGCTAATTGCGTCGGCATCGAACTCCTGCCGGTCAAGCCCGGCTCGCCCACCAAGGCCGTGCCGGGCTACGAGATCGACGTGCTGGGCGAAGACGGCCGGCCCGTCAAGCCGGGCGAGATCGGCACCCTCGCCGTCAAGCTGCCCTTGCCGCCGGGCACACTCCCGACGTTGTGGCATAACGACGCCGGCTATGTGGAGTCCTACCTAGAGAAGTTTCCGGGCTACTACGACACGATGGATGCCG
>CAZVZP010000215.1:3015-4265 GCA_964631625.1 uncultured Hyphomicrobiales bacterium | reverse complement strand
GGGCCGGGCGCCCAGGCGCTCGCGCAGGTACGTGCCCCAGTCGTGGAGCACGCGCTCGACCGTCGACTTGACCACCTGCGAGGTGCAGATCAGCGCGTCCCACGGCTGCACGGGCGCGAGCAGGAAATCGCCGAAAGCATCCATGATGCGCTGGGTCGCCGGAGAGTGGGTAACGCCGACCAGGCTATAGCCGCGCGGGTTCGAGAAGCGGCGCTGCCAGGCGTAGTCGCCCAGGTTGGGGCCGGGCAGGAAGAGCGTGCCGGGCTCGGCCAGGCCGCCGAGCCTGCGATGGGGTATCCAGGCGGTCGGGCGGCCATCGAGCAGGGGCGCGACGCGGCGCGCGAAATCCTGATAGTGGGCGCGCCTCGCCGCGTAGCAATAGAAGCGCTCGGCGCCGCTGTGGCGCACGTAGGCTTTCAAAAACTCTTCGCCCGCCGCGTGCCGGCCCATGAGCTTGGGCCGCGAGGTGTCGTAGCCGTCCGGGTGGTAGAAGAACGCGAGGCCCATGGTGCGCCCACTCCTTAGAGAAAGATTTCGCCCAGCCGGCCGTTAAGATCGGGCACGGACGAGCCCGTGCCTAAGGCGCGGCGTCGCCGGCCTCGGCGTCGCCGGCCTCGGCCTCGGCGGCCTCGGAGGGCGCCTCGTCGGAGGGCGCCTCGGCGGCGGGCGTCTCGGGGCTGGGCGTCTCGGCGGCGGGCGACCCGCTCGCAGCCGCGGCGGCCTTCGCATCCTCCTGCTTCTGCGGCAGCACGTGGAGCATGGGCGCCTGGCCCGGACGGCCCATCGAGATGACGCGCCTGATCTCGTCGCTCTGGAAGCCGATGGCCATGGGCCTGCGGCAGTTGGGGATCACGGCCACGTCGTAGAGCTCCTGCACCGCGCCTTCCATGCGGAACCAATGCGGCGCATCGCCGCTCTTGAGATCGACGATGAAGAGCGCGCAGCGTGCCGCCGCCTTCTTCTTCTCGAGGTTCTCCTGCAGCTCGAGGCCGCCGAAGGCGCCGCGCTCCTTGTGCCGCGGCTTGGACAGCCCGACCACGGCGTAGTCGCCGATGAAGTCGAGGCCGCGCAAATAGCCGGGGCAGAAGGCCACGGGCACGAACTTGCCCGCGCGCAAGTCGGCGTAGCCGAAGTAGCCGGTGCCGGAGTTGTGCAGCCACAGCCGGCCCTTGTACCAGCGCGGCGAGTGCGGCATCGAGAGGCCGCGCAACACCACCTCGTTCTTGGCCACGTCCACGATCACGCCGCCC
>CAZVZP010000215.1:0-3005 GCA_964631625.1 uncultured Hyphomicrobiales bacterium | reverse complement strand
GTGCGTCCCCCACCGCACCGAGGGGAATCCCACCGCCCCCGCGCCGGTGCTCGCGCCAGCCTTTGTTCACGTCCGATTCGGCGACCGCCGAGACGAAGGCCGGCCGCCCCTCCCGCATGGCGAGGCCGTTCAGGTGGCAGCGGTCCTCCGCCGCGAGCTTGGAGATGAACGGCGGCTTCCACAGCGGCACGAAGCTGTGCACCGGGCTCACGGTGGCCAAGCAGCCGAACAAGGTGTTGACGAAGATGACGCGGCCTTTGGCATCCACCGCGATGTCGTGGACGTCGAGATCGCCGGTCACGAAGCCGACCTTGGGCACGTAGAGCCGGTCGTGCCCCTGGTGCTGCTGGCCGGGTCTCAATTGGTTCTCGAAACGCCAGAACTGGTAGAGCGAGCTTATGTAGATGCTGTTGCCGTGCACCAGCATGCCCATGCAGCGGGGCATGGTCCGTTTGTGCACCGAGAGCCGGCCATTGGGCTGCATGCCCAAGAGAAACAGCATGCCCGCCTGATAGGTGGTGAAGGCCAGGCTTGCGCCCTGATCGCGCATCCAGCCCATGAAGTTGCGCGAGGCGCTGGTCTCGAAGCGGGGCGGCTCGGGCTTCTGTCCTTGCTTGCCCGGGCCTTGCTTGCCCGGGCCTTGCCTGCCCGCGCCTTGCCTGCCCGGGCCTTGCCTGCCCTGGGCGGCCGCGGCCGCCCGGCCTTGGCCCGCGCCGGGCGCGCGCGCAACCGTCTTGGGTTTCTGCTCGTCTGCCATGGCCCCTGTCGCCTCGACCTCGATCGCTCAACTCGCGTGCCGGCCCCGCGCCGGCCTCGGCGCGAAGCCGCGCTAACGCGGACAATAGCACACCCGCGCGCCGATCAAACGCGCGCGGCTCAGCCTAAGCGTGGTTAACGGCGGCGCGGGCCCCATGAATATAGGGCACAGTATAATAGGAGGTGCGGGAAGGCTGCGGAGGATGGGCCGGTGACGTATTGCTTCGCGGGCGGCAGCGTGCGCGCGGGCACGACGCTTTTGCAGGGCCTCCTGTGCTCGGACGAAACCGCCAACCCGCTGATCTACGAATGCTACCTGTTCCGCGTCGTGGTCGAGGCGTACAAGCGGGGCAAGACCCACTTCGAGGTCCGGGGCCGCGACTACTTCGACGGCTTCGACGCCTTCCAAGCCTTCCACCGCGACTGGCAGCGCGCGTTCCTCGACGCCACGCTCGCGCGCTACCGCCCGGCCACCCATCTCGTGCTCAAGGAGCCCTCGCTGACGACGCTCTTCCCCGAATTGCACGAGCTTTTTCCCGAGGCCAAGTTCGTGGTCATCGTGCGTGATCCTAGAGATGCCGTCGCCTCGATGGTCGAGGTCGGGATGCGCATGCAGGCGCAAGGGCAGGAGAACGTCATCACCTCGCGCGACATGGCAAAGCTCTCGCGCCAGTTCCTCTCCTATTACGCGCCCGTCTTGCGCGCGCGCGACGAAAGTTTCCGGCGCGCGCTTCATCTCGTGCGCTACGAAGATCTGGTGCGCGAGCCTAAGGCCGCGATCGAGTCCTTGCGCCGCTTCACGGGCCTTGCGCTCGCCGGCGCCGAGCGCGGCGCGCCATGGGCGCGCACGGAAGTCGATTTCAAGGAGCTCGAGCAGTGGGCGCCGCACCGGCCGTGGTCGAGCGAGCTGTGGGGCAAGGAGCTCTCGGGCGAGCGCATCGGCCGCTACCGCGTCGTTTTGAACGATGCCGAAGTCGCGGCCGTCGAGCGGGCCTGCGCCGCCTTCATGCGCCGCTTCGGCTACCGCGGCTAGAGCACAACTGGATTAAGTGGAAGCGCGCCCTCCCCCTACCCCCTCCCGCGAGTGGAGGGGGACGAAACTAAGAAACTCCCTCGCCCTTGTGGGGGAGGTCGGGGAGGTGGCGAAATGCGACTCGGTATAGGGCGGACCAAACACGGAATAGGGCGCACCAAAGACCAAACACGGAATAGGGCGGACCAAATAAGAAACTCCCTCCCCCCTCCTCGTGGGGGAGGGCCGGGGTGGGGGGCATCGGCAATTTTCACGCTCGTCCGTGATCCCACTTCGCCAAATAACGCTAAGGCCCAAGCGCCTCGAAGAATAGGCCGGAAGGTGTATGTAAGGGCTGCACGCGACGGCCGATGTTAACCATCGAAAGGACGGAGAGCACGAAGAATAAGGCGGCGCGCCATGCGCCCGCGCGCGCAAGAGTCATCGGCAACCGGCTTCGTTCCATTGGAAATTTTACTCGGTGTTCCAGAAATGCGCGCAACCCGCCCGGCGAAAATTTTCATGCAACTTTCATTAAACTTTTGTTGACACCCCGCCCCGGGGCGGGTTAACCCATGTGCGACCGCTGACGCGACGTTCATGCGACCAAGAAGACGAGCGCGTGCGGCTGTGCTGCGAAAAGTAGAAATCCCGTTGCCTCACGCGAAAACGCGGAGCAACGGCAACAAAGTTGGGGACCGCAGTACGTGTTGGGGAGATTTAGTCAGAACGAGTTCGTGCCGAGTGGCCGTAGCGCGCGCGTGTGCGCCGCGGCGTTTTCGTTTGCCGTAACCGAACGCTAGCTCCAGGGAGCCAAAGATGCCCAAGCCGGGAATTCCGACGATCACGGGTGGCGCAGGCGACGACTTTATCGGTGTGGCCTTCAACGAGCCCGCAGTACCCGACGATCGCAAGGGCGGCAACCGGTTGGGGCAGAAGAGCGAGGTCATCTTCGGTTTCGGCGGAGAGGACACGATCTTCGGCTTCAACGGCGACGACACGATCTATGGCGGCGCCAACGACGATCTGGTTTACGGCGGCAACGGGCAGGACATCCTCTACGGCGATTCGGGCGACGACACGCTTTACGGCGGCAACGCCACGGACGTGCTCTACGGCGGCACGGGGGATGACGTGCTCGTGGCGGACGACGTCGATGTCGGCAACGGCAAGGACACGGTGTTCGGCGAGGACGGCAGCGACACGATCTACGGCGGCAACGGCTCGGACGAGCTGC
>CAZVZP010000214.1:0-4283 GCA_964631625.1 uncultured Hyphomicrobiales bacterium | reverse complement strand
GGCGAGCGCACTTTGCGCGCCCGAGGTGTGCACGCCGCCGCCCGCGAACACGAGCGGCCGCTTGGCCCGGCACAGAAGGCGCGCGGCCTCAGCGGCGCGCTCGGGATCGGGCGCCACGCGATCGAGCGGGCAGTGACCCAACGCCGCACTGCGCGGGTTTTCGGGCGCCTCCTTCTCCAGCGTCACATCGAGCGGGCAGAGCAGCACCGCGGGGCCCGGGCGGCCCGAGGTCGCGGCGCTCACCGCGAGATCGACAGAGTCCGCGATGCGCGCAGGCGTCTCGACGCGCCCGATCCACTTGGCGACGCCGCGGAACAGCAGGAAGTGGTCGAGCTCCTGAAAGGCGTTCTTGTCCGCAAAACCGCGCGGCACGTCCTGCACGAGGGCGAGCACGGGCACCGACGCTTTCAGCGCCTCGGCCAGGCCCGGCACGAGGAGGGTCGCCGCCGGGCCGTTCTGCGCGGTCACGACGCCGATGCGGCCCGAAATCCGCGCGTAACCATCGGCCATCGCGGCGCCCGCATTCTCGGTGCGGTAGGCGACCTGGCGGATGCCGAAGGCCGGCGCCGCCAAGTGAATCGCGCTCGGGATGCTCTGGCCGAAGGCGAGCGAGACGCCATGGCGCGCGAGCGCGGCGCAGAACGCTTCGGCCGCGCTGTAGTTGGTTTTCCCTGCGCGCACTCTTGGGCTGGCCATGGCGTTCGTTCTCCGGTTAGGGATAAGGGCTCCTCTCGGGCCCGCCGCGAGGCCCGAGACGGCTGCGGAATTGAGGCGATACGTCCCCCGCAGCGCCCCGTCAAGCGCCCCCGGCCTTCTCCGCGGGCCCGGCGGACCGGGCCAGCGCCGCCCGCGTCCATATTTTTACTTAGATCAAGGCGGCGCGGCGGACGGAGGGCGACAAATCGAGGCGAGCGGACAAGAGGAGCCGGCACCATGACCATGAAGACCGAGAGCGAAGCGACCGTGCGCGAGGCGGTCGGCGTCTTCCACGATGCGGCGGCGCTCGAGGAGGCGATCGACGAGCTACTCTCCTCGGGCTTCGACCGCGCCGAGCTCTCCATGCTCGCGGGCGAGACGACCGTGAAGGAGAAGCTCGGCCACGCCTACGAACGGGTCGCCGAGCTCGAGGACGATCCGGACGCGCCGCGCACGGCGTACATCGGCCGCAACTCGATCGGCGATGCGCGCGGCGCTCTGGTCGGCGCCCTCATGTACGTTCCGGCCGTGGCCGCCGCCGGCGCCATCGTCGCGACCGGCGGCGCACTCGCGACCGCCATTGCCGGCGCCGCGCTCTTGGGCGGCTCCGGCGGCATGATCGGCATCTATCTGAGCCGGCTCTTCGAAAAGCACCACGCGGACTATCTCCAACGCCAGCTCGACCACGGCGGCATCCTTCTGTGGGTCAACGCGGCAACGCCCGCCAAGGAACGCAAGGCCGTGGAGATCCTCAGGAAACACGCGGCCGGCGACGTGCACGTGCACGACATCCCGGCGCTCGAGCCCGGCGTGGAGGACTGAGGCTTACCTCTGCGGCGCTTTGCGCCGCGCGATGAACTCGAGCACGGCGCGGTTGAACGGCTTCGGCTGCTCCCACAGGAAGGCGTGCGCGCCGGGCAGCGTCTTGAACTCGGCGCCCGGGATCAGACGGCTCAGCGCGCGCGAGAGCTCAACCGGAATCAGCACGTCCTCCTCGCCCGCGAGCACGAGGGTGGGGGCGGAAAGGCGCGCAAGCCGCGCGCTCGTATCGTGGGTGATGATCGCGGACACCTGGGCCCGGTAGCTCTCGATGGTCATGGGGATCGCGGCGAACGCCTTCTCGTATTCCTCGGCGAGGGCAGGCTCGTCGGCGAAGAAGCGTGGCGTGAAGCAATGGAGCAGCACGTCGCGCAGCGACAAGCCCATGCCGCCCGCCCTGGCCATGTCGTCCCACATGCGGAACATGCGCGTGCAGTAGGGCCCGGGCGCCGCGTAGGTGGCGGCGAGCACGAGCGAACGCACCCCCTCGCCGCGGGCCAGCGCCATCTCCTGGGCGATCATGCCGCCCATGGAAAGCCCCAAGAGGTGCGCGGGGGCAAGGCGCAAGTGATCGATGAGGGCCAGCGCATCCTCGGCCATGACCTTCGTCGTGTAGGGCCCGGCGGGCCGGCTCGTGCCGCCGATGCCGCGGTTGTCGAAGCGCAGGGTGCGCAGCCCTCCGGCTAGCAAATCCTCCATCTGGAAGGCCCAGCTCTCGAGATCGTCGCCCAGGCCGTTGACGAGCACGAGCGTCTCGGGGCCATCGCCTTCGAGCCGGTAGTGGATGTCGATGCCGTTGACCTCAGCGTGGGGCATAGGGCTTCTCTCATTCTGCTTGTTTCGCGGGCATGGCAAAGCGCCCGCCGTCGCATGCCCGGTTCACGAGGTCGCCCTCGCGCTCGCTCGACTATGTTGTATCGCTCGACAGACCGCCTCAGTCGTTAAGGGCGCTGCCGTGTAGAACCCGTCCCCTATCGCGTCCTTGTCGATAGCTCCGGAAACCGTAGCATCAGACCGTGGGACTAAACACCTAGGAGGCAAACCCCGGCCAAAAAGCGGCTTCGATCGGCGAAGCGCGATGGCCTTGACCTTTGCTGTGGGACACCGATCATGGAAGGGGTGCGGCACCCTACGGGCCCAACCGGGGGATAAGGAGAGAAGCCCATGGCCAAGCGCTTCGTCATCGCCATGATGAAGCACGAGACCAACACCTTCTCGCCCGTGCCCACGCCCCTGTCGCGCTTCGGCATGGGGGCCCCTCGGTTCGGGGAGGCCGCCATCGAGGCGTTCGAGGGCACCAACACGCCCATGGCCGCGTTCCTCGACTTGGCGAGGGCCGAGGGCGCCGAGATCGTGGCCGCCGTCGCCGCCGAGGCGTGGCCCAGCGGTCCCGTCGAGGCTTCGGCCTACCGGACGATCACCGAGGCGATCGTGGACGCTATCGGGCGCGGCTGCGATGCGGCCTTCCTCGATCTGCACGGCGCCATGGTGCCGGAGACGAACGACGACGGCGAGGGCCATCTCTTGGAGCGCATCCGTAGCATTGCGCCCGACCTGCCGATCGCCGTGGGGCTCGATCTGCACGCCAATCTGACCGAGCGCATGGTCAAGAATTCAACCGCGCTGGTCGGCTACAAGACTTATCCCCACGTCGACATGCACGAGGCCGGCGAGCAGGCGGGCCAGATCGTCTTGGGCGCGCTCAAAGGCCAGTGCAAGCCGGTGATGCATTGGAACAACCGGCCCATGCTGCCTCATACGCTCAAGATGGGCACCGACGCCGGCCCCATGAAGGATCTGATCGATCGCGCGCGCGCGGCCGAGTGGGAGGGTGCGCTCGCGGCCACGGTGTTCGGCGGCTTTCCCATCGCCGACATCGAGGAAGCCGGCTTGAGCGCCGTGGTCATCGCCGACGGGGATGAAGCGAAGGCCGAGTCGCTATGCGAATCCTTGCTCGATCGCGCCTGGGAGCTGCGCGCCGATTTCGTCTATCCGGCCAAGCCGCTCTCCCAATCGATCGCCGAGGCCAAGGCGTTCGAGGAGGGACCGATCATCCTCGTCGATCATGCGGACAACTGCGCCTCCGGCGGCACGCAGGACACCACCGCGGTGCTGGCGGAGATCGTGAAGGCCGGGCTTAAGGACGTCGCCGTCTTCTCGATCAACGACCCCGAGGCCGTGGCAAAGCTCATCGCCGCGGGCGTGGGCGCGCGCGTGAGGCTTGCGCTCGGCGGCAAGATCGACATGCCGGCGCTCGGGCTCAAGGGCGAGCCGCTCGAGGTCACCGGCGTCGTGCGCCACATCTCGGACGGCGAGTTCACCATCACCGGGCCGATGTACACGGGCGTGCGCGCGAGCTTCGGGCGCTCGGCGGTGCTCGATACCGGCAACGTCGAGATCGTGGTGACGTCCCGGAACCACGAGCCGTTCGACCTCGGCGTGTTCCGCAGCCTCGGCATCGAGCCTACGCAGAAGAAATATCTGATGCTCAAGTCGCGCATTCACTTCCGCGCGGGCTTCCTGCCCATCGCCAAGCACATCGTCGAGTGCGCGGGCGTGGGCGTCACCTCCTCGGACTACGGCCTGTTCAAGTTCAAGAAGCTGCGCCGCCCGATCTACCCGATCGACAAGGACACGGCCTTCGCCTAGCTCGGAGCCTAGCTCCCTATTAATCGCTATCGCACTGGGGGGAGATAAGGCGTCTCCGATGAGACGGCGTCGATGCGATCGCGAACCAACGCTTTGACTTGCTTCGCTAGCTCGGACTG
>CAZVZP010000213.1:0-4317 GCA_964631625.1 uncultured Hyphomicrobiales bacterium | reverse complement strand
GACGGTCCCGCTCGTACCGCACACGGCGGCACCCGCGGACGGCTGCGCCGTCCAGCTGTCGTGTCCGGCTCTGGACGGATTCTCGTTGTCGCGCTCGTCTTGTCGGCCTCCGCGTGCGGCGCAAAGGTCGACGAGGCCGAGCCCGAACCAGCCGAGGTGCCGACGATCACCGCCGAAACCGCAGCCGTCGCGCGCCGCACGCTCGTCGACGAGCTCACCGTGCGCGGCTCGATTGCGGCCATCCCCAACGAGGACGTGAAAGTCAGCGCGCTCGTCGCCGGACCGAGCACATGGTCGGCCACCGACGCCGCGGCCTCGAGCGCATGGGTGGCCGATTGGGGCGAGGCGTAGGCGCCGACCTGGACACCCCACGCCATCGGCAGCTCGCGCTCGGCGAGGGCAAACTGGATCGGGGAGGCGTCCGACTCGCCCAAACTCACGGGTCTCAAGGCTCCGGCCGGAAGCTCGATCAACGCCGGTTTGAGCTCCGGCCGCACGACCGAGAAGGCGAAATCGCTCCGAGCCGCGAGCTTCGCGAAGCCATCGTCCAACAATGCGGCCATCTTCTGATCGCGCTGCGAGGCGCTGGTCCCACCGAACACGACGCCGATCAGGTGGCGATCGCCGCGCTGAACCGAGACGGTGATGTTGAAGCCCGAAGCGCGCGTGTAGCCGGTCTTGAGGCCGTCCGTGCCCACGTAGTTCTTGAGCATACGGTTGTGGTTGCGGAACGTCGCGCCCCGGAATGTGAAACGCTCAGTCGAGAAGAAGTCGTAAAACTGCGGGAACCTGCGGTAGAGCGCGAGAGCAAGGCGCGCCATGTCGCGGGCGCTCGACACCTGATTGCTGTCCGGCAGACCGGACGCGTTTCGAAAGCGCGTGTTGCTCATGCCGAGCATCTTCGCCTTGGCGGTCATGAGCACCGCGAACCGCTCCTCGCTGCCGGCCAGCGCCTCGGCCACGACGGTCGCCGCATCGTTCGCCGAGCGGGTGACGAGCCCCAGGATAGCGTCCTTGACCGCGATGCTCTGCCCCTTGGCCAAGCCCAGCTTGGTCGCGGGCTGCGCCGCGGCCCGAGCCGAGACGGTGAGCTTCTGGTCGGGCGACAGACGCCCCGCCTCGAGCGCCTCGAAGGTCAGGTAGAGCGTCATCATCTTGGTCAATGACGCCGGGTAATTCTGCTTGTCGGCGTTGTGTGCGTAGAACACCTCGCCGGTGTTCGCGTCGATCACGAACGCCGCCTGCCGCGCTGCGGCAGCGCCGCTCGATAGCAGCGCGGCGAGCGCCACGAGCACGAAACCCGTCCGGAAAACCGCCGCTGCCGCACGTCTTGGCATGCGCGACCCCAACCCCCATCCCGAACGCCGCGAAAACTCCAGTTTCGTGCACAAAGGATTAGCAAATCCTTAGGCCTTGGCCCGGAGCCACGCCGCTTGATCCTACGCAGTTTGGGGAATCCTGTCTAGGCCCTTATCAGGACAGACATTTTTCCATGCTCGAACGAGGAGCTTGCGGACCTCTCGTAGCCACACGCGGTGGGTGCCGGGGCAGCCGTTAACCGAAGTCCCGCGCTTCGACCGCGCTCCACGCCGGGGCAAAGCGCTCCACGCCGGGGCAAAGCAGGATCTTACACCGCCTGCGCGCGCGGCCAGTCGCGCCGCAACAGCAGCGCCGAGATCGCCCTGGACAGATCGTTCAGGCGGAACGGCTTGGGGATGAAGCTCTCGTCCGGCCTCATCCGGTGCTCGCGGATCACCGGATGGTCGGAGTAGCCCGAGGCGTAAAGGATGAGCACGCCCGGCCGCAGCTTCCGCGCCGCGCCGCCGACGTCGATGCCGCTCACCCCGCCGGGCATCACGACGTCGGTGAAGACGAGGTCGATATCGACCTTGCGTTGGAGCAACGCGATCGCTTCGGCGCCGTTTGCGACGACATGGACCCGATGGCCCATCAGATGCAACATGCGCAACGACACCTCGCGCACGTCGGGATCGTCCTCGACGAGAAGGATGTTCGCTGGGCCCGTCTCGGTAGCCGCGAGCGGCACCGCGGCGGATGCCTCGAGTTCGGCCTCGGTGCGCGGAAAATAGAGCTTCACCACCGTGCCGCGGCCCAGCTCGCTCGAGATCTGCACGAAGCCGCCCGACTGGCGCACGAAACCGTAGACCATGCTGAGGCCCAACCCTGTGCCCCGGCCCTTTTCCTTGGTTGTGAAGAACGGCTCGAAGACGCGGGCGAGCACGGAAGGTTCGATGCCGCTCCCGGTGTCGCTCACGGAAATGACGGTGAAGGGCCCCGGCTCGACGTCGGCATCGCCGGGGATCTGATCGGCGGAGACCGTCGTGCTCGCGGTCTGCAGGGTGATCTCCCCCCCGCTCGGCACCGCGTCGCGCGCATTGACCACGAGGTTGAGGACGGCGGTCTGGAATTGCCCTTGGTCCACCCGGATCGGCCGGGTCTGAGGATCGAGCGCAAACTCGATCCGAATCGAGGCATCAATCGTCCGGCGCAGGAGCGCGCGCATGTCGTTAAGGATGTCGCTGGGATTGACGACCTGGGGCTCGAGCGATTGACGGCGGCTGAAGGCCAGGAGTTGCTGGGTCAAACTCTGGCCCCGATCCGCCGCCTTCCCCGCCATCGCGGCCATCGTGCGCAGACGCTCGTTACTCTTGAGCTCCTGCGTCAGCAATTCGAGATTGCCCATGATTACGGTCAAGAGATTATTGAAATCATGCGCGATGCCGCCGGTCAATTGGCCCAAAGACTCGATCTTTTGCGTCTGAGCGAGGCGCTCGTCCTTCTTTCGCTCTTCCGTGATGTCGGTCTGAATACCGACGAAATGCGTCAGATCGCCCGCGTCGTTGCGCACCGGCGCAATGCGCAGTGCGTTCCAAAACAGCCTGCCATCCTTGCGATAGTTGCGCAGCACAACACTGGCGGCCCGGCCGTCGCGAACCGCCGCTCTGAGCTCCTCGAGGCTGGGCTGATCCCTGTCGTCGTTCTGGAGGAAACGGCAGCTGCGCCCGACGGCCTCGGCCGCCGAATAGCCCGTGAGCTTCTCGAACGCGGCGTTGACGAACACGATCGGGTTGCCGGGTTTCGCCGGATCGGTCACGACGATACCGTTCGTCGCCGCAGCGATCGCGCGATCGAGGAGATACACTTCCGCCGTGCGTTCGGCGACGCGGCGCTCGAGCTCTTCAGCGGCTTGCTTGCTCTCGGTGATATCGACGATGAAGGCGTCGAGCCAAACGAGGGCCCCGCCCTCGCTCTCGGCCGCGGGACGGGCCTCTTCCCGCCACCAGCGCACCGCGCCGTCCGTGCGGCGAACACGGTACTCGATCAAATAGGGCTCGCCTGTGCGCACGCTATGCTCGATTGCCGGCAAGGCCTTGGCCCAATCCGTTGGGTCGACAAAGGGCCACGGTCCTCCCGTGAGGTGGGCGCCAATCAAGTCCTCGTGCTCAAAGCCGAGCTGCCGGATGCCATCGCTGACGTACACCAGCACGCCATCGGACAGCCGCGAGCGGAAGAACGCGCCGGGCGCGTGAGCGACCATGCTGCGGAAGCGGCTTTCGCTTTCGCGCAGCGCCTTTTCCACGCGCGCTTCTTCGAGCCTCGCCCCTGTCCATTCGGCGCAGATTTGGAGGAGCATCCGCTCGCCTTCGGTGAACGGCCGTCGCGGCGCGGGCGATGAGAAATTCAGCGTGCCGTATGGCCGTCCCTCGACATAAAGGGGCGCGCCGATATAGGCCTCGAGCCGGAATTTTCGGTAACAAGGGTGACTCTTGAGGTCGCCCGCGCCGACGTAAGAGAGCTCGACGACGCCGGCCGGGAGGCCTTGCTGGCGCTGCGCGGCATCGTCGACGATCCCGCCCACTGGGTCGAGTTCCGGATCGAGCGCGGCCAGCTGCAGTACATCAACAACCGGCAGTTCGCCCACAGCCGGACGGCCTTCAAAGATTCGCCGGACGGCTCGCGGCGCCGCCACATGATCCGCCTGTGGAACCGCAGCGAGGGGACGCCGGACCTGGACGGTCAGGCGGCGACCCGACCGGAGGAGACGCGATGACGCGCAGAGAATTCATCGACGATACGGCCGGCACGGTAGCCGGTGTCGCCTTCGTCCGATGCGGCCTGTTGACCGCGACAACCGGGTACGCGCAAGCCCCGGCGTACGCGCAAGCCCCGGCGGTTGCGCCGGCGCGCCGCCGGGCAGTCGTGGTGAGCGGCCAGCGCGTGAAGACCGTCGACGTGCACGCGCACTGCAGCGTCCCCGAGGCGATGGCCCTCATGGGGCTGAAGGTGGGGCCGCCG
>CAZVZP010000212.1:0-4369 GCA_964631625.1 uncultured Hyphomicrobiales bacterium | reverse complement strand
GCGATCGACCGTGCCCTTATACGAATTGACCGTCGAGAGCGTGATCGCGCAGATCGAGGCGCCGTGCTTGATCAAGCCCGCCACCATGTTGTAGGCGAGCGGCGACCAGCCACCCCTCGTGCCCTCGAGCAGATTCTTGCCGGCCTGCCGCACGCTCTGCACGCTCGTGTTGATGTGGGCGCCGCTGCGCCAATCGCCGGTCGTGGGCTTGGGCATCATCGTGGCGACGAGGCCGTGGGTCTTCGCCACTTCCTTGACCATGTGACGGAAGAACACGAAGCGGTCGGCGTTGCCCAGCGCGTCGGTGAAGCCGAAGTCGAACTCGAACTGCGAGTAGGCGCCTTCGCACACCACGTCCTTGAGCTTCCAGCCGAGCCCGTTGATCATGTCGATCATCTCGCCCAGGAACGGCATGGCGTCGGCGGAGAACTCGGCGTCGTAGCCATAGGCTTGGCGCACGCCGCGCCAGCCGCGGCCCTCGGGCGGCTGATCGTCGAACGCCTTGGCGTAGGTGCCGTCGTCCATCGGCTTCAAGATAATCACCTCGGGCTCGAAGCCCTGGAAGAACTTGTAGCCCGCCTCCTTGGCCTTCTTGATCTGGCGCCGGAGCGCGGTGCGGGGACACAGCGTATAGGGCTTGTGATCGCCTTCGTAGAGATCGGCGATGACCCAAGCGATCTCGTTGTCCCACGGGCACACGACGAGAGAGTCGAGATCGGGCGCCATGATCTGGTCCGGATCGGCTGGTCCGGCATCCGGCACCATCGACACCGAATGGACCGCGAACTGCGGGCCCCTGCCCTGGCAAAGGGCTTCCCATTCCTCGAGCGGCACGGGCTTGGTCTTGGGCACGCCCAAGAGGTCGATCCAGCAGCAGAAGACATATTTCACGCCGCGCTTCTCGAGCATCTTGCGCGCTTCGGCAACGCGCGCCTTGGGCGGCAATGCCTCCTCGAGTGTTGCCGGGAAATCCTTGCTCATGCGCTCTCCCCCTCAACGAACGTAGAGAAGCAGGCACAGCTTTCGAGGCTGCGCCTGCTTCCAACGAAACGCGACGGATTATTGGATCTTGAAGCCGATGTGCCTCGTGGGCAGCTCCATGCCCTCGCCCTGGCGATACCCGGAATCGTACAACTCCTTGTGGAGCGAGCAGTCGATGCCCTTTTCCGGCTCCTGGATCGTCTTCATCAGGCCGAAGGTCACCCACCACTGATTCGTGAGCCTCCAGTGGTCGTCCATCTGCCCGTTCCTCTGGCCGAACGGCGGATCGCCGGGAGCGACGCCGCAGAAGCTGGCCGCTTCCAAGAACTGATACACATAAACCAACGCGCCGTTCGGCACATCGTTCGGCGGACCCATTACGAGTTCTATGTCGGAGAGATTGAACTTCAGGCCCTCCGCCATGTATTGCTCGGCCTTGGCTGGATCACGGCGATAGAAATCGATGGAGTCGTACAACGCCTTCATGGTCTTGAGCGCCGTGTCTCGATGTTCCTCGATGAACTTGTTCGAGTAGAACATCGAATCCGCGAGAAGCGCGGTCTGCAGCCAATAAGGCTCGAGCGAGTTCGACACCATTCTGGCCTCAGGGAAATCGCGCAGAATCTGCGTGCGCCAAGGATCCCAGAACTCGCCGCCCGCGACCTGACCGCTGATCATCGCCGCCGAGGCGTCGGTCATGATGAGGTTGACCATCTCGACGTCCTGCCACTTGACGCCGTTCTGCTCGAGGTAGATCGCCAGGTAGATCTGCGCGAGACCGCCTTCGAGCACCGCGACCTTTTGGCCCTTG
This sequence comes from uncultured Hyphomicrobiales bacterium, assembly GCA_964631625.1. Classification (GTDB taxonomy): domain Bacteria; phylum Pseudomonadota; class Alphaproteobacteria; order UBA828; family JAPUJA01; genus CAZVZP01. The sequence continues at coordinate 2,577 of CAZVZP010000212.1, read as the reverse complement.
AGGTCCTGGGCGCTGCCGATGTCGGGGTGCACCACGATACCGTCGGTGCCGTACGAAATGTTCGTGTAGGCTACGAGCTTGACCGGCAGGTCCTGCTCGGCCGCGATCGGTCCAAACTCGATGGTGCTCAAGACCACATCGAGATGATCCGTGGCGAGCAGGCTGAAGAGCTGTACCGGATCCTCGATGATCGTGAACTCGAACTCCAGATCCGGCGCCAGGTTTTCGCCCTGCGCGACGTAGAACAAGGCATAGCCCGGCCAAGAGAAGAGCCCAATGCGGACCTTCTCCGCGGCCGATGCGCCGCCAACGCCTAAAGCCACCACGAGGCCCAGCGCCAAAGCGCCGCCCAGGATGGCTCTGCGGAGCATACGTCCCCACCTCACCATTTGCTGTCTCTCCCTCGACATGTCTGTGGATCCCTCTGCTGTGGTCGCGCTCAACGTCGGTCCCCTGCCCGCTCGAGCGAGCCGGCGAGTTCACCGCGAAACGTTGGCGCTCCCTCTCTCTTTCGTGGCGGGCCGGTTCTCTCCGCCCCGTTCGCCCGACACCCCAGCGACCGGCACGACGTATGCCGTGCTCGATCGCCCTTATCGAGCTAAGCTAGCCTCAGAAATAGTGAGCCGCAATCCATATTTACCGGGCGCTTCGAGGCGTGCACGGAGGAAAACTTGGAGCCGAGCCCGTGCCGTCGTGGCCCGCTGGGTAGGTCGGCAAAGGCTGCGGATTCCAGCGCCCGTGGCTGCAGGGAACGAACGTTGACACTCATGCAAATCAGTGGCTTAAGGGGGGCCGCCCGCGGCGGGCGCTGAGCGGGTCGCGCGGGTTCGCTCGAAGCACGGAGAACGAGCCAATGACCGACACGTCCACGGCCGCCCAGCCGGCCGCGCGAGCCGGTGCAACGCCCGCCCCGAGCGGGTCGGAGCAGGCGGCGTTGTTTCGTCCTCCACGCGAGCGCTTCCTGGAGTTGCGCGGCACCATCAGCCAGCACGCCGCGCTTATTTACGGCCTCATCGGCGTCGTGATCTTTTTCGCGATTTGGGAGGGCGCGCACTACATCACGCCCGAGACTCAGCAGAAATTCCTCCCCTCCGTCGAGCAGGCCGTGGGCAAGATCATCACGCTGTTCGCCACGGAGGGCTACCTCGCCGACGTTCTCAAGAGTCTCTACCGGATTTACGTGAGCTTCATCGCGGCGTGCCTCATCGCCGTCCCCTTGGGCGTGCTCATGGGCTGTTTCGTTCGCCTGCGCGCGCTCATCAACCCCACGGTCGGCGGCTGGCGCTACCTGCCGGCCGCGTCCTTCGTGCCGCTCCTCCTCGTCTGGTTCGGCCCCACCGACCTCTCGAAGATGGCGCTGCTCTTCATCGGCTGCATCTTCTTCCTCATTGCGTTGATCCTCGACAACACCCTCGCGGTGCCCAAGGAGCTCGTCGAATCGGCGCTCACCATGGGAGCGCGCCGCCGGCAAGTCGTCTTCAACGTGATCTGGCGCTCGGCCGCGCCCGCGATCCTGGATTCGATGCGCAACATGATCGCGGTCTCCTGGACCTATCTCGTCATCGCCGAGATTATCGCGGCGACCGACGGCATCGGCGCGGTCATGATGCGCGCCGGGCGATTCCTCTACGTCGATACGATCATGGGCGGCATTCTGACGATCGGCGTGCTGGGCGTGCTCACCGATATCGCGTTTCGCATCTCGAGCCGCCTGTTGTTTCCCTACCTGTACGCGCGTCGCTAAGAGGAACCGGCCATGCCCCTTCTCGCACGAAAGCAGGACGCCACGCGCGAGGCCGCGATCGAGCAGGGACGCCGCTCGGGCGATCCGCCCATCCGCACGAGCCGTGTGACCAAGGAATACCTGAGCGGCCAGGTCGTCGCGCTCGACGACGTCTCCTTCGATGTGCACGAGAATCAGGTCACCGCGATGATCGGCCCCTCCGGCTGCGGCAAGACCACCATGCTGCGCCTCGTGGCCGGGCTCGAATATCCGACGCGGGGCTCGGTGTCGATGTACGGGCAGCCGGTTCTCGGCCCCGGCCCAGAGCGCGGCATGGTGTTCCAGGCCTACACGTCGTTTCCCTGGCTGACCGCAATCGATAATGTCGAGCACGGCCTCAAGATTCAGGGCGTGCCGAAGGCCGAGCGGCGCGAGCGCGCCGCACACTTCCTCAAGCTCGTCCATCTCGACAACTTCGCCAAGGCCTACCCGGCCGAGCTCTCGGGCGGCATGAAGCAGCGCGTCGCCATCGCGCGCACGCTGGCTCAGAACCCGCAGCTCCTGCTCCTCGATGAGCCCTTCGGTGCGCTCGATGCGCAGGTGCGCTGGGAGATGGAAGAGATGGTGATCGAGATCATCGAGCGCGAGAACAAGACGGTGATTCTCGTCACCCACGACATCCAGGAGGCAATCTATCTCGCCGACCGCATCATCTTCTATACGCGCCAGCCGGGACGCATCAAAGCCGACCTGCCGATGGAGTTCAAAGGAGGCCGCCGCTTCGCCAAGAAGGAAGAGCTGCTGACGCTGCCGGGTTACGTCGACCTGGAGAAGCGGCTCTACGCCATGATGCG
>CAZVZP010000211.1:0-4397 GCA_964631625.1 uncultured Hyphomicrobiales bacterium | reverse complement strand
ATTGCTCCACGCTCGCCGAATCCCAGGCCGCGGGCCTGCCCGCAGTGGCGCGCCCGTTGGGCGCCGCCAAGGACCGCCTCCTCGATCAGGAGACGGGCTTCTTGGCCTCCGAAGAGGCCGCGTTTGCCGCGCACGCGGTCGAGCTTCTGACGGACGACGCGCGGTTCGCCAAGATGAGCCGCGAGGCGAGGCTGCGCCAGCGCGGTCGCAGCTGGGAGAAGGTGGCGGGGGAGTTCGAGGTCCTCTTTCGATGAGGATCCTGTTCGTGACCTCGACCCGGATCGGGGACGCGGTGCTCTCCAGTGGCTTGCTCGCCCATTACATCGCCACCTACCCGCGCGCGCGCATCACGCTCGCCTGCGGCGCGGAGGCGGCGCCGCTGTTCGCCGCCGCACCCAACGTCGAGCGCGTCATCGCGCTCGTGAAGCGCCGGCGCGCGGGCCACTGGATCGACCTCTGGCGCGCCTGCGCGCTCAAGCTGTGGGACCTCGTCGTCGATCTGCGCGCCTCCGCCCTCGCCTATTTTCTCCTCGCCAAACGCCGGCTCGTGCTCAGCGAGCGAGGCGAAGGGCATCGCATCGAAGGCCTCGCCCGGCTCGCCGGCCTCGCCGTGCCGCCCTCGCCGCGGCTGTGGACCCATCCAGAGCACGAGGCGGCGGCGCTTCGCCTCGTGCCCGAGGGTGCACCCGTGCTGGCCCTCGGCGCGGGTGCCAACTGGCCGCCCAAGCGCTGGCCCGCGGAACGCTTCGCCGAGCTCGCCCTGCGGCTTACCGGCGATCATGGACTCCTGCCCCAGGCGCGGATTGCGCTCTTGGGTTCGAGTCTCGAGCGCGGGCCGCTGGCGCCCCTCATCGAGGCGCTGCCGCGCGAACGGTGCCTCGATCTCATCGGCAAGGCCGATCTCCTAACCGCCTACGCCGTGCTTGAGCGCGCGGCGCTCTTCATCGGCAATGATTCGGGCCTCATGCATCTGGCGGCCGCGGCCGGCTGCCCGACGCTCGGCCTGTTCGGGCCGAGCCGGGACGAGCACTACGCGCCTTGGGGCCCGCGCGCGGCGGTGGCGCGCACCGCGCTGTCCTACGACGCGCTCGTGGGCGGCGCCGATTACGACTACCGCGCAACCCGTTGCCTGATGGAGACGTTGTCGGTGGATGCGGTGGAAGAGGCGGCAACGGCGCTCTATCGGCGCTGCGCCGAGGCGGAGCCGTGACGTCGCCACCGCCCAGGCCGTGCCGGCTGTCCGCCGTCGTCACGGCGCACAACGAGGAGGCGCAGCTTGCGCAATGCCTCGAGACGCTGCGCTTCGCCGACGAGATCGTGGTGACGCTGGACCGCTGCACCGACGGCTCCAAGGCGATCGCCGAGCGCTACGCGCAGCGCATTGTCGAAGGCGCCTGGGAGATCGAGGGGCCGCGGCGCAACGCGGGCATCGAGGCCGCGAGCGGCGACTGGATCCTCGAGGTCGATGCGGACGAGCGGGTGCCGCCGGAACTGGCGCAGGAGATTCGCGCCGCGATCGAGACGGCCGCGCCGGGCCACTTCTTGCTTCCGTTCGACAATTACATCGGCGATCGGCTGGTGCGCTACGGCTGGGGCGGCTCCTGGGGCGTCATGGCGGCGCCCCGGTTGTTCTCGAAAGGCGCCAAGCGCTGGGGCGAGCAGCGGGTCCATCCGGGGCTTCGGCTCGACGGGCGGCAGCGTTTCCTCAAGCATGCGATGCGCCACCGTGTGGACGCGAACATCAGCGACATGCTCGCGCGGCTCGATCGCTACACGGAGTTGCGTGCGGCGGACTTGCGCGAGGGCAAGGGCCGGTTGTCGCCGTTCTTGTTCCTGCTTCGGCGCAGCGCCTCGCGCTTTCTCAAGTGCTACGTCTTCCGCAAGGGCTACCGCGAGGGCCGTTGGGGCTTCCTGATCGCGCTCATGGCCGCGCTCTACCCGCTCATCGCGCAGCTCAAGGCGGAGCTCGAACGGCCCGACAAAGGCTAGGCGATGCGGCTCCTGCAGGCGATGGCGGGCGGGCCGCAAGGCGGCGCCGAGGCCTTCTTCGAGCGCCTGGCCGCGGCCTTTGCCCGGCGCGGGCTCGCTCAGCGGCTCCTCATCCGGCGCGATGCGGCGCGCGCCCATCGTCTGCGCGCGGTGGGCCTCGATGTGGTGGAGCTGCCGTTCAGGCGTCTCTTCGATTTCATCACGCGCCGGCGCTTTACGCGCGAGATCGAGGCGTTCCGTCCCGACGTGGTGCTCACCTGGATGAGCCGCGCGAGCGCGGCCTGCCCGCGCGCGACACTGACGCGCCCCTTCGTCCATGCGGCGCGGCTCGGCGGCTACTACGACCTCAAATATTACCGCAACGCGCGGCACCTGATCGGCAACACGGAAGGCATCGTCCGTTACCTCGTCCGCTCCGGCTGGCCCGAGGCCCACGCCCATTATCTGCCGAACTTCGCCGAGGCGGCGCGGATGGCTGCGATGCCGCGCAGCGCTCTCACCACGCCCGAGCACGCGCCCCTTTTGCTCGCCCTCGGCCGGCTTCACCGCAACAAGGCGTTCGACGTCTTGATCCGCGCGCTTGGCGAGTTGCCCCGGGCCTGGCTGTGGCTCGCCGGCGAGGGGCCCGAGCGCTCCGCGCTCGAGCGGCTCGCGGCCACGGAGGGGGTCGCCGAGCGGGCACGCTTCCTCGGTTGGCGCGAGGATGCGCCGGCGCTCTTTGCGGCGAGCGATGTCGTGGTCTGCCCCTCGCGCCACGAGCCCTTGGGCAACGTGGTGATCGAGGCCTGGGCGCACGGCAAGCCCGTGGTCGCCGCGGCGAGCGAGGGTCCGAGCGAGCTGATCCGCGATGGGATCGACGGGCTCCTGGTGCCGCTCGAGGACGCCGTGGCGCTGGCCCAGGCGATCCGCCGCGTGCTCGGCGAGCCCGCGCTCGCGGCGCGTCTCGTGGCCGAGGGCGAATGCGCCTACCGGGCCCGCTTCACCGAAGCAGCGGTGGTTGCCCGCTATCTCGAATTCTTCGAGAGCATCGCCCCATGTGCGGCATCGCCGGGTTGATGACACCGGACGGGCGGGCGCCCGATTCCGCGTTGCTCGATCGGCTCGCGAATGCGCTCGCCCATCGCGGGCCCGACGGCCGCGGCCGGTTCGTGAGCGAGGGCATCGGCCTCGTGCACAATCGGCTCGCGATCATCGATCTTAAGGGCGGCGCGCAACCGATTTGCGATGGCGCCGGGGCTGCGGTGATCGCCAATGCGGAGATTTACAACTATGTGGAGCTGGCTCGCGAGCTCGATCCGGCGAAGCTCTCTTCGGCTTCCGATTGCGCCGTCCTGCTGCCGCTCTACCGCAAGCTCGGCTGGAGCTTCCTCGAACGCTTGCGCGGCATGTACGCGCTCGCGCTCTACGACGAGGGAACGCGCGAGCTCTATCTCGCGCGCGATCCCTTCGGCATCAAGCCGCTCTACTACGCGGAAACGCGGGCAGGCTTCGCCTTCGCCTCCGAGCCCGGCGCTTTGATCACGGCCGGCCTGGTGCGCCCGGTCTTGAACGGGGCGGCGCGCGATCAGCTCTTGCAGATGCAGTTCACGGCCGGCGCGGAGACGATTTTTTCCGGCATCTTTCGCCTACTGCCGGGTGAATCGTTGCGCCTACGCGAGGGCCGCATCGTCGAGCGGCGGCATCGCACGGCGCTTGGCGAACGCGCGCCGCAGGGGTGGCGCGAGGCGGACGCGCTTCCTGCGCTCGAGCGCGCTCTTCTGGGCAGCGTCGAGATCCATCAGCGCTCGGACGTGCCCTACGGCATGTTCTTATCCGGCGGCATCGACAGCAGCGCGGTCTTGGCGCTCATGGCGCGCTTGAACGAGCGGCCGGTTAAGGCCTTCACCGCGATCTTCGATGGCCCGGAAGGAGCCGAGGACCGCGCGCAGGCGCAGAGCGTGGCCAAGGCTCTCGGCGCGGAGCATACGGAAGTGCCGTTCGGCGAGGCGGATTTCTGGGCGCTCCTGCCCGAGATCGTGGGCTCGCTCGACGATCCGGTGGCCGATTACGCCGCGCTCCCCACCTTCAAGCTCGCGCGCGAGGCGGCGCGCTCGCTCAAAGTCGTGCTCACGGGCGAGGGCGGCGATGAGCTGTTCGCGGGCTACGGCCGCTACCGGCGCGCGCTCCGGCCGCGGTGGCTGGGGGGCCGACCGTTGCGCGCCCGCGGCTTCCTCGAAGGCTTGGGCGTGTTGCGCGAGGAGAGCGGTCATTGGCGGGACTTGAGCGCCGCCGCGGAGCGCCACGAAGGCGCGCACGGCCTGACACGGCTTCAGGCGCTGCAGGCGGCCGACTGCGCCGACTGGCTGCCGCACGATCTGTTGCTCAAGCTCGACCGCACTCTCATGGCGCACGGGCTCGAAGGCCGCGTG
>CAZVZP010000210.1:0-4405 GCA_964631625.1 uncultured Hyphomicrobiales bacterium | reverse complement strand
GTCTCGAAGGATGAGGGTCATCGGGGACTCATGTGTTGAAACGAGACCACTAGGCCCAAGAGCGCCGTGTCAACCGGGATGCGGCGGCAAGAGTCCGCGCCGCTGTGCCATGCCGCGGGCGATCGCGGCAAGGTCCTCGGGCAGAAGACGCTCGCGCGCGAGTTCCAGGATCACGCTGTTCTCCCACGCGAGGTGCCGGCGCATCTGCGCCGCGCAGCGCCGGGCCGCCTGGGCGAAGGCCGGCGCGCCCTCCCCTGCGCGGCCCTGCGCCACGGCCTCGAGCAGCGCGAGCAGGCGTGTGCGCTCGGCCTCATCCGCCTCGTGCTCCTCGGCGATGCGTCGTTTGAGGGCCTCGAAGCCATCGTCCGGCAGGACACGGCGTGCGAGCGCGGGCAACAGATCTTCTTCCTCGTCCGCGATGTGGGTGGGCAGCTCGTGCAGCAGATAGCCGCGGATGTAGGCCGCGGCGTCGCGCGCGGACGAGCCCATGGGCTCGTTCGCGAGCCGCTCGAGCGAGGCGGCGATCACGCGCTGGCGGTCGTGATCGGTGAGGATGAAGATGATCGGGTCGTGCAGGCTCTCCGCCCGCTCGAGGTTTCTTGTTTCGTCCTCGGTAGCCATATCGGCCCTTCTTCGGCGCATCGAACGGGCCGTGCTGCCCGCTCTCGTTTCATTCCACCACAGAAGCCGGCAGGCTGAAATCGGAAACGCCGGAGGGAGCGCCGCCGCCTCTTGCACGAGGTTCCGCTTCGTGCAAGCTCTCCTGAGCTGTCAGGGAACGCCCCATGGCCCTCGCACGCGCACCTGTGGACCCCGGGCTCTCGGCCAAGTCGGCCGAGCTTGCGGCCCTTGCCGCGGCGCTCGAGCGCGAGGGCCTGCCGAGCGCCGATCTCGAGGGCCCGGAGAAGTTTTTCTTTGCCTTCGACGACGCGGAGGCGCATCCCGTGGGCTTCGGCGGACTCGAGATCGAAGGACCCCATGCGCTCCTTCGCTCGGTGATCGCGCTCGAGCGCGGCAAAGGATCCGGCCGGGCCATCGTCGAGTGGCTCACCGACTATGCGAGGATGCATGGCGTCGCGCGGCTCTATCTCCTAACCACGAGCGCGCCCGGCTTCTTCGAGCATCTGGGCTTCATGCGCATCGAGCGCACGAGCGTTCCGCCGGCGATCGCCGCGACCGAGGAGTTCCGCTCGCTCTGCCCTTCGAGCGCGCTGTGCCTTACACTGGACATCTCGAAGCAATCGGACCGACAGCCATGACACGCGAGACCGAGATCGCGGGCGTGATCCTGCGCGACGACACGGTGCCACCGGGCAGGCCCTGGTCGGGCGTCATCCGGCGCAATGAGCACTTGCGCATCGTCGACCTCGAAGGCAACCAGGGGGTCGACTTCCTATGCTACAACGCGGCCGACACGGCCGAGCGCTACCACGCGCCCAACACGCTCAAGGCCGCGAAGACGCTCAAGCTCACCACGGGACACCGGCTCTACTCCGACCTCGCCCGCCCGCTCTTTGCGATCGTCGCCGACACCTGCCACGGCCGGCACGACACCATCGGCGGCTGCTGCAGCGCGCCCTCGAACGAGATGCTCTACGGCATCGCCAATTGCCCCGGCTGCCGCGAGAACTTTCTCATGGCACTTGCCGAGCACGGCCTGGGCCGGCGCGACGTGGTGCCCAACGTCAACTTCTTCTGCAACGTCCCGGTCTATCCGGAGGGGCGGCTCGCCGAGCGCACCTTCGAGCCCGGCGCGTCCAAGGCGGGCGACTATGTGGAGCTCGAGGCCGAGATGGACGCGCTCGCGCTGATCTCCAATTGCCCGCAGGTCAACAACCCGTGCAATGCCGGTTCGCCCACGCCGATCCGGGTCGTCGTCTGGCGGCCCCAACCTCATCTTCAGGTCGAGACAGGAGAGAGACGATGACTCCGAAAGAGGCCCTCGCCATGTACGCGCAAGGCTGGATCAAGGGCGATCCCTCGCTGCACATGAAGTGCACGAGCCCCTCGTTCACGTTCGACGATCCCAATGCCGGGCGCATCGCCAAGGCCAAGTTCGAGGCCTATTTCGCCGACTTGAAGAAGGCCGTCGAGGCCGCGCGCGGCGGCAAGAGCGCAGCCAACTTCATGGTCCTCTCCGAGGTCGTGGCCAAGCCCGAGGACGACGGGAGCTTAAGCGTGTGGTGCTGGTGGGTCATTCCCGGCACGCCCTTCGCGGGCTCAGGCCTGATCAAAGTGGGCGAGGACGGCGTGCGCTCGGAGAAGATCGCCTATTACACCAAGCTGCCGGGGTGAGCCGCTTCTATCGGCGGAGGTTTGCCGCGGCCGCCGCGCTTAGAGCGTCAGCGGCTCCTTGTCGGGCAGCCGCTCCCACTCGGGCCAAGGGATCTCGCGGCCCGGAAAGGCGACGCTGCGGAACGGCCAGCTCTCGGCGACCCAACGCTTGGCGAAGCGGTAGAGCACGTCGTCGAAACCCTCATCGTACGCGCTCTGGCGCACCCAGAGGTTCACTTCCGCTTCGAACCCGGCCTTCAGGGTCGGATAGACGTAGACGCAGCCGAGCTCCATGCTCTCGTCCGGGGTCATCGCCGCGTAGGCGAAGGAGGAGCGGTAGCGCCGCTCCTGCTCGACCCAACACAGATCGACGATCGCATCCCCGAGGCTCGCCCCCTCGGGCCAGGTCGACCCGGGCTGCAGGTGCCCTTTGAGGTGTGCAACGCTGCTCATGTAGGCCTCGTAGTCCTTGGGCAAGAGATCGGGGGTCAAGGGCACGATCACGAAGCCGGGGCCCTCGACCCTCTCCGGCACCTCGAAGCGATGCGGCACCAGCTTGCGCGGCAACATGGCGGGCCTCCCCCATTTGCGTGCGATCCGGCCTACCCCCACGCGGCGCGCGCGTCGGCCGCCGACCGGCATCCTAAAGCCTATCACGCCAAGCGGATGGCAGGCGATGCGTAGAGTTCGCCTGCGCAACGCCCGGCCGCCGCTCGGCCCGTTCGGTGCTGCGCGGCCGGGCGGCTGCCCGCCTGCCGCCCGTTCGCCAAGACGGCGCGCGGTGTTAGACTTGGAGCTTAAGGCCCGGAGCCGAACGGGACAAAGCGTTGGGCGCTCCGATTCCCGATGGCCCGCGGCGGCCGCGCCGCCTACCATTGGGCCGGGACAACGGGGTGAGGGCGCTCGGAGACGAAAGGGAGATGCGCGATGCGATACGTCCTTCTTGGAACCATCAGCCCGCAATGGGTCGACAAGCAGTCGCAAAGACTGAGCGGCGCCAAGCTGAAGCTCACGGCGCTGGGCATCAAGCTGACATCCGTGAATTACACGCAAGGGCAGTTCGACTTCGTGACCATCGTCGAAGCGCCCAACCCCGAGGCGGTGCTGGCCATGTCGGTGTGGTATGCGGCCAGGGGCTACGGGCGCATCCAGTCGATGCCGGCTTTCGATCCGACGGCGATGCAGGAGGCGATCAAGCGGGCCTCGACCGCGGCGCCCAAGAAAAAGAGCTGACGCGGCAGGCGGATCGTTGACGCTCGCGGGCGGCGCCTGCGGCGCGGCGCCCGCGGCGCAGCGCCCGCGGCGACGCCCCGGCCTGGCCTTATGCCCTGGCCGATGCAACTATTAAGAAAGTTCAAAGACCTGGTCCTCATCTTGTTAACGAACTTCGGCCTAGAATTAGGTGCATACTGCCTGACGGGGCGCGATGACCGGCGTGCGTTGCGCGCCCCGGCGCAACCGATGATGAGGTTCTCGCCATGACTCGCATTGCACCGGCCCTTGCGGCCCTCGCGTTGCTTCTTGCCGCCTGCGGCGACACCGCGGGCGAGCGCGGCGTCACCGGCGCCGGGATCGGCGCGGGCGCCGGCGCGGTCGTGGGCGCGGTGACCGGGCTTTCGCTCGTCGAGGGCGCGCTGATCGGCGCGGCCGCCGGCGGCTTGACCGGCGCGGTTACCGACAAGGACACGATCGACATCGGCGATCCGTTCTGGGAGAGCGACTCCTCGAGCGCTAGCACCGAGCAGGCGTCCTACACGCCCGCAGGCGACGCCGCGCTCGTGCGCGACATTCAGTTCGCGCTCACGAAGCTCGGCTACGATCCCGGACCCGTGGACGGGGTCATGGGCCCGAAGACCCGCGCGGCGATCCGGCAGTACCAGACGGATCAAGGATTGCTGGCCGACGGCAACGCCACGCCCGAGCTCGTCCAGCACATCCGCCAGACCCTCGGCTAACGCGGACGGCGCCGCGTGCCGGCCGGCACCGGCTGGCCGCTGCGCCGTTAGAACCGGGACGGAATACCGGCGAGCGGGCTCGGTTCCTGGCAGGGAGAAGTTGTGCGCTACGGCGCGAGTTTATCGACTATCCTCCTGAAATAATTTGTCCCCCTGTTCGTCGATGATCTGCTTGG